>JBJEOU010000066.1:0-12052 GCA_051880875.1 Ruminococcus sp. | reverse complement strand
GACTTCTGTCGTAGGTGGTGTCAAAGTTCATCTTGCTTGGCTCTTTTGTAAAGTAGCCAAAGCTGATTTCCTCGGACAGCATCAAGGCTATCTCCTTGCAAAGCTGATACTCAATGAGCTGTCCTGTCAGTTCCTTCTTAAGTTCCTCAGCCTCTTCCTCGTACTTTGGCAACAGCATTACGGACTTGATGTACACAAGCCTGCTTGCCATCTGTAAAAATTCCGAGGCGATGTCCATCTCTTTCTCCTGCATAAGCTTAATTTGCTCAAGATACTGGTCAATCAGGTCGGAGATAACAATGTCGCAAATGTCGATTTTATTTTTTGCAATAAGTGTAAGGAGCAAGTCAAGAGGGCCGTCAAACACATCTGTGTGGTAAAGTAGCTTGTGCTTGTCGTCACCATAATCAATATTTGACGGATTTATGCCTGTTGAAGTTTTTTCATTTACAATACTACTCATTATCATAACGCCCATAAAAAAGGAAGTCTTGCAATAAAGCTGATGCCGTCATATACAAAACTGCTGAGATACATAAGAGGTCTGCTTAAAAATCCCATCCAGAGAAGTGCAAAGAGGACAAGCATAATGTATCTTTCGTACTGATAGAAGAAGTTTACAGCCTTGTCCGGGAGAAAAACAAAGAGAATTTTTGACCCGTCCAAAGGGGGAATAGGAATAAGGTTAAACACAGCAAGGTAGATGTTCACCGTTACATAGTAGCTAAGGAACATATAGATGTAGTACCCAACCTGTGAGGTGACGAAGAATGCAGGACTTAGGGCAAGGACTGCATAAACTATCAGCTGACCCACAAGGGCGGCAACAAGGTTTGCAACAGGCCCCATAACTGCGGTTATAGCCATACCAACCTTTTCATTCTTGAAATTCCTTGAATCAATGGGCACAGGCTTTGCCCAGCCAAAGCCAAAGCACAGAAGGAAAATTGAGCCTAAAACATCAATGTGTGCAAGGGGATTAAGGGAAAGTCTGCCCCTGTACTTTACAGAGGTGTCCCCCAGCTTTAGTGCTGTAAAGGCGTGTGCCCATTCGTGAAAGGGCAAAACTAAGAATATAATAACAAGAAGTGCAATTAACTGCATCATTATTGAGGCAAAATCAACACTGCCTCCACGCAAAGCATTTAATAGCTCACTTAACATATCTTCACCTATTTTCAAATATTATTATTCATACAATTATAACTTATTAATCCGAAAATTACAAGGATAATAAGATATATTTGACTTTTTCTGCACAAATTTCAAAAAACACTTGCAAAACAAAGAAATATCTGTTATTATATCATAGTTGCAAAACATATATGACTAATCATTGCTAAGGAGGTGCAGACGCATGGCAAAATGTGAATTCTGCGGTAAAGGCGTTACTTTTGGTATTAAGGTATCTCACTCACATAGGCGTTCAAACAGAACTTGGAAGCCAAATGTACAGAGAGTTAAGGCTATTGTGGACGGTCAGCCTAAGCGTGTTTACGCTTGCACCCGTTGCTTACGTTCAGGTAAGGTTACAAGAGCAGTCTGATAGATATTTTATATTTAAAAGTATGACCGGAGTTTACGCTCCGGTCTTGTTCTTTTGTCAAAAGCTCCATCGACTGAGGGAGTGAAAAAGTAGTCAATATATCTTGGTTTGTCGTTAGATAACAAGGTTTGAGTCAGAACATATAACCGCACTATCTTCTAAGGACAAAGAGAGATAAAGAGAACACTTTTTCCCTCCTTCCACCGCAAGCGGTCCCCCTCCCCCATCTGGTGGAGGCTGTCTGCAACTCAAAATACCTACTCCAACACTAATATACTACTAACAAATGCTCCCCTTTTTTAAAGAGGAGCATTTGTTGTTACTTATATTTTATTTACATTAATCATTCAATACCCAGGTCGTCAACCATTTTGTGGATGATTTCCTCTGTTGCGATGATTGCGTCATCGACTTTGGTGATGTCCTTTGCGCCTGCCATAGCCATATTTGGCTTGCCGCCGCCGTTACCGCCGGCAACCTGTGCAACCTGGCGGACAATGTCACCCGCCTTTAGTCCGTGGGCAACTGCATCCTTTCCGCAAGCACAGATGAATGTTACCTTTTCGCCGGAAATACCTGCAAGTACAATAACTGTCATAGGCTTGTTGTCAACAGCTCTTGACGCAACATCACGAAGCATATCTGTTGTTGCATCGTTGATTGCAACGGAGATAATGCGTACACCCTTGTATCTCTTTGCATTCTTGAACAAATCCTGTGTTGCATTCTGTGCAATCTTCTTGTTAAGCTCATCAATCTTTTTGTCCTTGGCTTTCATTTCCTCGGCAATACGGATTGAGCCCTGAACAAGCTCACGAGGATTGTTCAGCCTGAGAGCCTCTGTGCATTTGTTCACAACATACAAGACGCTGTCAAGGTAGTTCAGCACTCCCTCACCTGTTACAGCCTCAATTCTTCTAACGCCTGATGCTACGGAATTTTCTGACTTAATCTTGAAAAGTCCGATGTTTGAGGTGTTATTTACATGAGTACCACCGCAGAATTCAAGGGAAAAGTCACCTGCGTTTACAACACGAACCCTGTCGCCGTACTTTTCGCCGAACAGCATCATAGCGCCCAGCTTTTTAGCCTCGTCTATGCTCATTTCCTCAGAAACAACGTCAAGTTGTTCAAGGATTTTTTCGTTTACAAGGTTTTCAACACTTTCGATTTCCTGCTGAGTGAGAGCCTCAAAGTGGGTGAAGTCAAATCTGAAATAGTCGTCACTTACATACTGACCTGCCTGTTCAACATGAGTGCCTAAAATTTCCCTTAATGCCGCCTGCAAAAGGTGAGCCGCTGTGTGGTTACGGGTGATGTTCATTCTTCTTTTTGCGTCAATCTTTGCCTGAACAACATCGTCAACTGTGACAACACCCTTTTCAACTGTTACTCTGTGGAGGAAAATTCCCGATGCGTCCTTGGTGGTGTTTTTAACGGTTACAACCATATCGTCATTGTTGATGATACCTGTGTCACCAACCTGTCCGCCGCTTTCGGCATAGAATGGAGTTTTGTTAAGGATAACAACACCGCTTTCTCCTTCTGCAAGTGCCAAGGCTCTTTCGCCGTCCTTAACAATTCCCACAACCTTTGCCTCGTTCATAGTAACCTTGTAGCCTGTAAAAACTGTAGGCTCAATGTCGGTAAGGTCGGTGCTGTCGGAAATCCATGCGTCCTCACCTGCATTTTTTCTTGCATCTCTGGAACGCTTTTTCTGCTCATCAAGAAGTGACTTGAACCTTTCTGTGTCAACTGACATACCGGATTCGTTAACAATCTCCTTGATAAGGTCAATTGGCAGACCGAAGGTGTCGTTCAGCTTAAAGGCGTCGTCACCTGAAAGAACTTTTGTATCGTCCTGCATAATAATTGTTTCAAGCATCTGAATGCCCTGGTTGACAGTCTGGCTGAAGTTATCTTCCTCCACCTCAATGAGCTTGATGATGAAATCTCTCTTTTCACGAAGTTCAGGATAAGCTGACTCGTTTTCTTTGATAACCGTATCTGCAACCTTGTAGAGGAAAGGCTTTGTGTAGCCTAAAATTCTTCCGTGACGGGCGGCTCTTCTAAGAAGTCGTCTGAGAACATATCCCCTGCCCTCGTTTGACGGCATTACACCGTCACCAATCATAAAGGTTGTGGAGCGGATATGGTCGGTGATAACTCTAAGGGAAATATCGGTCTTTTCACTTTCGCCGTACTCAACACCAACTATGGAAGAAACGTGCTTCATAATATTCTGAACTGTGTCAACAAGGAACAGATTGTCAACACCCTGCATTACGCAGGCAAGTCTTTCAAGACCCATACCTGTGTCGATATTGGGGTGGTCAAGTGGAGTGTAGTTGCCCTTTCCGTCGCTGTCAAACTGGGTGAACACAAGGTTCCACACCTCCATAAATCTGTCGCAGTCACAGCCTACTGCACAGCCCTCTTTGCCACAGCCGTGTTCTTCTCCACGGTCATAGTAAATTTCTGAGCAAGGACCGCAGGGACCACTTCCGTGCTCCCAGAAGTTATCCTCCTTGCCAAGGCGAACCATATGGCTCTTTTCAACACCTACCTCTTTAGTCCAGATGTTGTAAGCCTCGTCGTCATTTTCGTAAATGGAAACATACAGCTTTTCCTTTGGGATTTCCAGCACCTCTGTAAAGAATTCCCATGCCCAGGCAGTTGCCTCTCTCTTAAAGTAGTCGCCAAAAGAGAAGTTGCCCAGCATTTCAAAGTATGTTCCGTGACGGTCGGTGATACCAACCTCCTCAATGTCAGGTGTACGGATACACTTCTGGCAGGTTGTAACCCTCTTTTTGGGTGGTGTAACCTCACCTGTAAAATACTTTTTCATTGGTGCCATACCGCTGTTAATGAGAAGCAGGCTGTTGTCGTCCTTTGGAATCAACGGAAAAGAAGAAAGTCTTAAGCATCCCTTTGACTCCATAAATGAAAGGAATTTTTCTCTTAATTCATTAAGTCCTGTCCACTTCATTGTTTTACTCTCCTATCTCAAATTAAAAATTCTAGTAAAAAACAAAAAACCTGCCCCTAAACTAGGGGCAGGAATATTCCTGTGGTACCACCCTACTTGCAGTATCTAAAAAATACTACCTCTCGGACTCTTTAACGCAGAAATACGCCGTATTCATCATACGGAGCTACCAAGGTGGCTCAATAACCTTGCCTTAGGCAGTTGCACCAAACCTGCCCTCTCTGAAAAAGCAAATGCTATATTCTCCTCGGTCACAGCCTTTGACCTATCTTTTTTATTATAATCCACCAAATATGAATTGTCAAGAACGCTTTTTGCGAATTACGGATGAGGGCGGAATTTCCTTGTCGGTGGTCATTGTAAGACTCTCCATTGCGTGGGGAGCGCTCTGTACACTTTCACCGTATTTATTTACAAGACCTGTACACACAGTTGTAAATGGTATTCCCGATGGCGGAAGAACATCAAGGGTATCCCCCACAAAAAATTTATTTCGCTGGGTGATACTGCTGGTGTTTTTGTCACTTTCCTCACACACCGCCACAATGTCATAGTGGCGGATGTAACCGCCGTTGGAGGTAACCTGTCCCGGCTCGCCACCAAGGTAAAAACCTGTGTTATATTCCCTGTGGCTTATCTTTTCAAGCTCTTCCTTTATCCATGGCTTTAGGGTGTAATCTTCCCCCATAGTCATATAGTCGTTAAGTGCGTGGCGGTAGGCATTTGTCGTAACAGCACAGTAATATGCACTCTTTGCCCTGCCCTCAATCTTTAGGGAAGAAATTCCGCTTTTTACAAGATCGGGAATATAGTCAATCATACACATATCACGGCTGTTGTAAAGGTATGTGCCTCCGTCAGCCTCCTCCACAGGGAAGAACTGACCCTCCCTGTTTTCCTCATACAGATGGTACTTCCATCTGCAGGGCTGAGCACAGTCTCCACGGTTGGCGTCTCTACCTGTCATATAACTGCTGATAAGGCATCTGCCGGAGAAGGAAACACACATTGCACCGTGTACAAAGCACTCGATTTCCAGCTCCTTTGGGATTTTTGCCCTTATATCTGCAATGTCGTCAAAGGTCATTTCCCTTGCAAGGACAACCCTTGATGCACCCATATTGTACCATGCTGTGGCTGTTTCTGAGTTTACAATTCCGGCTTGGGTTGAGATATGCCTTTCCACCTTTGGTGCATACTTTTTTGCAAGCTCAAACACACCTAAATCGGCTATGATAAAGGCGTCAACGCCGATTTCCTGTGCATATCCGAGGAAGTCGGGCAGAACCTCAATTTCGTTATTTCTTGGCAGAGTGTTGATTGTGATGTACAGCTTACTGCCAAAGGAATGAGCCAGTTCTACTGCCTGTTTCAGCTCGTCATTGTCAAAATTTTTGGATGCAGTACGCATACCGAACTGCTTGCCGGCAAGGTAAACAGCGTCTGCACCGAATTTAAGGGAGTTATTAAGGCACTCCATATCCCCTGCCGGGGCTAATATTTCCGGTTTTATCATGATAAATTACCACTTATTGAAAGGTTATACTGATGTTCGTCCATAGTTGTAGCATAGTATGCCTCACCTGTATCTACATCGTGGCAGAAGTAGTAGTAGTCGGTGTCGTTAGGGTTGATAGCCGCATCTATAGCCTCAGCACTTGGGTTACAGATTGGGCCCTTGGGCAGACCGATAATCTCATATGTGTCGTAGGTGCTCTTGAACTTCTTTCCGCCCATTGAGCTTGGAACAGAGTCTTTGTCACGGTAAGGATAGTAGATAGTGGAGTCCAGGTTAAGCTTAGCGTAGTCTGATGCATTACCTGCCTCAAGTCTGTTCTGAATAACTGAGCTTACATTGTACATATCCTTGGTGTTTGCCGCCTCAGCCTGAATAAGGGAGGCGATTGTCATAATCTGGTCAAAGGTGTAGCCTGTGTCAAGTGCCCTGTCCTCAACAGAAACCTTCTTTTTGTATCCGTCTGTTGTGCTTAGTGTGTTAACATTTTTAGTTGCAAAGTTGCTGAGCATACGGCTTACAGTAAGGGACGGGTCCTCGTCCTCATAGAATGTGTAGGTGTCTGGGTAGAGGTAACCCTCCAGCTTGTAGTATCTGCCGTTTGAGGATGCCTTGCCAAGGTCCTTGATGAAGTCGTAATCGTCGTCAAATTCGTCGCTGTTGCACATATCAAGGAAATCCTGCTTGTCGGCGGTAACACCTGCCTTTTCCAGCTTATTGGCAATTTCCACAACGCTCATGCCCTCGGTAATCTGTACCGAAACTGATTTTTCGTTGTTGTAAGGACTTTCAAGGTAGTTTATGATAGCCTCGTAGTCCAGATTTGTCTTGAGCTGAAAAGTTCCCCTCTCGATATATTCCTCTGCATTCTTCATATTGGCATAGAATTTAAAGAAGTTTGGCTCTTTGATAATTCCGTTCTTGTAAAGAATGTCAACAATATCGTCAAGATTATCCTCTTTGGTAATTTTGATTGTAACCTCGTTTGCCTCAGGACGGGAGATTGCCAGCATATCGTTAAGTCCTGTAAGGATAAAGCGTGACAAAATCACACCCGCCATAATGACCATAATCAGCCATATGGTGGTGAAAATTCTCTTGTTCTTTTTGGACTTGCGCTTTTCCCTCTTTTTAGCCTCTTTCTGCTGGCGCTTGTCCGCCTTTTTCATATCCTTTTCAACTTCGGCTCTTGTTTTTCCTCCGCTGAATGAATTAAGCTCCTGACTTTCGCTAAGGCTTTCCTCCTGCCTTTGCTGGTTCTTTTTCCGCCTTGACTGCTCCTTTTTCGGCTCATAGGGAGCGTCAAGAAGGGAGTCGTCAATATGCATATGGAAGGACTCAACCTTTTTCCGTCTTTCCTCCCTTAGCTTTAATTCACTTTCGTTAAGTTCTCTGTTGTTATTACTCATATTGCACCTTCAATCAGATGTTTCTGGTATATTTCTCTGTGACTAAAACATTTATTTTTTCGTCTGTTTCCTCCACAGGGATATTAAGTTTTACAAGGCTGTGGTAGCAAAGTCCGAAAACCTTGCCCTTGTAGTGGGATATAAACCTGTCGTAATATCCTCGTCCGTAGCCTATTCTGCTTCCGTCAGGGCTAAAGCCAAGCCCCGGGGCAACCAGTATGCTTTCTCTGAAATCCAAAATTCTCTTACACTTCTTAACATCAGGCTCCATAATTCCAAAGGAGCCGACAGTAAGGTCGTCCATACTGTTTATGTAGTAAAAGTCAAGGATTTCGCCGTTGCACCGTGGAAGTCCCACCCTTTTGTGATTGGCAAGACAGGCGTAGATAATGGGGGTGGTGTCAATCTCGTCATCCTTTGAGGCATAGAGCAGGACAAGGTCTGTGTTAATGTAGTCCTCAGTCATAAGGAACCTTGCACATATTTCCACATCGGCACTGTGCTTTCTGTCAGCGGGAATACTTTTCCTTGCCTCTTTAAGGGTTTTTCTCATATTTTCTTTTTGGGTTTTAATATCTGTAACGTTTAGTCTGGACATTGTATTGAATCGTACACCTTTTTCATAGTTTCTTCGCCTTTTAGGTACTGGAGTAGTGCAAGTCCAAAGTCAATTGCAACACCTGCACCCTTGCCTGTGATGATGTTTTGGCAAACGGTTACGGAGTCGCCTGTGTATTTACCCCCGTCAAAGGTGTCCTCAAAGCCGGGATAGCAGGTGGCTGACTTGCCCTTAAGGTAACCCTTGTGTCCCAGAATTGATGGTGCGGCACAGATTGCACCGATTAAAAGGTCATTTTCGTAGGCATATTCAAGTGCGGAGTTTACAACCTCTGACTCTTCAAGGTTAAGTGTGCCTGGCATACCGCCTGGGAGAATAACACCCTCTACATCCTTTAATTCAAAGTCATCTGTAACAATATCGGCATTGACTGTAATATCGGATCTGCCTTTTAAGGACTTTTTGCCCACACCAACTGTTGTAACCTCCACACCGCCACGGCGGAGCATGTCAACAGGGGCCAGAGCCTCAACCTCCTCAAAGCCGTCAGCTAAAAATACATATACCATAGTAAAAACTCCTTTACAGATTACTAATTTATAAATTCCTTAACCCGATATATGCCTCGGGTAATTTTGTGTCGGACAGGAATTTTACCATTCCGTCCTCCGCTATATCTTCATCATCAAAGATTTTAAGTGAAGGCGGATAGCTGAATGTGAACTTTTCCGCCTTTGATTTCTTCAGCAGTTCCCCTAAAAGTGGGTATATATCATCACTTGTACAGAACATCTCCGAAATCACACAGTGACCGAACTCCTCCTGCTGAACAAGGGCATAACCCTTTTCACTGCACACAACGTATCCTCCGCCGTTTTTGGTAACAGCAACAGAATACTTCATATAGTCATCGTTAAATTTAAGAGCATTGCCACTCAGTTCTTCATTCCTCAGCCTTGACATACCCTGCACGCTCATTGAAACACAGAAAACAGGATATTCCGCAATGTGAACAAGCTCATCCCTTGAAATTGTCTTTGTCTTGGAAAAGCATTTCCTCTCGTAGTCAAACCTTTTGTAGTAGCCGTAAAGATGGTCGTCTGCCGGATAAAGGAAGGAAAATTTCTCTCCGTAATTCACAGCGTCATTTAGGCTGAAATCTATCAGCTTTCCCATAATTCCTCTGTTTCGGAACTTTTCATCTGTGGCGGCACCGTAGAGATAATGCGCCTTTTCACCGGAAGTTTCACAGGGAATATGGTAGAGCATTGCAACGGTGTCACCGTTATTCTTTGCAGTATATATTCTGAAATTCTTTTTGTTGTGTTTTACAAATGTTCTGAATCCGGAAGAAGTGTCGTCAAAGGCGCTTATCCACAGCTTTTTAAGGCTGTTAACACAGCTAAGGCTGTCCAATGTGTATTCAATCATCACTTCACCGGCTTTGCGTTATACTTCATCAAAATGGTGTATGGCTTGTAGGACAGCTTGCTTTTCCTAAGTCCTTCAAGACCCATATCCTCTTCCCTGTTAATATATTTATAGTCAGCAAGGGTTTTGGCAAGTTCGTTATTAATCACAGCGTAACCCCCGTCAATGACGGACTTTTCAAAATGCACATCACAGATGTCCCCACGGATTTTTGAGGCTATTGTCATTGCAACAGCGTTGCCACTCACATAAAGCACACCGCCGAAAAGTCCAAGGGAATTAAAGTAAAGGAATGCGTCCTCAATGGCGGGATAGTCAGAGCCGAACTCCTCGCCGTCAATGTCCTCACGGTCATTGCACCACTTGGCGGCAACCAGCAGGGCGTCGGAAAAATTCTCACGGCTTAGTGGTACATACTTGTAGTCAGGGTAACTCCTTAAAAATTGGCTGATGTGGTTACGCTTGCCGTGGTACTTTTTTCCGCTGAGATTTGCAAGGTCCTGTTGCAGATAGATATAATCCGCCTCATCCCTTGTTTCTTCAAAGACAAATCTGTCTGGGAAAATGGTTTTTATTTCGCTAACCATTCTGTCTGTAAGCAGACCGATTTCAAAGTCCTGTGCATCTCTTTCCTTTGCGTCAGTTAAAATTTCATTTATCGCCCAAAGTGTGTCATTACCGCCAAAGGGCATTGAGTAACCCACAGGCTTGTTCCCATCAAAATAGGCAATAAAAACATAGTCACCTTTAAAGGCGATTTTTATGTTGTATCTGTCACGCCAAAGGTAGATGTTTGCAAAGGAGCAGTCGCAACCCTGAAAATCTGACCTTTCAAGGGCTGTTTGATATTTTAATTTGTCATCAATATCAGGTTTTCGGAAATCTAACATAAAAAATCAAATCTTACCCTCTACTTTGGAATAAACCTCGTTTGCAATTTCTTCAATAGTCTTGGGTTCACCATTTTCTGCACAAAGCACCACTTCCCAGTCAAGGGCTTTGGCGCAGTAGCTTGATGCCATTCGGCACTTCTTTAGGAAATCCTCATTTTTTTCGTGAATATCCTTTTTGCCCTCGTCACCCTTGTAGCGCTTGGACATCAGCTTCTGGCTCACCTCTGTGGGCATATCAAGGTACACAACATAGTCTGCCCTTGGAATACCCAGCTTATTATGTTCAAAATCATTGAGCCAGTTGAGGAAGTCATTGTATTCACTTTCATTCAGCTTGCTAAGCTGATAGATTGCGTTTGAGGTGGAGTAGCGGTCACAAAGAAATATTGTGCCCTTTTCGTAGTCACTTTTCCAGTCCTTTAGAAAGGATGCTACCCTGTCCACTGCATAAAAGGCAGATGCCTGGTAGGGGTTAACGGAGTCGGGATTACTTCCCAGTTCTCCCCCAAGGTACATCCTCACAAGTGCTGAGCTTTCACTTTCGTAGCAGGGGAATGTGAGCTTCTTAACATTCTTTCCCTGTTCAAGTAGTTTTCTATACAAAAGGTCTGTCTGGGTAGCCTTTCCGCTTCCGTCAAGACCCTCGATAACAATAATTTTACCTGCCATATTTTTCTCTCATTTCTTTCATTTTGCCACAGCTCATTTTGCCCTCGGGGCAAGGTCCGAACAGGCAGGACGGTCCGCAGTTTTTGAAAAGTGTTGGGGCAACCTTAAGGCATTCAAGGAGCATTTGCTCTGCAACCTGACGGATTTCCCACTGGGCTCTGTTACAGCATCTGTGGGCAAAGAAGTTGGAAAGGCTCCTTGCGTTAAAGGTGCAGACAATCTTGGTTGTGCAGGCATTTGGCAGGACAAATCTTGCGTCCTCGTTTGCCTTCTTTATAAATGCGTTGCACTTCGCCTTGTTTTCTTCTTTAAAAGAATTAATAATCTCATCCTTACTTCCGGACTGTTCTTCGCCCTTGTATTCATTTATATATTTCACAACCAAAGCGTCACGGATTTTTGTGTACGCCAGGCTTTGCATATCAATAACCTCTTTGTAGGCTTCATATGCCTCGGGGCAGTCCTCAATTTCGGGAGGGGTTACAAACTCAAACTTTGTACCGTCTACATATCTCTGTGACTGTTGACTGTATGATGCAATTCTGTGGCGAACAAGCTGGTGTGAGCAGGCTCTTGAAATGCCCTCAATTCCAAAGGTAAATGAGGCATGCTCCATAGGACTGCCGTGTCCCAAATCGCTGAGCATATCAAGGAAAGCGGTAGTTTTCTCCTCTGTAAGACCGTCCCTTAAATCCTCAATCCCTGAGGGTGAGTAGCAAAGCTTAGCCGCCATAGCAACAGTCTGCTCGGGCATAGGTGTATGTGTAAGTAAAGTAACTTTAACCGCCATTTTATTTTTCTCCCTTAAAACAATTAAAATTCAATATGACATACTATCACTTGTACAATATTATACATTATTCATCATTATAGCACAATACATTTTTTCTGTAAAGTTATTGATTTTATCTATTTTTGTTCAATATATCGTCAACTTAAAGATACATTTACACCCTGTAATACTTGATAGACCTTGAGGATACAAAAAGGCTCCATCGGATGAGGGAGCTGTCGCCAAAGGCGACTGAGGGAGTGAAAAA
>JBJEOU010000065.1:0-2798 GCA_051880875.1 Ruminococcus sp. | reverse complement strand
AAACATTTTGAAAGGATGTTACATAAATGGTTAAAGCTATTGTAGGCGCAAACTGGGGAGATGAAGGTAAGGGAAAAATAACAGATGTTCTTGCACAGAACAGCGATGTTGTTATCCGTTTTCAGGGTGGAGCTAACGCAGGTCACACCATAGTAAATGATTACGGAAAATTCGCACTTCATCAGCTTCCGTCCGGCGTCTTTAACAGCAATGTTACAAATGTAATAGGCAACGGTGTTGCATTTTCTGTAGAAAACTTTGTTAAGGAAATGAAAGAACTTAAGGACAGGGGTGTACCTGAACCAAAGATTTTGATTTCTGACAGAGCACAGATTGTTATGCCATACCATGTTGCCTTTGATTGCTACGAGGAAGAAAGACTTGGTAAAAACTCCTTTGGTTCAACAAAGAGCGGTATTGCTCCTTTCTACTCAGATAAATACAGCAAAATCGGTTTCCAGATAAATGAGCTTTACGATGATACCGAATATTTAAAGGAAAAGATTGCAAGAACTCTTGAAGTGAAGAACGCAACACTTAAAAATCTTTACAACAAAGAGCCTATTACTGTTGAAGAAATTTTTGATAAACTTATGGAATACAGAGATGCACTTGCTCCATATGTTGCAGATACATTTACATTCCTTCACGACGCTTGCAAAGAGGGTAAAAATATTCTCCTTGAGGGTCAGCTTGGTTCCCTTAAAGATACCGACTTCGGCATTTATCCGATGGTTACCTCAAGCAACACTATTGCAGGTTACGGTGCAGTTGGTGCAGGCGGTATTCCACCATATGAAATAAAAGACATCGTCACAGTAGTTAAGGCTTATTCAAGTGCTGTTGGCGCAGGTGAATTTGTTTCAGAAATCTTTGGTGACGAGGCTGACGAACTCCGTAAAAGAGGGGGAGACGGCGGTGAATTTGGTGCAACAACAGGCAGACCAAGAAGAATGGGTTGGCTCGACCTTGTTGCAACTCGTTATGGCTGTCGTGTTCAGGGAGCTACACAGGTTGCATTTACCGTTCTTGATGTTCTCGGATATTTAGATGAAATCCCTGTTTGTGTTGCCTATGAGCTTGACGGTGAGGTTATCGACTACTTCCCATCTACTACTAAGCTTAAGAGATGCAAGCCTGTCCTCAAAAAGCTAAAGGGCTGGAAATGTGACATTGGCGGAATCAAGAAGTATGAGGATCTTCCTGAAAACTGCCGTAAATATATTGAATTTGCAGAAAAGGAGATAGGTGTGCCTATTACAATCGTGTCTAACGGTCCTGCAAGAGATGATATTATTTACAGATAAATTTTCGAGGTGAAAAATGGTCAATATTAATGAAAAAATACTTGTCCTTGACTTTGGCGGACAATACAATCAGTTAATAGCAAGGCGTGTTCGTGATCATAATGTATATGCAGAGATTAAGCAATACACCGTAGATATTGAGGAAATTAAAAAGGAAAATTACAAGGGAATCATATTTACCGGCGGACCTAACTCTGTTTATGATATGAGTTCACCTCATTATAGCAAGGAAATTCTTGACCTTGGTATTCCTGTTCTTGGAATTTGCTACGGCTGTCAGCTAATCACATATATGTGTGACGGTAAGGTTGAAAATGCCGAAAAAAGCGAATACGGCAAAATTAAAATCAATGTAAAGAAGTCTGAAAGTAAGCTTTTTAAGGATGTTCCAAAAGAAAATATTGTCTGGATGAGCCATACTGATTATATCAGCGAAGCACCAAAGGGCTTTGAAGTTACAGCCTTTTCTGAGGACTGCCCCTGTGCAGCCATGGAAAATGTTGATAAAAATATCTATGCGGTACAGTTCCATCCGGAAGTTACTCATTCTGAATACGGTAAGACTATCCTTAAAAACTTCCTCTATGATGTATGCCATTGCACAGGCGAGTGGCAGATGGATAGCTTTATTGAGGACACAGTAAAGAGTCTGAGAGAAATTATCGGTGACAAAAAGGTTGTTTTAGGTCTTTCAGGCGGAGTTGACAGCTCCGTTGCAGCCGCACTCCTCAGTAAAGCAGTAGGTAATCAGCTGACTTGCGTGTTCGTTGACCAAGGTCTTATGCGTAAAAACGAGGGTGACTTTGTAGAAGAAACCTTTACAAAGCTGTTTGATATGAAATTTGTCCGTGTAAACTGCGGAGAAGAGTTTATTTCAAAGCTAAAGGGCATTGTTGACCCTGAAGAAAAGCGTAAAATAATTGGAAGTGAATTTTACAAGGTATTTTGGGCTAAGATTAAAGAAGAGGCCGAGGGCGGATTCTTTGCTCAAGGTACAATTTACCCCGACTGTATCGAAAGTGGAAAGGGCAATGCCGATACCATAAAAACACATCACAACAAGGTTAAAATGCCTGATGACATCAAGTTTGACGGCGTTATAGAACCTCTTAACGAACTGTTTAAGGATGAGGTTCGTGTTGTTGGTGAAAAGTTAGGTATTCCAAAGGAGCTTGTCTGGAGACAGCCATTCCCGGGTCCGGGACTTGGTGTTAGAATTATCGGCGAAATTACGGAAGAAAAGATTAAAGTTTTGCAGGAAGCGGACTATGTATTCCGTGATGAAATCAAGAAGAGTGGAATTTCCAATGAATTAAGCCAGTTCTTCTGTGTTCTTCCGAATGTAAGAACAGTAGGGGTTATGGGTGACCATAGAACATATGACCACCTGATTGCCATACGAGCTGTTACAACAGACGACTTTATGACAGCAGACTTTGCAAGAATACCATACGATGTCCTTGCAAGAGTATCCAACAGAATCGTAAACGA
>JBJEOU010000064.1:0-2810 GCA_051880875.1 Ruminococcus sp. | reverse complement strand
TGTTGTGATTCTGATATGTAACCGCTTTGTCCTGTGGACTTACAAAGCTGACGGTCTTAGAAACACTACCGCTGATTTCGCAGAACTTTTTGTTTTTCAGACACTCCTGCATCAGCAAGGCCATATCATAGGCTGTGCTGTAATGGTTATCGTCATCAAGTCCCGAAGGGGTTACAAAGTTGGTGTTTTTCATACCAATCTGTTTCGCCCTTTTGTTCATCAGCTTTGCAAACTTTTCCTTACTTCCTGCAATGGAAACAGCGGCACAGGTGGCGGCGTCGTTGCCTGAGGGCAACAGCATACCCACGCACAAGTCCTCAAGGCGGAGCTTTTCCCCCACCTTAAGATACATTGAACTGCCCTTTTCAATCATAGACTCCTTAAAGGTTACAACACGATTGTCCTTCTCTGCACTTTCAAGGGTTAAAAGGGCGGTCATCAGCTTTGTGGTGGACGCCATCTTCATCCTTGTGTTCATATTGTGGCTGTAAAGCACCTTGCCGTTGTCGGCACACACAAGAACAGATGCCCCTGCCGAGGTGGTAACCTCTTGGGCAAAGGCGTCAGTTGCAGATACAGAAAAGATAAGAAAACAGCAAAAAATCACCGCAACAAATTTTTTCATAAAATCACCTCATAAAAGGTTATGATATGAAAAAATCTTTATTCACAGGGATTTATTGACAATTATTCCTCTGCCTCGCTGTCGTCAACAGTAATTTCAGGAGTTTTGTCTGTTTTGTTCTTCTTGTCCTTTTTGTCCTTCTTAAAGATACCGCTCAGCTTGTCAAAAACATCCGGCACCATTGCAATAGCCTTGTCAAGAGTTCCGTCAGTTTCCCCAACGCCAATCATCTTAACCTCACCCCTGGTTACTGTGAGGAAACCAACAGGGTTGATGGTAATTCCTGCACCGGAACCACCGCCAAAGCAGTTCTTTCCGTCCTTTTTTGAAGGAAAGTCCGAGCCGCCGCTGGCAAAGCCGTAGCTCACCTTGGAAACAGGCACAATTACAGTTCCGTCAGGAGTTGTAATGGGGTCGCCGATAATGGTGTTAACATCCACCATTTCCTTTATTTTCTGCATTGTTACGCCCATCAGGCTTTCAATAGGATGTTCACTCATAGTAATTCTCCTTATTAAAATTTCATTTTAAAATATGTTTTTAACGCTCTGAACAGAGCCTTTAATGCGATTATGATAATGTGTATTAATCTGATTGTACCAAAGGCATAGGCATATACTGTGGTTTTGCTGTCCTCCCTGAAATCAGACTGCACATCAACGGTGTAGTCCTCTATATTCAGGGAGTTGTAAAGCCTGCCCATAACGGGATAAACCACAGCACAGGCAGTTCCGTAGACCATTGCGGTATCAAATGCATTTTCACCGCTGACAGTAATTTTCACTTCAACATTGTGTATTATAAGTCGGTTGAAAAATCCACTTAGTACACCCTTGGAAAGACCCAAAAGTTCTTTCAAAATATCAATAAGTCCCGAAAGTCCCTTTTTATCCCAAAGCTGTTTCATAGGACTTTTAGACTTCTTTTTTTCTATTTCTTGTTTTTTATCCGTCTTTTTCTTTTTGGGAGAGGATTTTTTCTTCTTTGACTTTTTCTTCTTAGCCTTTTTTTCTGACGGAAGCTTTACTTTCAGGAAAAGGAATTTAAAGATAACAAGGGGGTTATCCTCATATCTTGCCGTCACCTTCACCTTGCAGAGGGAAAGGAGAAAAAGGAGAAAAAATATCAATAGTATTATGGCGAGTACAATCATTATTATTCCTCAACAGCCATTTCAATAATCTCCTCAGGAGTGCCTGTTACAACATCTCCTGAGCTTTCATTTTCACCGCTTTTTTCCTCTGAATTTTCTACTTCGGATTCATCAGAAGTTCCTTCACCTTTGTCCTCTTTATCGGACTGTGGAATTGGTGGTAACTCTTCAATGGAGCTTATGTTAAAGCACCTCAGGAAATTCTCTGTTGTGCCGTAAAGGAGAGGTCTGCCGGGGAGTTCAAGTCTGCCCCTTTCCTCAATCAGTCCTTTTACGGTGAGAGAGCCGATAACTCCGGAGCAGTCAACACCACGGATTTGCTCCACAAATGCCTTGGTGACAGGCTGATTGTAGGCGATTACTGCAAGCACCTCCATAGCCGCCTGTGAAAGTGGCTTTTTCCGGTTTAAGTCCATCACCCTGCGTACTTGCTCCTCATACTCCTTGTGGGTTACAAACTGGTAGCTGTCCTTGTAACGCATTATTTTAAAGCCGTGATTCTGGGAGTTAAACTCCTCCTTAACCTCTTCAAGAAGTTTTTCGGCATTTTTTTGTGTCAGTTCCAAAGCCTGGGCAATCCTTGAAATTTCCACAGATTCCCCTGCGGCAAAAAGTATTGCCTCAACAGCTCTTTTCATTTCTTCATTGTTCATATAATATTCCTCAAAAGAATTAAATCATTCTCACTTCTGCATTGTCACCGTCGCCCTCAATCCTTACACGCTTGCCCTTTACAAGCTCCAGCACAGCAAGGAATGTGGCTACAAGGTCGCTTTTTCCGTTGGCGGCTTCAAACAGGGTGCTGTACCTTACGGTGTTGCCCTTGTACAGCTTTCGCATAACAGTAATAATCTTGGAGGAAACAGAAACAATCTTTCTGCTGACAATCCCCGAAAAAGCCTCCTTTGGAGGGGGCAGCTTTGCCTTTCCTCTGCCCACAGCGGAGATGTAGCCCTTGGCTATGTCAAAGGGGTCGTGACTTCTGTCGTAGGTGGTGTCAAAGTTCATCTTGCTTGGCTCTTTTGTAAAGTA
>JBJEOU010000063.1:0-2828 GCA_051880875.1 Ruminococcus sp. | reverse complement strand
ACAGCATTAACAATCGCAGGAAGTGATTCCTGTGGAGGCGCCGGAATTCAAGCAGACATTAAAACAATGACAATGAACGGTGTTTATGCCATGAGTGCAATCACCGCATTAACTGCTCAGAACACTACCGGCGTCAGGGCAATTCAGGATTCAACCCCTGATTTTTTAAGGGAACAGATTGATGCTGTGTTTGAGGATATTTATCCCGATTCGGTGAAAATTGGCATGGTATCCTCGGCAGAATTAATCAAGGTAATTGCCGAAAGGCTAACCTACTACAAAGCAAAAAATATAGTGGTTGACCCGGTTATGGTGGCAACAAGCGGTTCAGCACTCATTAAGACGGATGCAGTGGCTACACTTGAAAAAGAGCTGTTGCCCATTGCATCTCTCATAACGCCAAATATTCCCGAAGCGGAGGTGCTTTCGGGAATTACGGTGAAAACCCGGGAGGATATGCAGAAGTCAGCAAGGCTGATAGGCGACACCTACGGCTGTGCTGTCCTCTTGAAAGGAGGACACAGCATAAACGATGCTACAGATTTGCTGTATGACGATGGAAAAGAAAAGTGGTTTGAGGGTGAGCGAATAAATAACCCCAACACCCACGGCACAGGTTGTACTCTATCAAGCGCCATAGCCTCAAACCTTGCAAAGGGATTCAGCCTTTATGACTCTGTCGCAAGGGCAAAGGAATATATTTCCGGCGCTTTAGGGGCAATGCTTGACCTTGGCAAGGGAAGTGGTCCTATGAACCACGCTTTTGACATAAACTCACAATTTGCAAAGGAATTATAAATATCTGTTTGAAAGGAATTTTACAATGAGAAACTACACAACACAAATGGATGCCGCAAGAAAGGGCATCATCACACCGGAAATGAAAGCAGTAGCCAAAAAGGAGTACCGCACAGAGGAGGAAATCAGGGAGCTTGTAGCCAAAGGACAGGTTGCAATCTGCGCCAATAAAAAGCACACCTGCATTGACCCCAACGGTGTTGGCTCTATGCTAAGGACAAAAATCAATGTTAACCTTGGTGTTTCCCGTGACTGCAAGGACTATGACATTGAAATGAAAAAGGTAATGGCGGCTGTGGATATGGGAGCAGAGGCCATTATGGACTTGTCCTCCCACGGCAACACCCAGCCTTTCCGTCAGAAGCTGACTGCTGAATGTCCTGCAATGATAGGTACAGTGCCTGTATATGACAGCGTTATTCACTATCAAAGGGACTTAGCTACCCTTACTGCAAAGGACTTTATTGATGTTGTTCGCCTTCACGCAGAGGACGGTGTGGATTTTGTTACCCTGCATTGCGGAATTACCAGAA
Source organism: Ruminococcus sp. (assembly GCA_051880875.1). Classification (GTDB taxonomy): domain Bacteria; phylum Bacillota; class Clostridia; order Oscillospirales; family Acutalibacteraceae; genus Ruminococcoides. The sequence continues at coordinate 1,497 of JBJEOU010000063.1, read as the reverse complement.
AGACCATTGAGCAAATCAAAAAGCACAAGAGGAAGATGAATATCGTTTCCCGAGGAGGTTCACTTGTTTTTGCATGGATGAGTATGACAGGTGAAGAAAACCCTTTCTATGAATATTTTGACGAAATTCTTGATATCTGCCGTGAGTATGATGTAACAATCTCCTTGGGTGACGCCTGTCGTCCCGGTTGCCTTGCCGACGGAAGCGATGTGTGCCAGATTGAAGAGCTTGTTCGCCTTGGTGAGCTTACAAAGAGAGCATGGGCAAAGGATGTACAGGTAATGGTTGAGGGTCCGGGTCATATGCCAATGGATCAGATTGAAGCCAATATGAAAATTCAGCAGACAATTTGTATGGGAGCTCCTTTCTATGTGCTTGGTCCTATTGTAACAGATATTGCACCGGGATATGACCACATAACCTCTGCAATCGGCGGTGCTATTGCGGCGATGTCGGGGGCAGCTTTCCTGTGCTATGTAACACCTGCGGAGCATTTGGCACTTCCTAATGTAGAAGATGTAAAACAGGGTATTATCGCATCACGAATTGCCGCCCACGCTGCGGATATAGCAAAGAAAATTCCCCACGCAAGGGATATTGACGACGAAATGGCAGATGCAAGGCGTACCTTTGACTGGGAAAAGCAGTGGGAATGCTCCATTGACCCGGAAACTGCAAAGTCAATCCGTGACAGCCGAGCACCTGAACATGAGGACACCTGTTCAATGTGCGGTAAGTTCTGCGCCGTAAGAAGTATGAACAAGGCTTTAAATGGAGAGTATATAGACATTCTGTGATTTTTAGAGATAGTATAATGAAAAGCCGAAGTTATCGCAGTTTTGCGACAGCTTCGGCTTTTTTTATTTATTGATTTTGACAACATCCACTATGTCATTCCCGGCACCACACTGTCATTCCGAGCTTGTCGAGGAATCCCCTTCCTCTACCACTAATTTTGTTAGAGAAATCATATTTTCATCTAACCTGTTAATGTCGGCTAAGGCACTACTGCTATCCTTTCAGATTCTTCGCTCGCTTTGCTCCCTCAGAATGACAGAGTGGGGGTGTCCTCAGAATGACAGGTTTATGTCATATGTGCTGATCTATCAATAAAAGGAAAGAAATTTTCAATTTTCCATTTTTAATTTACCCTGTAACAGCTTTAACAATCTCTTCAAAGTGCATTGAGTGGCTTGCTTTTACAAGCACAGCGTCACCTTTTTCAAGAATTTTCGGCAGATTGGAGATAAGATCCTGGTTGCTTTCAAAATGATAACCCTTTGTGCTTTTTAGCTGTGACTGCATTTCCCTTGCAAGGTCGCCCACTGTCAACAGAATATCTACACCACACTTTTCGGCGTGACTGCCCACCTCTTTATGTAGGGCAATTTCCTCCTTGCCAAGCTCCTTCATATCCCCAAGGATACACACCTTTCGGGGATTCTTAAAGTTCATAATTGTGTCGATAGATGCCTTTGTGGAGGTTGGGTTTGCGTT
>JBJEOU010000062.1:0-12651 GCA_051880875.1 Ruminococcus sp. | reverse complement strand
ATATCATACAAATTAACACCCAAATTTTTGGGTGTTAATTTTATTGTAGTAAAAACCAGTTTGTGTTATAATCTTTGTAAAGATAGGAGGTAAAAATATGAAGAAAATATTATCTTTGATAATGTCTTCGGCAGTGGTTGCAAGCGCAATGACTATTGCTCCTGCTGTTTCTGCCTCACAGGCAGACAAAACCCCTGTTGCAGACAGTTCATTTACAACTTCGGTTAATGCCGACGATTTTAGCTGGGACAATGCCTCGGTTTACTTTTTGCTTACAGACCGTTTTAACAATGGAAATACCAGCAACGACCACAGCTACGACCGTGGTCTGGAACAGGACGGAACAGTCACAACTGATATGAAAAGTGACGCTGCATCCTTCCAGGGCGGTGACTTTGTGGGTATTACACAGAAGATTAAAGAGGGATATTTTAACGATTTAGGGGTAAATGCCCTTTGGATTTCTGCACCTTACGAGCAGATTCAGGGTTATTCCTGCGCCGGTAACGGTAAAAGCTCCTTCCCTCACTATTCATATCACGGATACTATGCCGGAGATTATTCAGAAATTGACCAGAACTTCGGAACTCCTGAGGAATTCAAAACTATGGTTGACACAGCCCACGAAAACGGTCTGCGTGTTGTTCTTGATATAGTTATGAACCACCCCGGCTACAACACAATGTATGATATGAACAAGTTTGGTTTCGGTATGCTAAAGGAAGGCTGGGATACTAACTACTATTCCTTTGCAGGTGACAACAACACATATCATACCTACATTGCCTATTCTGATGCAAATCAAACCGAAGAGCTGACAAAGCTCTGGGGTACATGGTGGGGTGGCTCCTGGATGAGAGCCGGTATTTCCGGTTACCCTGGTTTTGGCTCAGGTGATTTACTTAATACAGCCGGCGGAGAGCTTCCTGATTTCAGAACAGAAAGTGAAGATGAGGTTGAAGTTCCTACCTTCCTGCAGAACAAGTGGAAGGCTGAGGGTACATATGAAACAAAGATGAACGACCTCAATGAGTGGTTTACATCAACAGGAAATACTAAGAGAGTCAGGAATTATCTTTGCTATTGGCTCAGCAGTTATGTTGAGGAGTACGGTATTGACGGTTTCAGATGCGATACCGCTAAGCATGTAGAAAAGGATTCCTGGGCAGCCCTTAAGGATACCTGTGTTGATGCTCTCAACACATGGAGAGAAAACAACCCGACAAAGGCCGGCGCAGACTGGGACGAGGACTTCTGGATGACCGGAGAGGTTTACGGAAAGGGTCTTTCAAACGCAAACGACGCATACTTCACAGAGGGCAAGTTTGACTCCACAATCAACTTTGCATTTTCCGGCGGCGGCGGTGTTTCTGCTGTATCAACAATCAACGAAACATACGAGAAATATGCAGAAAATATCAATACTGCCGACAACTACAATGTGCTTACCTATATTTCCTCCCACGATACTAAGCTTTGCGGAAGAGATAAGTCAACTGACAGCTATTCAGCAGAAAAGCTTATCTATCAGGGTTCTGCACTTCAGCTTCTCCCCGGCGGAATTCAAATTTTCTACGGTGATGAAACAGGCAGGAAGTACTTTAAGCACGAGATTTCAGCCATAAATTCAATTGTCACATCAGGTAATCACGATGTTCGTTCCTTTATGAACTGGGATTCCATTGACAACGAAATTCTCACCCATTGGCAGAAGGTTGGAACATTCAGAAACAACCACATTTCTGTTGGGGCAGGCTCACACAAAACACTTGCATCCACATCCGGTGCCGCTTTTGAAAGATATTACGACAAAAACGGTATCAAGGATAAGGTTGTAGCCTGCATTGGCGCTGACGCTGATAAGAATGTTACTATCACTGTTAACACCGCAGATTTTCCTGACGGAACAATACTTAAAAATACCTATGACAATACAACCGCTATGGTATATAACGGAAAGGTAACCTTTAACAGCGGTGCAAACGGCACAATCCTTTGCGAGGTTGCCGGAACAGGTGAAGTTGTTAGGGTAGAGGGTGTTACACTTTCAAATACAACTGCAAGTGTATATACAGGCAAAACTGTTAATCTTTCTGCAACTGTTACACCTGAGAATGCAACAGCACCACTTGTTACATGGTCATCAAGCGACAATTCCGTTGCAACTGTTGACGAAAACGGTGTTGTAAAGGGTGTCAAGAGCGGAACTGCCGTAATCACAGCAACAGCAGACGGTGTATCTGCCCAGTGTACTGTTACAGTTAAGCAGTATGTTACAAGCGTAAAGCTCAATGCAACTGCAAAGACACTCTACACAGGAGCTTCAACAACCCTTAAGGCTACTGTTGCTCCTGCCAACGCTTCTAATAAAAAAGTGACTTGGAAGTCCTCTAACACCGGTGTGGCAACTGTTTCCCAAACCGGTAAGGTAGTTGCCAAAAAGAAAGGCACCTGCACAGTAACAGCAACCTCAGCAGACGGTTCTAAGAAGAGCGCAAAGTGCGTAATTACCGTTAAGCAGAAGGTAACGAAAGTTACTGTCAGCCGAAAGACTGTTACTTTGAAGAAAAAGGGCAAGACTGCAACTGTAAAAGCCACTGCATACCCAAGCGACGCAAATGTTAAGACACTTTCAGTACAGGTTAAGAACACCAAGATTGCAAAGGCTTCTGCAACAAAAATTGCATCAGGCAAAACTGTGAAAATTACTGCTAAAAAGAAGGGTAAAACCACCATCACCTTTACATCTACAGACGGCTCCAAGAAGAGTGCAACCTGTACAGTTAAGGTGCAAAAGTAAAATGATTGCAGTAAAATAACTTTTTGATGAACAAAACACCTGCTCAAAAGAGCAGGTGTTTTTGCTTTGTCTGTTTTAGCTGAAAAGAAATAAACTATTCGCCACGAAGTTCCTTGCGTACACAGCGGAATTTTTCAGGCAGTTCTTCCAAGGGCATATTCATAGGCACATCGGTTGTCCCTGCTTCCTTGGCGGTTTTGTAGTACCATTCCTTAAATTCAAGTATATTGAGTGTTTTATTGAGTTCGTCAATTTGCTTTTGTACAGAGTGCTTTTGCCGGATAATAAGGGCAAGTCGCTCATCAATGGTGTCGTCACCCTCCATTGCCATTTCAATAAAGTGCTTAATATCGCTGAGGGACATTCCCGTCTTTTTAAGGCAACCTATAATCTGTAGCCACTCAAAGTCGTAGTCCTTAAACATCCTGATACCGCCGTTTGACCTTTCAACAAATGGGAGTAACCCCTCTTTATCATAATATCTGAGGGTAGAAGTGGGCACCCCAAGTCGCTTTGCCATTTCGCCTATGGTGTATAGCATAAAAACCTCCAATAAAAATATTCAAATACTCTTGACTTAAAGTTAACTTTAACTTGTATAATATAAATGTAGTTTAATAATACATATATTTTTATATTTAGTCAAGGAGGATAATATGAAGGACAAAATATTTCCTATGGGTGAACCAAATGATGAGTATGCACAATTTTTTTCGGGTCAAAGCTATCTGAGCGTTTTGTCAAAGGAGCAGATTGCAATTTTTAATGTGACCTTTGAACCGGGATGCCGTAACAACTGGCATATACACCACGCAAAATCCGGTGGAGGACAAATCCTAATTGTAACCGAAGGACGGGGATATTATCAGGAGTGGGGAAAACCGGCAAGGGAGCTTCACCCGGGAGATGTTGTAAATATTCCTTCCGGAGTAAAGCATTGGCACGGTGCCTCAAAGGACAGCTGGTTTTCTCACCTTGCATTAGAGGTTCCTGCTGTGGAGGGAAAGAATGAGTGGTGCGAGCCTGTTGACGATGATGAATACTTAAAATTAAAGTGATGTAAAAAGGAGTTGTTTTTATGGAATATGTAACTTTATCAAACGGAGTAAAAATGCCTATGTTGGGCTATGGTGTGTATCAGGTGACGAAGGATGAATGCGAGAGGTGTGTCCTTGACGCATTATCAGTTGGTTATCGTTTAATTGACACAGCCCAAAGCTATTTCAACGAGGAAGAAGTGGGCAATGCCATTGCAAAATCAGGTATTCCCCGTGATGAAATTTTCCTTACCACAAAGGTGTGGATTGAACATTACGGCTATGAGGAATGTAAAAAGTCCGTTGAAATTTCTATGAAAAAGCTAAAGACGGATTATCTGGATTTACTGCTTTTGCATCAGCCTTTCGGGGATTATTACGGAGCGTGGAGAGCCTTGGAGGAGTTTTATGAAGAGGGCAGGATTCGTGCAATCGGTATCTCAAATTTCTACCCCGACCGTATGATTGACATAGCCTCCTTTGCAAAAATTACACCAATGATAAACCAAGTGGAGATACACCCCCACAATCAGCAGATTGAGGCAAAAGAGTGGAACGAAAAATACGGAATCAGCGTTGAGGCTTGGGCGCCCTTTGGAGAGGGCAGAGGGGGAATGTTTGAACTGCCTGAACTGAAGAAAATTGCGGAGAAACACGGCAAAACCACTGCACAGATAATTCTACGCTGGCACCTACAGCGTGGAATTGTGGCTATACCAAAATCCACCCACATTGAGAGGATGAAAGAGAATTTTGATGTATTCAATTTTAGCCTTGATGACGAGGATATGAACGCTATATCTTCACTTGACAAAAAAGAAAGCTCTTTCTTCTCCCACTACGACCCAAATATAGTGGAATGGTTTGTAAAGATGGTTGAAGAACGAAAAAAACAGCAGGACTGTTCAAAAGAAAAGAAAAATTGGTAGAGAGGGTTGTTGATATGAGTAAAAATGTTTTGATTTTGTCGGGAAGTCCAAGAAAAGACGGAAACTCCGACATACTTTGTAATGAGTTTATGAAAGGTGCAGAGGAATCGGGCAACAGGGTGGAGAAAATCCGTGTTGCAGAAAAGAATATCGGTTATTGCCGTGGCTGTTACTATTGCAGGGAGAGCGGTGGAAAATGCGTCATAAAGGATGATATGGCTGAAATACTGGAGAAAATAATCGCCTGCGATGTGCTTGTGCTGGCAAGTCCGGTGTATTTCTATTCTATTGACGCACAGCTCAAGGCTCTTATTGACAGAACTGTGGCCAGATGGACAGAGGTTAAGAATAAGGATTTCTACTACATTATGACTGCCGCCGATAGTGAAAAGGAATCAATGGAAACCACCCTTGCATGTTTTCGTGGATATGCCGACTGTGTAACCGGAGCAAAAGAGAAGGGTGCAATCTTCGGCACAGGAGTATATGAAAAGGGAGAAATTTTAAATTCCCCAGCAATGAAAAAAGCCTATGAAATGGGAAAATCAATACATTAATACTTCAGATAAGGAGTGAATACAATGAAAAAGTGGATGGGATTTGTCCTCAGCTTTTTGCTGATATTTTCCCTTGCCGCCTGTGGCAATCAGAAAACAGAAAGTACATCATCCCCAAAATCCAATAAGGCAGACAGCGGAAAAACCTTGGTAGTTTACTTTTCTGCAACAGGAAACACAAAGAATGTCGCCCAATATATTGCTTCGGCAACAGAAGGGGATTTGTTTGAGCTTGTTCCAAAGGAACCTTACAGCGATGAGGATTTAGATTGGACGGATGAAGACAGTCGGGTGGTTTATGAACACGACAATCCCGACAAGAGGGATGTGCCTTTAGAGTCTGCGACACCGGAAAATTTTGATGAATACGATACTGTTTTTATCGGTTATCCGATATGGTGGGGAATTGCCGCCTGGCCTGTTGATGAATTTGTAGAAACAAATGATTTCACAGGAAAGACAGTTATTCCGTTCTGCACATCTGCAAGCTCCGGCTTGGGGGAAAGCGGAGAACTGCTTGACAAAACAGCCGGAACAGGCAACTGGCTTGAGGGAGAAAGATTTTCATCAGACGTTTCTGAATCCGATGTAAGAGAGTGGCTGGAAAATCTGGATTACTAAAATATTATAAGATAACAAAATCGGGTGTGAATAATCACACCCGATTTTTCCTTACTGGATTTGAATATAATATTTTATTTATAGATTAGAGAAATAGTATCCCCTCACTTTTTGGTGGTAACTGCTTTCAAATCAGACCAAGACGAATAGTAATTCTTACCGCTGACAGTTTTGTATGTTCTTATTCTTACACAATATTTCATATTAGCACTAAGTTTATTCACTGTTGCTGAGGTTGTGCTGTTCTTTTTTACGGTTACTATCTTGGTATTTTTCTTAAAGTTTTTGTCAGTTGAGTATTGGATTTGATAACCGGTTGTCTGTGTTGTGTACTTCTTCCAAACTGCCTTAAACTGCTTTTTGCCTCCGGTTACCTTTGAAAGAGTTGTATTTTTTGGATTGATAACATAGCTTACCGACTTTGAACCGGAATAATTGCCCTTGAGAGTTACCCTTACAGTATACGTGCCCACATTTTTGCATCCCGTTGAAAATTTTACACTGTATGCGGATGCAGGCAGTTTTTTGGTGCCGTATTTTACTGTTACAGTAGGCTTTTGAACTTTGCCGTTGTAAGTAAAAGTGGATTTAGAAAGAGTTACTGTTGGAGTGATTTTCTTAGCGTCAATTTTAAAGGTTTTACTAACTGTTCCCGAATAGTTGCCTATTCCGATTACGGTAATTGTTGCAGTACCTGCATTTATGTTGTTCTTATATGAAACAGTGTAATCCGTTCCGTTTTTAAGAGTTTTGTCGCCAAGCTTAACCGAAATATTTTGTGTTATCGGTTTGCCGGTGTAGGTCTTTTTGACAATACCGGAAATTACTGCTTTATCAATAGGAGTGTCCACAACGTCAGAGGTGCTTCCGTTGCCCTTGTAAATAAATTCCGTACCCATTATTTTGTAGTTGTAAAGTCCGTCAATAGTTTCGGACAATAGGGAGCTTTCCAGACTTTCAATTGACACCGTGCTGTTTTCTTCTATGCAGTAAAAATCCTCACCGCCAACATTTACAACATCTTTTCCTACATAGTCATATACAGTATCATTATAATCTACTGCATATTTATTTGAATTTGCGTCCTTATATACATCATATGTGTTACTGCTTAAGTCACCGTACCATTTTAGTTCTTCGGCTCTCTTTGCATATACTATTGAGTAATCGGATTTTTCAAATTCCTCATATGTAAGGCTTACTTCCTCAAAACTGTCGTCAATAATATATTTATCTGTCCCCTCAGCTAAAATGAAACGCTTAATACATACTCCTTCTTCAAGGATATTTCCGTCGCTGTCTGTTTTTGTATATGTGTTATATCCGTAAACACCGTCAGGGTCGGAGGCTTTTGATAATTTATTCACTGAGTAGTACCAGTCGTCTGTTTCGAGGTTTTCATAATAATTAACCTCATCCGGTTCGTCTGTCTGAGTAAGTAAAATTGAGTATTCTGTCTGGCTATTGAACTCATCCTCTGTCATCTCAATACTACCGAATTCGCCGAAATCGTAATCCTTAATATAAGCGTCAAAGGGAGCAACATAATCGTATCTATTTATCCAATAATAAGTATCGCTATAGCTATCCCCCTTATAGCCTGTGGTTACTGCATATATTCCGTCAGGGTCGGAAGCACAAACCGCCTTTTGTCCGCCGTAGTATTCATGTTCGGCATTGTTTAATTTAAGTCCGTTTATCCGCTCTGTTGAAAACCTGACATATGGTTCTTTTTGTGATAAGTTTGCCGTTTGCCCATTACCAAAAGTAAATGCGGTTGATGGATTGTCGATTGGAGTTTCAGTGATAAGTGCAACATCACTTTGTGCATATAGGTTAACATTTACTTTTGCACCGAAGTTCAAAGACGAATTTGTATTTTCTGTGCGAAGTACAATGGCATTGTCAAAGGTTTTATTTTCGTTCACAGTAAGAGTACCATTGCCCTCAATAGTAAGGCTACCGCCGTAGTGGTCACCCCAAACAATAATCTGTCCAACGGAACAGTCGCCCACTACCTTGATTTTAAAGTCGTCACCCATAACATTTGTGACAATCACAGGTGCTGTTTTTATGTTGTCCAAAGTAAGAGTATTTGTTTTTATGTCATATGTTGCACCGGCAGCGTTGTCATATGAATTTTCTCCATCAAAAATACAGACACTCCTACCCACGGGAGCACCATATTCGTCATAATACTCTCCTTTATCATTGGGTTCGGTTAAGGTAATAAAGGCTAAATATATAGGTTTTTCGTCCTCACTTATGGTGATACCGCCCATTGGTCCGTTAGCAGCAAATACCGTCATAGGAAAACTTAATACCATAAGGGTTATTAATACGATTGCCAACAGTTTTTTCATAGAAATTCTCCTTTACTATTTAATAATTTTATCATATATATTTTCTTAGTAAATGTAAACGCACTTACCAAATCAGGCATTGACAAATTGGCAATTTAATTGTTTAATGTAAATAGAATAATCGTGTAAAGAGGCGAATCATTAATGAAATTTGATGAAAAAATAAATGAATTTATGATAAAACTTAATTGTTCTGCGAAAGAACTTGCAGAAGCAAGCGGACTCTCCCAGACGGTTATCAGCAGATATAAAAACGGACAAAGAACTCCTGTAAGTGATAATATAGACAGATTGGCAGAGGGAATTGTAAAACTTGCAAAGGAAAAGGATATATCGATTACAAAAAATCAGGCGGTTTCTGAGTTAGAGCTTTCATTGGATAGTAACGGAATTAACAGCGAGGACTTGGTTAATAATCTTAATGCCATTATGTCTTTGCTGGAGATTAACGCCAACGAGCTTGCTAAAGCGATTAACTACGACCCCTCCTACCTTTCAAGAATAAGGTCAGGTCAAAGAAATATTACTAACCCATCTGAATTTGCAGAAAAAATATCGGGATACATCGTAAGACATTATCACAAGTCGGAGCAGGTACAGATAATTAAAAACCTTGTGGGAGAGGGTGACGATACACAACTCTTGATTAAAAATTGGCTCTGTAACAACAAGGAAGAACGACCAAATTATATTTCCGGCTTTTTGAGCAAGCTGAATGCTTTTAACCTGGACGAATTTATCGAGAAGATTAGGTTCAATAACATTAAAGTACCAACACTTCCGGTTAGTTTCCCAAGCAGTAAAAACTATTACGGCATCAAAAATATGCGTAAGGGTGAGCTGCATTTTTTCAGGTCGGCAATTCTTTCAAAATCAAAGGCAGATATATTTATGCACAGCGAAATGCCTATGGCTGATATGGCGGAGGATATGGATTTCAATAAAAAATGGATGATGTCAATAGCAGTACTGTTGAAAAAGGGAGTGCATCTTAATATAATTCATAATCTTGACAGACCTTGGGATGAACTTATGCTTGGGCTTGAGTCATGGATTCCCATTTATATGACAGGACAGGTTTCACCCTATTACATAAAAAGAGATGAAAAAGGAATTTTCAGGCACATAAATTATACCTCGGGGACTGTTGCACTCAGCGGTGAATGTGTTGAAGGAAAACACGGTGACGGCAAATATTACCTTACTAAAATCAAGGAGGAAGTTGCATATTATCAAAAGCAGTCAAATAATATTTTAAAAAAGGCAACTCCCCTGATGGAAATTTACACACGAGATAAAGAGAAAGAATTTATTAGCTTTCTTGAAAAGGAACTTGAGGGTGCAGAAAAGGCTGATTTTGTGCAAAATAAAGCAACAGATACCTTCAATAATATTGAAATCCTTGTAAAATCGGGAAAATGGGCAATCGTCACCAAAGAAAAAGCACCTAAAATTCACTTTGTTATAAGGCACCCAAAGCTTGTCAATGCAATAGAAAACTTTGAGCCGCCGGTAACAGAGGTGAAGTAAGTTTTCTTAAATAAATCAGTAAAAATAAAAAACTCGAAATCCGGTTAACCATCCATAACCTGAATTTCGAGTTTAATTTTTGCCTTATTTGTAGTTTTTATCAGTCTTCAAACTTAATTCTCTCTTCAATATAAGGGATAAGCTCTTCAACCTTAATTTCAATCTGTTCCATTGTATCTCTGTCACGGAGGGTTACAATGTCATTTTCAACAGTCTTTTCGTCAACGCTTATCTGCCAAGGAGTACCGATAGCGTCGGCTCTTCTGTATCTTTTGCCGATAGAACCGGACTCGTCGTAGCTTGTCATAAAGTGCTTTTTGCACATTGCAAGGATTTCCTTAGCTTTTTCGCTGTGGAACTTCTTCTTGATTGGACAGATGTTCAGCTTGATTGGTGCAAGTGCCGGAGAAATCTTTAAAAGCTCTCTGGTGTCGCCGTTTTCAAGCTCTTCAATTCTGTATGCCTCAAACAAAACAGCAAGAGTGATTCTGTCAAGACCGTATGTAGATTCAACAATGTAAGGAATAAACTTTTCACCTGTTGTCTGGTCACAGTATTCCTGCTTTTTACCGCTGTACTCTGTGTGTCTTGTAAGGTCAAAGTCTGTTCTGTTGTGAGTACCGTTGATTTCGCCCCAGCCAAATGGGAAGAGATATTCAATGTCGCAGGCAGATTTTGCGTAATGAGCCAGCTTTTCGTGGTCGTGGAAACGGAGCTTTTCCTCAGGAAGTCCCAGCATCTTGAAGAACTCAATTCCGTAATTCTTAAAGTAATCATAAAGGGCTTCGTCGTCACCGTTCTTACAGAAGGTCTGGAATTCCATCTGCTCAAACTCAATGGTTCTGAATGTAAAATTGCCCGGTGTGATTTCATTTCTAAAGGCTTTACCGATTTGACCGATAGAGAAAGGAAGCTTTGTTCTTGTTGTTCTCAGAACATTCTGGAAGTTTACATATTCACCCTGTGCGTTTTCAGGACGGAGATAAACTGTGTTTGCACTGTCGTTTGTAACGCCACGTTGTGTTGCAAACATAAGATTAAACTGGCGGATGTCGGTGAAGTTTGACTTTCCGCAGTTAGGACAAGGCACTTGATGCTCCTTGATATAGCTGAGCATTTCCTCCTGTGTCATACCGTCTGCGTGAGCATTTTCGTCAAAGTCGTCAATCAAATTGTCGGCTCTGTGGCGGGTTTTACATTCCTTACAGTCAAGAAGTGGGTCAGAAAAGCTTTGTACATGACCGCTTGCCTCCCAGACTCTTGGGTTCATAAGTATGTCTGCGTCCACCTCATAGGCGTTATCTCTTTTCTGAATGAAAAAGTATCTCCAGGCATCCTTGATTGTATTTTTCAGCCTTGAACCAAGGGGACCGTAATCCCAGGTGTTTGCCAAACCGCCGTAAATTTCACTTCCCTGAAAGATAAAACCGTAGTTGTTACAGTAATCCACAAGTTCCTTCATTTCTATTTTCTTTGCTTTATTATCCATAGTACTGCCTCCATTCTCATAATTAATCAAAGATTTACCTACTAATACTACTATTTAGAAATTATTATGTCAAGTTATCGGGGAGGTTTGCCGTTTATTAAAATCAGGGTCAATTTGGGGGTATACCTCGTAATTTCTGTCATTATTTTAAGTGATTTTGTTAATAAAACATTAAAAATACCCCTTTTGTTCGTCAATTTGTTATGAAATTATTAAATTTTTATATATTTTTTATAAATTGTTTGAAAATTGTGACGATATAATATATAATAAATATAATAGCAATATATTCCTATAAGTATGAGGATTTTTGCTGAATTTAAAGGGAGGATTTTATATGACCAGAAACAGAAATCGTGTTTTGAGCATTTTAATCAGTCTTATGCTGATTATGTCAATGGTTTTCTCATGTGTTCCAATGGCAAATGCTGCAAGCACGGACGTGCAATCTTCTGGCGGTCAGGAGATTGGACTCTACGGCGATGTTGATATGAATGGCGAAATCAACATCCGAGATGTAACACGCATCCAGAAGCATGCTACATATGTTCTTCAGCTTACTGATGTCCAGATGATTTTGGCTGATGTAAACCAGGACGGACGAGTTAATGTACAGGATGCTACTGCGTTGCAGAAGTATATCCTTGGTGTTAGCCAGGTAGGTGTGGTTGCAGGTGAGGTAGCTACCGAGCCGGATCCGACTTCATCAACTGAGGAAACTACTTCCAGCACAGAGGAGACTACTTCTTCAAGCGAAGAAACCACATCTTCAACAGAAGAAACTACTTCTTCAAGTGAAGAGACTTCAGCTTCTGTACCTGCAGATATGGTAACAGTTAATCTGGATGTATCTGCAATCGGTTCATCAGGCTCAAGATATGCAGTTTACACATTTGACGGTGCAGGCGGCGAATCTTGGGTAGATATGACCAACTTGGGTTCTGACAGATTTACAGTAGAACTTGACAAAAACACATTTACAGGTCTTGTGTTCTGCCGTATGGACGGGGAGACAACTGAGAACAACTGGGACAACACATGGAACCAGACAGAGGACTTAACCCTTGACGGAACACTTTACACAATTACAGGTTGGGGTTCAGGCTTTGAAGCAAAACTTCCGGGTGTATGGAGCACAGAAGAGCCAACATCTTCAACGGAAGAGGAAACCACTACAACAGTTGAGGAAACCACTACAACAGTAGAGGAGACAACTACTACAGTTGAGGAGACTACAACAACAGTTGAAGAGACAACTACAACAGTAGAAGAAACATCATCATCTTCTGTATCAACAACAAGAAGAGTATGGTTCAGAAATGACC
>JBJEOU010000061.1:0-12674 GCA_051880875.1 Ruminococcus sp. | reverse complement strand
CAGGGGTCAAGAAGTTCGGCGCTATGCTTGGTGACAATGTTGAGGTGGGATGTAACTCTGTCCTTAACCCCGGCACTGTAATCGGCAAAAACACCAATGTGTATCCCCTTTCCTTTGTAAGGGGATATGTGCCTGAAAATTCAATTTATAAAAGACTTGGCGAGGTTGCCGAGAAAATCTGATAGCAAAAAACTCTGGGGTAGTACATCGGTACATTCCCCAGAGTTTTTGTTTTGTGTGTTGTTAATATATATTAGTATTAATATTCAATTCCCTTTCGTGCGGTAATGCCCTTGTCAAAGGGGTGGGCAACCTTCTTCATCTCTGTGGCATAATCTGCAAAGGACAATATCTTCTCGCTGGGGTTGTGGCCTGTAAGCACCACCTCTATGTTCTTGGGCAGATTAGCAAGAAAGTCAAAAAGCTCGCTGTCCGACAGCATACCGTTTTCTATTGCGCAGAAAATTTCGTCAAAGACCACCATATCGTAATTACCACGGAGAACACGCACAATGCAGGAGTCAAAGGTGTTTCTGCAATCCTGCTTGCACTGTAGCTTTTCCTCCTCTGTCATATCCTTGACGAACTTGATTTTGTCAGGACAGGGCAAAAGCTCAATGGTGGGTATCAGCCTCAAAGACTTTCTTTCTCCCGATTCTTCACTTTTCAGGAACTGTGCAAACAGGACATTCCTGTTTGAGCCTGCCGCCCTTACAGCCACCCCGATGGCGGCGGTGGTTTTTCCCTTGCCGTTTCCGTAATATATGTGTAGCATAAAATGCACCGTCCTTTCTTTAAGAAAACACAGTTTCATTAATATAATATAACTCTTTAAAAAATTAATCAAGTGTGATATAATTATTTATAATGTACTGAATTATGGAAAAATACCCTATGGGAGATGATAAAATGAATTACCAGCAGAAGAGAAAGAGAAAGATGATGATTGTCAGGGTTGTTGCAATTATTTGCGCTGTCCTTATTGTGGGCTCTGTGGTAACAGCCGCAGTTTTCACAATGTAGTAATTATTCCCAAAGAAATGGGGGATAACCCCCATTTTGGGGTGAAATAATGATATAAGATTTGAAAATGTTTATTGTTGTGCAAAATATACAAAAAATATTTTAAAATTTCTAACAAATTCTCTATACATAAATTTTGAAATAACTTGTAAAATAACGCCCTATATAGTATAATGATCCTTGCGTGACTGCGATAGATATGCGAAGAAGCGGGAGGTTGCGGCTGAAAAATGCCGGTTTTTCCGTGGAGTATGTCCGATTTTAAACCGGGCGATTAAGTTAAGATTTTTGAGCAATATCCTTTGGGATAGTTCTGCTCGTCTGCGCTTTACACTGTCCGAATGAATATGAATTCATCCGGTTTTTTTAATGCAGGGGTGCGAAACACCCGGAAGCGTTATCAGTTTAAAGCACGCCCGCCAACTCAATACAAATTAAGGAGGCGTTATTATGGCAGTCAAGGAAAAAATTCGTATAAGACTCAAGGGTTACGATCATCAGTTGGTTGACCAATCTGCTGAGAAAATCGTAGCAACAGCCAAGAGAACAGGGGCAAGGGTTTCAGGTCCTGTGCCACTTCCAACTCAGAAGCAGGTTGTTACAATTCTTCGTGCTGTACACAAGTACAAGGACAGCCGTGAGCAGTTCGAGATGAGAACTCACAAGAGACTTATCGATATTTTAAGACCATCAAACAAGACGGTCGAAGCTCTTATGAGCCTTGAGCTCCCTGCAGGCGTTGAAATCGAAATTAAATTATAGTTTCGTTCAACCTACCGGTAGACAGGGTCAATGTCGGGAAACCGACCAATAACCTAAAAGGAGGAAAAAATAATGCAAAAGGCATTAATCGGAAAGAAAGTCGGTATGACTCAGATTTTCGACGAAAAGGGACGTTTCGTTCCTGTAACTGTTGTTGAAGCAGGCCCATGTGTCGTTTCAATGAAAAAGACAGTTGACAGTGATGGCTACGCAGCAGTTCAGATGGGCTACGGCGATATGAAGCCACACAAGGTAAACAAGCCTATGAAGGGTCATTTTGACAAGGCTGATGTTGCTCCAAAGAAGGTTCTTAAGGAATTCAGATTTGAAGACACAGATGCTTACAACGTAGGCGACATCATCAAAGCAGATGTATTTGAAGCTGGTAACAAGGTTGATGTTACCGGTAAGAGCAAAGGTAAAGGCTTTGCAGGCGTTATCAAGCGCTGGAATTTCCAGAGACTTAAGGAAACCCATGGTTCAGGCCCTTGCGTTCGTGACGGTGGTTCAATGGGTTGCTGTTCATCCCCTTCCCGTGTATTTAAGGGCAAGAAGATGGCAGGTCACTTAGGTGCTGAAAAAGTAACAGTTCAGAATCTTGAAATTGTTAAGGTTGACGCAGAAAACAACCTCGTTGCTATCAAGGGTGCAATTCCTGGCCCTAACAACGGCATCGTTGTAATTAAAGATTCTGTAAAGGCTTAAGAAAGGGGGACTACAAATGCCAAGTATTAACGTTGTTGATATGAAGGGTTCAAAGGCAAAGACGATCGACCTTAAGGACGAGATTTTCGCTATTGAGCCAAACGAAGCAGTAATGCACCAGATGGTAGTTCTCTATCTTGCCAATCAGCGTCAGGGTACACAGAGCGCTTTAACCCGTGCAGAGGTATCCGGTGGCGGTAGAAAGCCTTGGAGACAGAAGGGAACAGGTCGTGCAAGACAGGGTTCAACAAGATCCCCACAGTGGACACACGGCGGTATCGTATTTGCTCCAAAGCCAAGAGACTACAGCTTCAGTGTAAATAAGAAGGTAAAGAGACTTGCTATGAAGTCTGCTTTATCATCAAAGGTAGCATCCGACGAGCTTATTGTTGTTGATAAGATCGTTTGTGATGACTACAAGACAAAGACTATGGTTGAGATGCTTGACGCAATCGACTCTAAGAAGAAGACACTTATCGTTCTTCCGGAAGTTGACAACAAGGTTATCAAGTCAGCTAACAACATCCCTGGTGTTAAGACTTGTCAGTACAACGAAATCAATGTTTATGATATTCTCAATGCCGACAAGCTTGTAATTGCCGAGGAAGCTATTGCTAAGATTGAGGAGGTGTACGCATGATTGCACATGACATTATAATCCGCCCTGTTATTACTGAAAAGTCAATGCTGGGTATTGCAGATAAGAAGTACACCTTTGAGGTTGCTAAGACAGCTACAAAGATTGACATCGCAAACGCTGTTGAAGAGGCTTTCAAGGTAAAGGTAGCAAAGGTTAACACCGTTAATGTTCGCGGCCGTCTTAAGAGACAGGGCAGAACACAGGGTTACACAAAGTGCTGGAAAAAAGCTGTTGTTACACTTACAGAGGACAGCAAGAGCATTGAATTTTTTGAAGGCATGATGTAAGCCTAAATATTACAAATTTTATACTAATATAATAGGCAGAATGTATGGGGTGTACCATAAACCCCGCAAAGCCATCATGAGGAGAGTGAAATCAAATGGCCATTAAGGTATATAAACCGACCACAAACGCTCGTCGTAATATGTCGGTTACTGATTACTCATCTCTTTCAAAGGTAGCACCGGAGAAGAGCTTGCTCCAGCCAATCAAGAAGAATGCTGGTCGTAACTCTTATGGTAGAATCACTGTTCGTCACAGAGGCGGCGGTAACCGTAGAAAGTACAGAGTAATTGATTTTAAGAGACAGAAGTTTGACATGCCTGCAACAGTTAAGACACTTGAATACGATCCTAACCGTTCAGCATTTATCGCTTTGATTCAGTACGAAGACGGCGAAAAGTCATACATCATTGCACCACAGGGTCTCAAGGTTGGCGACACAGTTGTTGCCGGACCAAGTGCAGATATCAAGCCTGGTAATGCATTGCCACTCAGCGCAATCCCAACAGGTACATTCATCCACAATATTGAGCTTTATCCGGGAAGAGGTGCTCAGCTTGCTCGTGCAGCAGGTAACATGGCACAGCTTATGGCTAAAGAAAACGGTCTGGCTCTTTTAAGACTTCCTTCAGGCGAACTGAGAAATGTTCCTGACAGCTGTATGGCTACAATCGGTGTTGTAGGCAACGCTGACCACGAGAACGTTAAAATCGGTAAGGCTGGCAGAAAGAGAAATATGGGTTGGAGACCAACAGTAAGAGGTTCTGTAATGAACCCTAACGACCACCCACACGGTGGTGGTGAAGGTAAGTCCCCGGTAGGTCGTCCCGGACCATGTACTCCTTGGGGTAAGCCTGCACTTGGCTACAAGACTCGTAAGCATCACAAGGCTTCTGACAAGATGATTGTAAGAAGAAGAAACGGTAAGTAAGGCGGAAGGAGCTAATTTAATATGAGTAGAAGTACTAAAAAAGGCCCTTTTGTCCAGCCTAAGCTGCTCGAAAGAGTCATTGATATGAACGAAAAGGGAGAAAAGAGAATTCTTAAGACATGGTCAAGAAGCTCAACAATCTTCCCTGAATTTGTAGGTCACACATTTGCTGTCCATGACGGACGCAAGCATGTTCCGGTATATGTAACTGAAGATATGGTTGGTCACAAGCTCGGCGAGTTTGCTCCAACAAGAACCTTCAGAGGTCACGCCGGTAGTAAGACATCTAAATAAGCGGAAGGAGTAAGCAAGATGGAAGCAAAAGCATATGCAAAATATGTCCGTATTTCACCTCGTAAGGTTTCTGTTGTTTTAGACCTTATTCGTGGTAAGGATGTAAAACTTGCAAAGGCTATTCTCGAGCATACCCCAAAGGCCGCTTGCGAGCCACTTCTTAAGTTGCTCAAGTCAGCAGTTGCAAATGCTGAGAATAACCACAGTATGGATACATCTGCTCTTTATGTAGCAGAATGTTCAGTTTCCCAGGGCCCAATTCTTAAGAGAATTAGACCAAGAGCTCAGGGCAGAGCATTCAGAATTGATAAGAAAACATCTCATATCACTCTGGTGCTTAAAGAGAAAGAATAAAGGAGGTTTGTAGCTATGGGACAGAAAGTTAATCCACACGGTTTGCGTGTAGGCATTATTAAAGACTGGGATTCAAGATGGTTTACCAGCAAAAAAGATTTCGGCGATACTCTTGTTGAAGACTACAACCTTCGTAAGGTATTAAAGAAACAGCTTTACAGCGCCGGCATCTCCAAGATTGAAATTGAGAGAGACGGCAAGAGAGTAAGACTTCACATCCACTGCGCAAAGCCGGGTATGATTATCGGTAAGGGCGGCAGCGAGATTGAAAAGTTAAGACTTCAGTGCGAGAAGTTCCTTAACAAGCCAGTTAACATCAATATTGTTGAGGTTAAGCACCCTGATGTTGACGCACAGCTTGTTGCAGAGAACATTGCACTTCAGCTTGAAAAGAGAATTTCATTCCGCCGTGCTATGAAGCAGGCTATCGGAAGATCAATGAAGTTTGGTGCCAAGGGTATCAAGACAATGTGTTCCGGCAGACTGGGCGGTGCAGAAATTGCTCGTAGCGAACAGTACCACGAAGGTACTATTCCACTTCAGACACTCAGAGCAGACATTGACTATGGCTTTGCTGAGGCAAACACAACATACGGTAAAATCGGTGTTAAGGTTTGGATTTACAAGGGCGAGGTTATTGGTAATGTTCAGAAGCGTCCTGAGCGTCCGGCTCGTAAAGAAGGAGGCAAGAAGTAATGTTATTACCTAAGAGAGTAAAGTACAGAAGAGTACACAGAGGTCGTATGACAGGTAAGGCTTACCGTGGTAATAAGGTTACTTACGGTGAGTTCGGCCTCCAGGCTCTTGAGCCATCATGGATTACATCTAACCAGATCGAAGCAGCTCGTGTTGCTATGACTCGTTACTGCAAGCGTTTTGGTAAGGTTTGGATTAAGATTTTCCCAGATAAGCCGGTTACAGCAAGACCTGCTGAAACTCGAATGGGTAAAGGTAAAGGTGCTCCTGAATATTGGGTAGCAGTAGTTAAGCCGGGCAGAGTTATGTTCGAGCTTGGCGGTGTTGATGAAGCAACAGCTCGTGAGGCTATGCGTCTTGCAGCTAACAAGCTTCCGGTTAAGTGTAAGTTTGTAAAGAAGGAGGTTGAACAGTAATGACATCACAGGAAATCAGAGAGCTTTCTACTGAAGAAATGCAGAGCAAGCTTAAGGACCTTAAGGAAGAACTTTTCAACCTTCGTTTCCAGCTTGCAATCAACCAGTTAGAGAATCCAACAAGAATTAAGGCAGTCAAGAAAGACATTGCAAGAATTTCAACTATTCTTCGTGAAAACGAATTAGCTGAAGCATAAGGAGGGTACAACATGAGCGATAGAAATTACAGAAAGACTGCTGTCGGCAGGGTTGTATCTGACAAGATGGACAAAACCATCGTAGTTGCAATCGAAGACAGCGTTAAGCACAAGCTTTATAACAAGGTTGTTAAGAGAACTGTTCGCTACAAGGCACATGATGAAAACAATACAGCAGGTGTAGGCGACAGAGTAAAAATTATGGAAACTCGTCCACTATCTAAGGATAAGAGATGGAGACTTGTCGAGATTATTGAGAAAGCTAAGTAATTTAGCTTGAGAAAAAGGAGGAACACACTGTGATTCAACAGCAGACTTATCTCAAGGTAGCCGACAATACCGGTGCTAAAGAACTTATGTGCATTCGTGTTCTCGGCGGTACCAAGAGAAGATATGCCAACATTGGCGATGTTGTGGTTGCTTCTGTTAAGAAAGCAACACCAGGCGGCGTTGTAAAGAAGGGCGATGTTGTTCGTGCAGTTATCGTACGTTCTGCAAAGGGCGTTCGTCGTGAAGACGGCACATACATCCGCTTTGATGAAAACGCAGCAGTTATTATTAAAGATGATAAGAGTCCAAGAGGAACTCGTATTTTCGGACCAGTAGCTCGTGAACTTCGTGAAAAAGACTTCACAAAGATTCTTTCACTTGCTCCTGAAGTACTTTAATTGGAGGTGTCAGTTATGAATAACAAAGTTCATGTAAAAACAGGTGACACCGTTGTAGTAATTAGCGGTAAGGACAAGGGCAAGAAGGGTACTGTTCTTGCAGTTTCACCAAAGGAAGGCAAAGTTATTGTTGAGAAAATCAATATGGTTTCAAAGCATGTTAAGCCAAGAAAAATGGGTGAGCAGGGCGGTATCATCAAGGCTGAGGCAGCTATGTACGCTTCCAAGGTTCAGCTTGTTTGTCCAAGATGTAAGAAGCCAACAAGAGTTGCACACAATGTAAACTCTGACGGCACTAAGGATCGCATTTGCGCTAAATGTAAAGAACAGATTTAAAGGAGGATTTCATCGTGGCAAGACTAAAAACTTTCTACAATGAGGAAGTTGCACCGGCTCTTATGAAGAAGTTCTCTTATAAGAGCGTTATGCAGATTCCTAAGATTGATAAGGTTGTCATCAACGTTGGTGCCGGCGAAGCAAGAGAAAACAGCAAGGTTATTGATGCTATCTGCACAGACCTTCGTGCTATCACCGGTCAGCAGCCAATGATTTGTAAAGCAAGAAAATCAGTTGCTAACTTCAAACTCAGAGAGGGTATGGCAATCGGTTGTAAGGTAACATTAAGAGGAGAGAGAATGTACGAATTCATCGACCGTCTTTTCAATGTTGCCCTTCCAAGAGTTAGAGACTTCAGAGGAATTAACGGCAACTCCTTTGATGGCCGTGGTAACTACAACATGGGTATCAAGGAACAGCTTATTTTCCCTGAAATCGACTATGATAAGATTGACAAGGTTCGTGGTATGGACATTTGCTTCGTAACCACAGCCAACACAGACGAAGAGGGCCGTGAGCTTCTTTCGCTCATGGGTGCTCCATTTGCTAAGTAAGGAGGAATAGTAGTGGCTAAAACATCAATGAAAGTTAAACAGCAGAGAGAGCCAAAATTTTCTACAAGAAAATACTCACGCTGCAAAATCTGCGGCAGACCACATGCTTACCTCCGTAAGTACGGTATTTGCCGTATCTGCTTCCGTGAACTCGCTTACAAGGGCGAGATTCCTGGCATCAAGAAATCAAGCTGGTAAGGAGGTACAATTATGCAGATTACTGATACAATAGCAGACTTGCTTACAAGAATCCGTAACGCAAGCGCTGCAAAGCACGACACAGTTGACATTCCTTGCTCTAATATGAAGAAGGCTATTTGCCAGATTCTTGTTGATGAGGGTTATGTTAAAGAATTTACAACTATGGACGACGGTAAGCAGGGCGTGATTAAGGTTACTCTCAAGTACACTGAGGACAAGACACCTGTAATCACAGGACTCAGAAGAGTTTCTAAGCCAGGCTTGCGTATATACAGCAATGCTGAGAACCTGCCAAAGGTTATGAAGGGCCTTGGTGTGGCTATCATTTCCACATCTAAGGGTATTATGACAGACCGTGAAGCTCGCAAGGCTAATATCGGCGGCGAAGTTCTTGCATTCATTTGGTAAGGAGGTGCCGAGATGTCTCGAATTGGAAGAAAACCTATAAATATTCCCGCCGGAGTTACTGTTTCAGTTAACGAAAGCGTTGTAACTGTCAAAGGACCAAAGGGTGAGCTTACACAGAACATCCATCCTAATATGACAGTTGAAATCAATGGCGATGTTGTTGAGGTTAAGCGTCCTGACGACGATAAGCTTAACAGAAGCCTGCACGGACTGACTCGTTCTTTAATCAACAACATGGTTGTTGGTGTTACCGAGGGCTACAAAAAGGAGCTTGAGGTTAACGGTGTTGGTTACAGAGTTCAGAAGCAGGGCAACAAGCTCGTTATGAACCTTGGATATTCACATCAGGTTATCGTTGAAGAAAATGACGATATCAAGATTGAAGTTCCTGATCCTAATAATATCGTAATCCTTGGCTGTGATAAGCAAAAGGTTGGTCAGTTTGCTGCCGAGGTTAGAGAAAAGCGTCCACCTGAGCCATATAAGGGTAAGGGTATTAAGTATAAGGACGAATTTATCCGCCGTAAGGAAGGAAAAGCCGGTAAAGGCAAGTAATTAAGGAGTGAATGACAAATGGTAAACAGACCTGATACAAAAAAAGCCCGTCTTACTCGCCACAAGAGAGTTCGTGGCAAGATTAGCGGCACTGCTGAATGTCCACGCCTTTGTGTATTCCGTTCAACTAACAACATCTATGCACAGATTATTGACGATGTTGCCGGTGTAACACTTGCTGCAGCTTCTTCTCTTGACAAGAGCATTAGCGGCAACGGCGGAAACAAAGAGGCTGCTAAGGCAGTTGGTAAGCTTATTGCTGAAAAGGCAACAGAAAAGAATATCGTTAAAGTCGTATTTGACAGAGGCGGTAACATCTATCACGGCCGTGTAAAAGAATTGGCCGAAGGCGCCCGTGAGGGCGGCCTCAATTTCTAAGGAAGGGGAGGAATTACTTTGGCTAACTATGATAGAAATGACGACAGATTTACAGAGAGAGTGGTTACTATTAACCGTGTTTCTAAGACTGTAAAGGGTGGTCGTATTTACAAGTTTGCAGCTCTTGTAGTTGTAGGTGACGGCGAAGGTACAGTAGGCTTTGGTATCGGCAAGGCAGGCGAAGTACCTGACGCTATCAGAAAGGGTATTGAAGACGCTAAGAAGAATCTTATGAAGATTTCACTTAGAGGAACAACAATCCCTCACGAGGTTATCGGTGAATTTGGTGCCGGCAGAGTTCTTATGAAGCCTGCTGCTCCTGGTACCGGTGTTATCGCAGGTGGTCCTGTTCGTTCAGTTGTTGAAGCTGTTGGCATCAAGGACATCAGAACAAAGGCTCTGCGTTCAAACAATCCTTGCAACGTAGTTCGTGCTACACTTGCAGGTCTTCAGAGCTTGAGAACAGCTGAAGAAGTTGCTGCAATCCGTGGCAAGTCAGTAAAAGAAATTTTATAATAGGGAGGTTGCAGATTATGAAAATTACTTTAGTAAAGAGCCTCATCGGCACTAAAAAAGATCAAATTGCAACTGCCCATGCACTTGGCCTCAAGAAGATTGGCGACTGCACAGAGCAGCCTGACAATCCTGCAACTCAGGGCAAGATTGCAAAAATCATCCACCTTATCAAGGTTGATGCTTAAGGGAGGTGCAAAGTAAATGAGATTACATGAACTTTCACCAGTAGATGGTTCTAAAAAGGATGTTAAGAGAATCGGCCGTGGACATGGTTCAGGCTGGGGAAAAACATCCGGTAAAGGTCACAAGGGTCAGAAAGCCCGTTCAGGCGGCAGCATTCGTCCCGGTTTTGAAGGCGGTCAGATGCCACTTCAGAGAAGAGTTCCAAAGAGAGGCTTTAACAACATTTTCAGAAAGAAGATTGTTGCTCTCAATGTAAATCAGCTTGACGCCAAGTTTGACAACGGTGCTGTTGTTGACGCACAGGCACTTAAGGATGCAGGTTTAGTTAAGAATTCTTTTGACGGTATTAAAATTCTCGGTAACGGAGAATTGACAAAGAGTTTGACTGTTAAAGTAGATGCTTTCTCAGAATCTGCAAAGAAGGCTATCGAAGAGGCAGGTGGAAAGGCTGAGGTGATTTAATTGTTTAAAACAATTAGAAACGCTTGGGCTATTCCTGACTTAAGAAAGAAAATTCTCTTTACACTTTTAATCGTATTAGTGTTCAGAATCGGTTCAGTTATCCCTGTTCCATTCCTGGATATGGGAGCACTCAGCGAATTGATGGCTCCACTTAACGAAGTAGGCAACGAAAGCAGTTCAATGCTGGCTTATCTGAACACACTTTCAGGCGGTGCTTTCTCAAATGCAACATTGTTTGCAATGGGTGTTACACCGTACATCAACAGCTCCATCATTATGCAGCTCCTCTGTGTTGCTATTCCTCCACTTGAGAGAATGGCTAAAGAGGGTGAAGTCGGCAGAAAGAAAATCGGTAAGATTACAAGATATGTAACAGTTCTCCTTGGTCTTATTCAGGGCGGCGCTTACTACTGGTATCTCTACCGCTCCGGTGTAACAACCTACAACGAGGGCTTCAGCCTTGTTTACTCTGCTATCATCATCATCCTTGCATTTACAGCAGGTACAGCGTTAATGATGTGGATGGGTGAACAGATTAACCAGTTTGGTATCGGAAACGGTATTTCAATACTCCTTTTTGCAGGTATCATTGCTCGTTTCCCTTACACAATCAATGTACTTGGTCAGTATTTGAGCCAGGCAGGTCAGGGTGCAACACAGTACTATGTACTTGTTCCTCTCTGGGTTGTTATTTTCCTTGCAATTATCTGGATTATTACATTTATGCAGGACTCCGAAAGAAAGATTCCAATTCAGTACGCAAAGCGTGTTGTTGGCAGAAAGATGTACGGTGGTCAGTCAAGCCACCTTCCAATCAAGGTTGCTCTCGGCGGTGTTCTTCCAATCATCTTCGCTTCTTCAATTCTTTCAATCCCAAGTACAATTAAGATGTTCTGGAATCCATCCTCAGGCTTCTGGGCAAGCTTGTTCAATGCGCTCAGCACTGAGGGATGGCTCTATATGCTTCTGTACTTTATCTTTATTCTTGCTTTTGCTTATTTCTACACAACAATTCAGTACAATCCAGTAGAAATGGCTAACAACCTTAAGCAGAATAACGGTACTATTCCGGGTATCAGACCTGGTCAGCCAACTGTTGAATTTATTTCAAAGATTCTTTCAAGAATTACACTTATCGGTGCATTGTTCCTTGCTGTAATCGCACTGTTCCCACTTATCTTTGCTTCCTTGGCAGGTATGAGCGGACTTTCAATGGGCGGTACATCAATCATCATCATTGTAGGTGTTGCTCTTGAAACATCAAAACAGATGGAATCCCAGATGATGATGCGTCATTACAAGGGCTTCCTCGATTAATAGGAGATTAAAATGAAATTAATATTTTTAGGTGCTCCTGGTGCCGGCAAAGGCACACAAGCTGAAATTATCAGCAAAGAATTAAACATTCCAACAATCTCCACAGGAGATATGATTAGAGAAGCGCTGAAAAACGGCACTGAGATGGGAATGAAGGCAAAGTCCTATATGGAGTCAGGTGCATTGGTTCCTGACGAAGTTGTAATCGGCATTGTAAAGGAAAGACTTTCCAAGGACGATTGCAAGGACGGCTTCATTCTGGATGGTTTCCCAAGAACCATCCCTCAAGCCGAGGCTCTGGACTCAATGGGTGTTGAAATCGACTGCGTAATTGACCTTGAGGTCAAGGACGATGTCATCATCAAGAGGATGTCCGGACGCCGTGTCTGTGAAAAGTGCGGTAAAACATACCACACAGTAAACAAGCCTTCAAAAATTGAAGGTGTTTGCGATGTTTGCACAGGCGCCCTTATTCAGCGCAAGGACGATCACATTGATACAGTAAAAACTCGTCTTGAAACCTATCATAAGGAAACAGAGCCTCTTAAGGGTTATTACGAGGCTCAGGGCAAGCTAAAGCTCATTAACTGCCCTGACGACATTGACGGAACCACTAAGCTGGTCCTTGATGCTCTTAAGTAAGAAGGTTTTACTATGGTAGTTATCAAGTCTTCACGAGAACTTCAGCAGATGAAGGATGCGTGCAGAATTTCTGCAAATGCACTTGTTGTTGCAGGAAAAGCAGTTGAACCGGGTGTTTCAACTCTTGAGATTGATACTATTGTCCGTAAAT
>JBJEOU010000060.1:0-12880 GCA_051880875.1 Ruminococcus sp. | reverse complement strand
TTTTCTAACTCAAAAGCCATTTTACTTCCTCCTTGCAACCTTATATGTAAAAACAATCTAATATTTACGAACAATATCTAATGTATAGGTTATCATAAATACACAAAAAAATCAAGTAATTTTCGGGTTTATATTAAAATTCCAAAAGCAAATCTATATATGGTGTTTTACTCAATTTTTCTGACAAAATACACTACCAAAGTTTCGTTTTTATTGCACAGCACCTGCATACGGGTCAACATATGCGTTGGGGTCATAGTATGTGTCTTGACCGGCATTTGGATCTACATAATAGTTCTGACCGGCATTTGGGTCAACATAGGTGTCCTGACCGGCATTTGGGTCAACATAAGCATCTTGTCCTGTATTTAAGCCGTCACCATAGTCCACAGCCACAGTAGTTTCAGTTGTTGCATCTTCCGTATTAGTAGTAACAATAGACTTTTCGTTAAAATAACTCCTCTTTGTTTCCTTACACTGACTGACATCAAGTGTACCCTCTATAATTCCTGTGTTATTCGGATCCAGTTTTTCTGTGAGAATAGCCTTGGCAGTTCTTATTTTGTAGTCAATATCCTCCGGCACACCCAGTTTTACAAGCACTCTGCCGTCGTAGGTAAAGGTCAGGTTTGCCTTGTCTGAAACATTTATTTCTGTCAGCTTGTCCAGACCGCATTTGTCAATACTTTCAACAATGGTTTCAAGGGCAGTTGCCATACTTTCATCGTTGTATTCCACATAGGTTCCGGGGACATTGGACTTTAGCTCTAAACCCTTAACAAGGGGTAAATCTGATATTTTCTTTTTGGCGTTCTTTAGGATTCTGCCCTCTTTGGAAACAACGCAAAAATCTTTTTTGGCGTATTTCACCATATAGCTTGCCTTGCCCTCGGTCACTTCAATTACTATCCTGTCGGGGAAACCAAAGGACACATCTGCCTGGGCAATATAAGGGAAGGAGTTTATTATATTTTCCGATGCCCTTTCTTTATCTGCAAGGAAGATATTTTCTCCCTCTTTGATACCGCAGGCATTTATAATATCCTGCTTGTCATATCTTGTTTTTCCGCTTACCTCGAACTGAGCTGTTTTGAAGAACACCGTCAGAGAAAGGGTTATGCCCAGCACAACCACAACGCCCACAATCGCCGCATATGTAAATATTTTCAGACTGCGGCGAGTGGTGTGGCTTGTAGAAGATGGTTTTCTTTTCTTTCTTGATTTATTATCATAAAATTCGTCCTCATACACTCCACTGCCTGTCACATTCTTGCCCAGAAACTCCTTGTTTCTGTTGCCGGTGCCGGATTTTTTGCTTGGTGCAGGAGGTCTTTTGGGAGCCGGATTAGTCTTTTTCTTTGTTTTGTTTTTAGGGGGAGCAGGCCTTGAAACCCTTTGGGTACTGCGGGACTGTTCAATCTCTCTTTGGGGATTGATGTAGTCAATATCATATCTGCCTGAATTCCGGACAGGCATCTTCTTCGTCTTTTTTGTCTTTTTCTTAGCCATTTTCACACCCCTTCCTTTTAAGGCAATAACCATTAACTTTTCTGTGTTGCCCTAAACTTTCTTTATATCTGCGCCTAATTCTGACAAGGTCACTTCAAAATTTTCGTAACCTCTTTCAAGGAATTTAATTCCCTCAATTTCTGTTGTTCCCTCTGCCCTCAGGGAAGCCACCACAAGGGAAGCCGCACCCCTAAGCTCCTTTGCCGACACTTTTGTGCCAAAAAGTCTATCCACACCTTCAACCACGGCTACCTTGTTGGCAACCTTGATGTTTGCACCCAGCCTTGTCAGCTCTTCAACATGGCGGTATCGGCTTTCAAATATATTTTCAACAAAAACGGTAGTTCCCTGTGCCACAGTAGCAACTGACATCATAACCGCCTGTGCGTCTGTGGGAAAGCCGGGATAGGGCATAGTTCTTGCATATTTAAAGCTGGTAAGTTTTTGGGGACAGACAAGGTGAAGGTTACCGTCCCTTATTGAAACTGTACACCCCAATTCCTCAAACAGAGGGATAATCGCCTCTATATGACTTGTGATTATTCCCTTCAGGAGAATATCTCCCCCTGTTACTGCGGCGCAAGCCATAAGTGTTGCGGTCACAATTCTGTCGGGAATAATGGTGTGGACACAGGCATTCAGTTTTTCTACACCGTAAATAATAATTGTGCTTTCGCCGGCACCGTAAATTTCGGCGCCGCACTTGACAAGATAGTCGCACAAATCAATAATTTCAGGCTCACGGGCGGCGTTTGCTATCACCGTTGTTCCTTTGGC
The DNA here is from genome assembly GCA_051880875.1 of Ruminococcus sp. GTDB lineage: Bacteria > Bacillota > Clostridia > Oscillospirales > Acutalibacteraceae > Ruminococcoides. The sequence continues at coordinate 10,594 of JBJEOU010000060.1, read as the reverse complement.
AAGCACAGCCGCAAGGATTATATTTTCCGTTGCACCCACGCTTGGGAACGGCAAAACAATCTTTGCCCCGTGGAGGGTATCCTTTACCTTACAGGATATACACCCAAACCTTTCGTCTATGGAAACACCCATCTTCCTCAAGGAATCAAGGTGCAAATCAATAGGTCTGGGGCCTAATTCACATCCTCCGGGAAAGTACAGCTCTGCCCTGCCTGTTCGGGCAATTATTGCTCCCAGAAACACCACGGAGGAACGCATTTTTCTCATTAAATTCTCGGGTATATCATATCTGTTCATACCGGCGCTGTCAACAACAACGGTATGATTGTGCATTTTTGCACTGCACCCTAAATACCGCAAAATTCTTATGGCGGCGTCTATGTCGCTGATTTGAGGACAACAGTGAAGGACGCTTTCGTCCCCTGTAAGCAAGGTGGCAGACAATATAGGCAAGGCGCTGTTTTTAGCCCCCTGAACATCCACCTGTCCTTTGATTTTATTACCGCCCTCAACTATCAGCTTAGCCACAAACAACACCCTTTACAAAATAATGAAACCATTGCTTCATATTTTATGACGGGAATTGATAATTGTGATTTCGTGGAAACACCCACAAAAGCTTGCAGACTGATTCTCTTAGGGATTTTTATAGAACAACCTCTTTAATCACCTGATAAATTCTTTCGTTAGCGTCAACAATAGCCATTTTTCTGGCATTCTGACTATATTCTTCAAGCACCTCTCGGCTTTCAAGAAGCTTATCCACCTTTTGGATAAGAAGGCTCGGTGTAAGATCCTTTTCTTCAATTATTTCCGCTGCCTTTTTGTTTACCAGCGCCATTGCGTTGTGGTACTGATGATTTTCTGCAACATTAGGGGATGGAATAAGCACCGCCGGCTTGCCCTGCGCCTGAATTTCAGACAGGGTAATGGCTCCGGCTCTTGATATAACCACATCTGCCGCAGCGAGGCAGGTTGCCATATTGTTTATATACTCTCTTATGTCAAGGTTTGAACATTTCTCTATATCCACACCCTTTTCCTTAACAAGGTCGGGGAACCACTTTCCGTACTGACCATAAGCGTGAATATGCTGGTACTTTCCGTCCTTACCGCTTCGTGCAATAAGGTCGGCAAGGTTTTCGTTGATTTTTCTTGCACCCAGAGAACCTCCAAAGGAAAGCACAACCGGTCTTTCGTCCAGATTCAGTTCTCTTCTTGCCTGTTCCCTGTCAGCAGACAGAATTTCCTGTCTTACCGGATTTCCCGTTACAACAAAGTCAAGACTGCTGTCCAGGTGCTTTTTTGCGTCCGGTATTGCCAGCATTACCTTTTTTGCCAGCTTAGAAAGCATTTTTGTTGTAACACCGGGGTAAGCGTTCTGCTCGTGAATAATGATAGGAACACCCATCTTTGCGGCTGTGCGAAGGACAGGGCCACTGACATAACCACCTGTACCAACAGCCAAATCCGGCTTAAATTCCTTTATAATCTTTTTGGATGCAGCAGAGGATGTGAGCATCCTCTTGACTGTGGCTATGTTGTGACCAACAGCCTTTACTCCAAAGCTTCTTCTGAATCCGCTTATTACAATGGACTTGAAATCAAATCCCGCATCGGGAACAAGCCTTTCCTCCATGCCCCCCTTGTTACCTACAAAGAGTATTTCTGCATCGGGATTTTGTTTTTTTACATAATCTGCAATGGCTAAGGCAGGGTTGATGTGACCTGCTGTTCCGCCGCCAGCAAAAAGAATCCTCATTTTTTCACCTCATTATGCTTTTTCAATATTGGAATGTCGTGATATAGAAAGAACAACACCCATCTGTGCCAGAAGTACTACCAGCGAGCTTCCTCCGTAGGAGAAGAAGGGCAGGCTGATACCTGTGTTTGGCAGCCAGTCAGTAATAACAAATATATTAAGGATAACCTGTATTCCGATTTGAGATGTAAGACCTATTCCAAGCAGTCTGCCGAAACGGTCGGGAGCACGAAGAGAAAGCGAAATTCCCCTCCATACCAGTACAGCAAATATAAGCAAAATCACGATAGCCCCCACAAGTCCAAGCTCTTCGCAAACAATGGCGAAGATAAAGTCGTTTTGAGGTTCGGGCAGGTACAAATACTTTTGTCTTGAGTTTCCAAGACCCAATCCGAAAAGTCCGCCTGAGCCTATGGCATACAGGCTGTTTCTTGTCTGCCATGTGGTCTGCCACATTTTTTCATTGGTATATTCAAGCGCCTGACCCCAGCCTTCCATTCGAGTCATAGCGTAGGACAAAATTCCTGTTGCCCAGGCAATCAAAAATGCTATAACTGCCGCTATGGCGGCAATAACAAGCCATCTTGTCTTTATGCCCGAAAGGAAAAGCATTGTAACAGTAAGCAAAAGCACAATAACTATACCGGAGTAGTGAGGTTCGAGGACAAGCAAAAGCGCTGTGCTGACAAACACTACCAAAGCAGGCATAACACCATATTTTATTGTGTGCATTTTTTCGTAGTATAGACTTCCCCAGTGAGCAAGGAAAAGAACTATTGCAAATTTTGAAAATTCAGACGCCTGAATTCCGTATCCGCCCACGCCAATCCAGCGGTGAACGCCCTGCTCTGACGGAAGCACAAGCACCAGAATAAGTGCTAAATAGGAAAGACCAAGAAAAACATACGCCATATTGTGAAGCATATGATAGTCTATGTAGGAAATGCCAATCATTGCAGTTACACCAATGACAGCAAACAAAAGCTGTCTTTTTAAGAAGTAAAAGCTGTCGCCGTTGTTGTAGTACGCAACGGGATAAGAAGCAGAAAACATCATTATAAGTCCGATGACAAGAAGCACCAGAATTATTATGAGAAAGGGCAGGTCAATACCCATACCGATAGAAAAAAGGGCAAAGCGTTTTTTTCTTCCCTTTGGAGGAGTTTTTGAGCTTACTGTCCCTCTTCTTCTGTTGTAATTTTTTGAGGTACGCTGTCGTTCCGACGACATTCTTCTCAAGGTTTGTGATGACATTATGCTCCTCCTCTCTATTAATCAAATATATGATAAATCAAAGTCCGAAAATTACTAAAGCTGTAACAATTACCCCAACAACTACTGTAAAGGAGCTGAAAACAACAACAATCTTTGTTTCACTCCAACCGCACTTTTCAAAATGGTGGTGAATAGGACTCATTTTGAAAAGTCTTTTTCCGTGGGTAAGCTTAAAGTATGTCACCTGCAAGATTACGGACAGCATCTCAATGATATATACCAAAGCCATGGGAATAAGGATTACAGGCATATTCATTGCAAATGCCATTGCACAAACGGCACCGCCTAAAAACAGGGAGCCTGTGTCACCCATAAACACCTTTGCAGGGTTAAAGTTCCAAATCAGAAATCCAAGACATCCTCCTGCAATTGCTGAGGAAAGTACTGTGGTGGCAGGACTGGACATAATGCTGGCAACAATCATATAGAACAACGCTACAAAGAAGGTTTCCGAGCCTACCAGTCCGTCAATTCCGTCGGCAAGGTTTACTGCATTTACTATGCCCACAATTACAATAACACAGAGTATATAATACACAATGGCAAAGCTACCGAAGTCGACTGTGCCTAAAAACGGAATATATGTTTTGCTGCCGTAGCCGAAGAAAGCGTTGATTGCTACAAAAGCAATGGCTATTGCAAACTGAAAGCCCAACTTCTGCTTTGCTGTAAGTCCGAGATTTCTCTTCTTAACAACCTTGATGTAGTCGTCCAAAAAACCCACAGCACCGTACAAAAATGCCATTGCAAGGCTTATTGCCATCATAAATACTTCTTTGCCAAAGGAATATCCTGTGGGCTCGTATATATTTCCAAATACAGCTAAACAGATTGTGACAACTGCTGTTGCAACAACAATGGCGATAATAAACATTATTCCTCCCATTGTGGGAGTGCCCTCTTTCTTTTTATGCCAGGAGGGGCCTATATCCAGAATAGTCTGGCCGTATTTCAGCCTGTGCAATGCAGGGATAAGAAATTTTCCTACCGCTGCAGAAATTACAAAGGCGATTACCGCCGCCAACGCCGCCCATATACCGTTTAACATCAAACTCACCTCATTAATACTTCTTTTATTTTAGCAGATCATTGATTGCCTCAATAACCTTTTTAACCTGAATTTTTCCTGCTATCAAAGCAGACGCCGCCGCTACCACAGACGGAATGGAAATACTATGGTTTTTGCTGACAAAAACCCTGCCCATTTCCGCACCGCAAAGCAGTTCAAAACACCTTTGTGTTCCTCTGTCCTGAATATTAAGTCCCACAACATCGGCACTTTGGTTAAGGGTTGAATATGTGGATTTTCTCACATCCTCATACATCTCGTTGGATGCAGGAACAACCAAAGCGCTACCGCTGTCAAATGGATAATGCTTATCATCAAGCACAAGGGTTACAGGCTGTTGTATTTCAAGGGAATGACTGCCAACGCAGTTTTCCACAAGATTTTCTATTGCCCTGATTTCAGGGGATTCACCCCTTATTTCAATCATATTATTCAAAAAGTTCACTATCCTCTCGTCAGTCCGCAATACCTGTTTGTGCCGCAAATGTTACCGTCACCACAGTACCCTCGCTTACCTTTGAGCCCTCGGGCAGACTTTGCTGTGTTGACAAAGCGTCACTTGTGGTGGACGCACCCTTTACCGACACATTAAGTCCGTAAGCCGCCGCAATATTGTTCACTTCGTTAAGACTGTAACCGATGAGATTTGGAACTTCAACCGTTTCTTTGGCTGAGCTTTCGTCTGTGTAAAGTACGACTGTTCCTCCGCTTGGCACAGAAGAGCCAGCTTCGGGAACCTGGGCTATAACCTTTTCTCCTGTTCCCTTTATCACAGCCACAAGATTGTCACCCTGCACCTGCTGTTCGGCTTCGCTTGGGGTAAGTCCCACATATGTGCCTGCAAAGCTGTCAATATTATCCAGTTCTTCATCTGTATATTCTGTTTCAACCTCAAGGTAAGGGAGAACCTCCTCCATAATAGAAGAGAACACAGGTGCCGCAACTATTGAACCGTAGTAAGAACCGCCCACAGGGGTATCAAAGAACATAAGCATTGCATATTTTGGGTTATCCGCAGGGGCATATCCAAGAAATGATGCGATATAATCCTCCTCGCCGTCACCGTTTGAATCCACCTTTTTTTCGGATGTACCGGTTTTACCGGCTACCCTGTAGCCTGCAACATATCCGGCTTTTACTCCGCCCTGCTGGGAGTTCCTTTCAAGAATTCCGTTAAGAATTTCCGAAACATCGCCGGAGATTACCTTTCTCTTAACCTTTGTGTCAAAGTTCTTGATAACATTTCCGTCGCTGTCCTGAATCTGCTTGACAACATGAGGCTGAACAAGGTCTCCTCCGTTGGCAACAGCCGCAACTGCGGTTATCATCTGAATAGGTGTGATTGAGAAGTTCTGACCGAAGGATGCAACTGCAAGGTCGGTTACAAGCATTGAGCCGTCCTGTGAGAAGAATATGTCGTCACTTTCGCCCGGCAGGTCAATACCTGTCAGTTCGGAAAATCCAAATGCCTGATAGTATTCCCAGAACTTTTCTGCCCCAATCTTCGCACCAATCTGCATAAACGCAGGGTTACAGGAATTTATAATAGCCTGCTCAAAGGTCTGGGTTCCGTGACCGCTTCTTTCGTGACAATGGATTTCCTTGTCACCCACAGTCATTCCGCCGGAGCAGAAGAAGGTGCTGTCGGTGGAGATTACACCCTCCTCAAGACCCATAGAGGATGTGATTATCTTAAATACAGAGCCGGGATAATAGGTGTCGGAAATCGCCTTGTTTCTCCATTGCTTAGCAAGCGCCTCGCTGTACGCCTTATTTTTCTTCTTTTCATCGGTTATGGCGTTAACCTCTTTTTTCAGCTCACCGTCTGCAATGGTGTAAGGCTCGTTAAGGTCATATCCTCCAACAGTTGCCATAGCGATAATTTCGCCGGTGTTGACATCCATCATTATGGCACAGCCACGGTTATACACACTAAAGTCCTGTATATTCTGCGCCATATACTTTTCGCAGATAGCCTGGACGGTTTCGTCTATTGTAAGGACAATATTATTGCCGTCCTCAGCCTCTATATTCTGTTCATATTCAAAGGGCATATCCGCACCCCTTGAATTTCTTGCAGAAACAAGTCTGCCCTTAGTGCCTGAAAGATACTTGTTGTACTGGTACTCAACACCCTCCAAGCCCTGATCGTCCTCACCGGTAAATCCGATTACAGACGAAGCAAGCTCGTTGTAGGGATAGTATCTTTTGTAATCGTCAAGCAAATCAATTACATTTTTGATGCCGTACTTTTCTTCTATTTTATCCTGAAGTTTAAGGATTTTTTCTCTTTCTTCACTTTCAATTTTTCTCTTTACATTTACATAGTAGGAATTCTGCTTTGTTTCCTCCAGCACATCCTCGTATTCAAGGTCAAGGATTTTGGCAAGCCGCTTAGCCACAAATTCCCTTTGCTCGTCATCCTCAAAATATGCAGGAGCCATTACCACCCTCCACACAGACGCACTCTGTGCAAGGGGCTTTCCGTTTCTGTCGTAAATTGTTCCACGCTTTGCCGAAATTTCTGTATCGTGAAGCTGTTGCTCAACAGCCTTCTGACTAAGCTCTTCGCCCTTGACAACCTGTAAAAAACCAATGCGACATATTGCCGCTCCAAAACCAATTAATATAAGAACCGTGAGCAGTATTGCAGTCCTGCGGCTAAGTGTTTGGTTTGCACCCGGCTTAGGTTTTGACATTTTATCTGCTCCTTTCTTTTCAATAAATACGGAAAAAGAGTTAAGATTCACTTAATCTCAACTCTTGTTACCCTCTATAATCTTATTACATAACCGCCGCACTTATGACCACAGAGAGGATATTGCGTCTGCAATAGTATCAAAGATACTCTTCTCAGCATCAGACACAACCTCTGCTTTATCTCCGCTGGAAAGATCCACAAATTCCTTTTGACTGTTGGAAGCCTTGTACATTCCAAGCTTGTCCTGTGCATACTCCTCCACAATGGCAGTTGTGTACTTAGCGTCCACCTTCATCTGCATCTGTGTGTACTCGCTCTGACTGTTCTCCAGCTTTTCCTGAGCATCAGCTATATTCTGATTTAACTCGGTAAGCTGAACCTGTCCGTAGATGATAGTAGCAACAACAGCAACAACAATGGCAGAAAGTGCAAACCCAACAGCTAATTTCAGGGGATTGTGCTTGCGTCGTCTTATCTGTTCAATTTTTCTGCGTGGCATCTTCACCACATTGTTCTTCTTTTTTGGGGCAACCTCACGACTTGAAGAAATATCCCTGGCAGTGCTGTCCGTGTCAAAGAAGGATATGTCATAAGCATTATTGTCACTTAAAAATGTCATACTAAACTTCACCTAAAATAACTTCTATACAAAAAGACAACAATCTACATATTGTGATATATAGGCTCGTTATCTCACCCAAAATTCATATCGAGAAAAATAAAAAAATACTATATATACTCATTTGAAACCGTTTTGTAACACAACAGGTTGTGTTTTTGTAACTTTGATTACACTACTGAAATATTTTACTACATATAGTGTGATTTGTCCAGTCAAATAATACAAAATTGTCATTTTACATAAATTTTTTCGCAAATTCTAAGCTTTGCGCTTCGACTTCTGGCGTTATTTTCCAATTCGGAATTTTCAGCCTCTATAGGCTTGCGGTTCACAAGCCTTGCCTTTGGTGAATTTCCACAAACACACACCGGAAAGTCCTTTGGGCAGGTGCATCCCTGACACCAGGAAACCATTTTCTTCTTTACAATTCTGTCCTCCAAGGAGTGGAAGGTGATCACCGCAAGCCTTCCCCCAACGCCAAGCATATCAAATGCGTCGTCCAGCCCTTTTTCAAGCTGGGTTAACTCGCCGTTAACTTCTATTCTAAGCGCCTGAAAGGTCTTTCGTGCAGGGTGACCCTCTCTCCTCACCTTATGAGGCACACTGGACTTTATAATTTCTGCAAGCTGAAGGGTGGTTTCGATTTTCCCCTCTTGTCTTGCATTTACAATACCCCTTGCAATGGACGGGGCATACTTGTCCTCACCATAGCGGTAAATGATGTCCCTCAGCTCCTCATAGCTAAGGTTATTTACAAGGTCGCCGGCAGATGTTCCGCTCTGGCTCATCCTCATATCAAGGGGAGCGTCCTTGTGAAAGCTAAAGCCCCTTGAATCGGTATCAAGCTGATGTGAGCTTACCCCTATGTCCAGGAGAACTCCGTCAACCTGGTTTACACCTCTGTCCTTTAAAAGGGACTTCATATCTCCGAAGCAACCTTTGATGACTATGGAATTAGGCTCGTTCTTGAACCTTTCCGTCACAGTTCGTATTGCGTCGGGGTCCCTGTCAATAGAAAACAGCTTACCGCACTTTAAATGTTTAAGAATTTCTGCTGAATGACCCCCACCGCCTGCCGTGCCGTCAACATAAATTCCGTTTTCCTTAATATTAAGACCCTCAATGCACTCCTTGAGCAACACGGGAATATGGTTGAAACTCATTCCTGATTAAATCCTTAGTAACTGGAGAGCGTCGTCCAGGTCTTTCTTCTTTTCGTCAATAAACTGGTCAAATCGTGCCTTGTTCCAGACTTCAATTCTTGTATCCATACCAACAACAACAGCCTCACCCTCAATGGCGCTGTCCTCACGCAATTTTTGGGGTAGCTGAATTCTGCCCTGAGAATTGGGGCTCACAAGGGTTGCGGCAGATAAAAGAACATACTGGAGTGCCATTGCACTCTTGGCAGGAAGCTCACGGATTTGATCCTTCAGGCGGTTAAATTCTTCAACTGACATAATCTGAATATTATTAGAAAAGCCGTTGGTAACATAAAATTCCTCACCAAGAGCCTCCCTAAATCTTTGTGGCAGTACAATTCTGCCCTTAGCATCAACGGAATGAACCGACATACCCGAGAACATATTTATCTGCCACCTCCAAAATTCAGAATAAAAATGACATCAGCACAACATCTATCAACACTTAGTGTCACATATTGACACAGAATGCCACTTCACAAACACTATTATATACCATAGGTTAAAATATTGCAAGGAATTTGTAACAATTTATTTAACCAATTTTGATTTTTGATTATGGAAAGGTTAATTTTTGAACTTTTGTACAAAAAAACAAAAAAAGCTGTGACGAATTTTCATTCGTCACAGCTACAGCTTTGAAAATATTATTTGTTTTACATTAAATCACATTATAAAATAGATAAACTCATTGAAATTAGAAAAATCAACTTTAAATATATTTTTTACTACCTTATACTCAAACTTATTGTTGATTTTCATAGCTCTAAGGCCATCATAATCTTTGCACTCGTAAACCTTTTTTGGTGTTCCTCCCTTTGCAGAAACACTAAATAACGCTTGTCGCATATTAAATAAAGAATCGACATCTTCGTCGTAGTTTACTTCTCCCAAAATTATTGCCGACATATACACCTTACCGCCAACGACATATGCTTTAACATCATGTTCTGTGCTTGATTTCGTACCATCTTTATTTGTAAATCTGTTATAAATATCATCCCATGTGCAAAGCTTAACTGCCTTATTCTTTACACCGGTTCTCTTGTAAAATACTTCTTTTTTACTGCTGTTGGTCTTAGAATAAATAACAGTTGCTCCATCAACAAGGCTCAGGTTAGTAATCTTTGTTGCCACAGTTTTGCTTTTTCCGGACTTATCCAACCTTTTAAGGTTCATGCTATTGTCTATATAGTAGAGATAATTATCAGTAGCAAAATAATACTGTGCTTTGAAAGTTTTTGTCTTACCTGTTGCTAAGTCATAGCATTTATTTCCATAATAAATTTTACCATTGAATATCTGATTATAGCCGTAAAATAACACAGCATCTTCGGATTTAATAAGGGTGGTTACCTTTCCCCCCTTATATTTACAAATTTTCTCACCACTCTGGAATATTACGCTTGAACCATATCCGCCCAATAGCAAAACACCATTACTTTTGCCGCTATAAAGCTTCTTTTTATTCTTTCCGTTAAGTCCAACCTGCATAAGGTAGGATGATGTTCCGGTATTTGTGTTGTAATAAACAATGTTACTTCTTACATAATACTTGCAAGAGTATGTGTCTGAAAACTTTGCAAGAGTTGTTGTCTTTCCCTTATTTGTTCTGTACTGGAGTGTTCCCTTGCTAAGGCTAAACACCGTACCGTTCTTGACCCCATAACCCTGATTTGTTGCAATATAGGTTTCAGGTATCTTTTTAGTTGCTGCCGAGGTTGCTGTTACAGGAACAACAAACATTGTTATTAACATTGCAAATGTCAATACCGCTGATACTAATTTTTTCATACTCTCTTCCTCCTGCCGATTGCCGTTAAAAATAATGACGGCAATTTTCACATTGGTATAAATCTTACAGATACATTATATATTTTTTGCTTACAGAAATAAATTGGCATTATTTAAAAATTATTACATAACATTTTGTCTAAAACACCAATCTATTCGTAACAAGTCA
>JBJEOU010000059.1:8126-12946 GCA_051880875.1 Ruminococcus sp. | reverse complement strand
TACACAGCCGCCTGACTGGGGCCGATGATTCTAAGGGGCATATCACCGTACTTTTTCTGTATCAGAGTGATAAATTCCTTTTGAAATGCTGTGGCGCATTTTAGGGTTACACCTTGATTTTCCCCTGAAAAGCCAACAAGGCAAATGTCGGCAAAGGGAGGGTAAAGCATAGCCTTTCGCATTGCAATTTCCCCTGTGTAAAAGCTGTTGTAGTCCTGCATTGCAGAAAGGCGGATAACCTCGCTTTCCGGTGTTGTTGTCTGAATGACTGCAACACCCTTTGTATCCCCTCGTCCGCTTCTGCCCACAACCTGTGTCAGCAGGCTGAAAGCCCTTTCGTAACTTCTGTAATCGTCGGAATACAGCATCTGGTCGGCATTGATGACACCCACCAATGTTACATTGGGAAAGTCAAGACCCTTGGCTACCATCTGAGTACCAACAAGAATATCGTATTCACCCTTTGCAAAGGCTGTTAACTTTTTTTCGTAACTGCTCTTTGACATAGTGGCGTCTGCGTCCATACGGAGCACCCTTGCACTTGGAAATAAATCCAGAAGCTCCTGCTCCGCCTTTTGAGTACCTGCCCCCTTTAAACTAAGTGTATGCTGGTGACAGTCGGGACATTCGTCGGAAAATGGAACAGAATTACCGCAGTAGTGGCACATCATACGGTTGTTGGCGCTGTGGTAGGTCATAGAAATTGAACAGTTGGGACAGGTTACCACCTGACCACAGCTTTTACAGCTTAAAAATGTGTTGTATCCTCGGCGGTTTAAGAGGATAATGGACTGCTTTTTGTTCACAAGGTTTTGTGCTATAAGCTCCTTTAGAACAGAGGAATAGTTGCTGAAATTGCCATCCAGAACTTCCTCGTTCATATCCACCACAGAAACCTTGGGAAGTGTTGCTTTGCCGTATCTGCCCTTAAGGGTTACAAGGGTATAAACTCCCTTTTGTGCAGAATAAAAGCTTTCAACACTTGGGGTTGCAGAGGATAAAATAAGCAGAGCATTGTGACAGCTACACCTGAATTTAGCCACATCCCTTGCGTGATACCTTGGAGTTTGCTGGGATTTATATGAGCTTTCCTGCTCCTCGTCAAGGACAATAAGTCCGATATTTTTTAGAGGTGCAAAGACAGCACTCCTTGTGCCAAGGACGATTTTTGCCTCACCTCTTAAAACACGCTTGTATTCGTCAAGCCTTTCTCCAATGGAAAGTCCGCTGTGGAACACCGCCACATTGTCACCAAAACGACCCATAAAAATTCTTATGAGCTGCGGCGTCAGGGCGATTTCGGGAACCATAAGGATTGTGCCCTTGCCCTCATTAAAGCACTTTTCAATCACCTTCATAAAGACAGAGGTTTTACCGCTTCCGGTGACACCGTAAAGCAAGGCACAGTTTGGGGCGTCCTCCTCATACTTTGAAGATAGTGTTTCATAGGCGGTTTGCTGTTCTTCACTTAAAACTACCTGTTTTTCCTCCTGACAGAAGGACTTTTCGCTATAAGGTGTACGCATTACCTCGTCCTGAAAGTACCTTGCTACACCCTTTTTTACAAGGGAATCTACAACTGACTGGGTGTAGCCTGTGTAGTAGCACACCTCTTTTACAGATGCCTTATCCACCATATGGAGAAGTTCAAAAACCTTTTCTTGCTTTGGTGTTAACGTTAGTGATGATGTATCAATATCATCAGCAAGGGAAACCATCTTGATTGACGCATCCTTAGTTTTTCTAAGGGCGTCATCCTCCCTTGTGACAAAGCCAAGTCTGTACATACGGTTAAGGGAAGTTTCGGCTTTGCTGAAAACATCTACAATACATTCCTTTTTCACAGGCTTTTTGGTGCTTTGCAAATAGTCGTAAATCACCCTTTCATAATCAGAAAGTTGGGAAAGTTCCTCATCTTCTCTGTCAACTGCACAGTAGAAAGTGGAAATCTGATAGTTTATTCCGGCAGGTAGCATTACTCTCACCGCATCATAGTAGGTGCAAAAGTACCTGTCGTGGATAAACCGAACAGTTTCAAGCATCTCTTCTGTGAACAAAGGCTCTTTGTCCAGAACGGAGCCTATCTCCTTTAGGTTATCCTCATAGCCCATATGAACACTAAGCACCATACCCTGTCTTAGACGGTTGCCCTTTCCAAAGGGAACAAGCACCCTCTGACCTGGTAAAAGACTGATATTTTCGGGAACTTTGTAGCTGAAAATTTTATCAAAATGATATACTGTTTTGTCAACAGCAATTCCTGCAATCAGGAAATTATCATTCTTCATCTTCAGGTTCAAGGATGTTATACCTGTGGTTTTTGAAGTCCTCAATAGCCAGAAGAACAGGCTTTTCTTCGGTGATTACGCCGTTTTCTTCAAACTCATAGGCTATTTGTCTTGCCCTTTTGGCAACACCCATTACAAGAGCATAACGGCTCTCCTTACCTGACAACATATCATCTACTGAAGCTATACGCATAATAATTCTCCTTTACAAATTTAAAATAGTTTATTTGTTTCTTTTTTCTTTTTCTGTTTTTACAATGTTGATTACATTCTGAACGGCATCTTCAACCAAGTCGTTTTTCACAACAAATTGGTATTTTGGTATATATTCCTGCTCATCAAGAGCGGCCTTCATACGCTTTTCTATTACTTCCTCGGTTTCGGTGCCTCTGCCACGCAGACGCTGTTCCAAAACCTCAAGTGACGGAGGAACAATAAAAATGCTCAGGCAGTCGGGGCATTTTTCCATAATTTGAACTCCGCCCTGCACCTCAATTTCAAGGAACACATTGTATCCCTCATTAAGCATATCCTCCACAGATTTTTTGGGAGTTCCGTAATAGTTATCGGCATACTGTGCATACTCAAGAAATTCGCCCTTTTCTATCATTTCAAGGAACTTTTCTCGTGTTAGGAAGTGATATTCCCTGCCGTCAACCTCGCCGGGACGAGGTTCCCGGGTTGTTGCCGACACAGAAAGCTTAAAGGACTCTTCCCTTTTTAGCATTTCCTTCATAATTGTGCCCTTGCCCACACCGGAAAATCCGGAATAGACAACAAGCAAACCTCTGTTACTCAACCTCTTGTTCACCCTCCAGTCTGTTACCTATGGTTTCGGGAGAAATTGCAGAAAGAACTATGTGGTCGCTGTCTGTAATTATTACAGCCTTACATCTTCTGCCGTAGGTGGCGTCGATGAGCATACTCTTTTGCTTACTCTCCTGAACAATTCTTTTTATTGGGGCAGAATCGGGACTCACAACGGAGATGATTCTGCTTGAATTTACTAAGTTGCCAAAACCAATGTTAATAAGTTTCATTGTTCACCTCAGGAAACACTGAATAAATCATTTGCACAGATTGCGTAGTCAGATTTTTCGTCAGGTTGGACAAATAAACCGCAGTAATGCTGACGCATTACGAGGATTTTTTGGGCAAGTTGACGGAAAATATGCAAGCAAGATGTGTAAATAGTGTATAACGTGATTTGTTCAGTGTTTTCTCTATTCAATATTCTGAATCTGCTCTCTGATTTTTTCAATCTCTGCCTTGATGTCAACCACCATATGGGAAAGGTTGCTGTCGTTTGCCTTACTTCCAATGGTGTTAGCTTCTCTGTTCATCTCCTGAATAATGAAGTCCAGCTTTCTGCCGACCTCACCGTCACCCTCCATCAGGTTTTTCAGCTGGTCAAAGTGACTGCGAAGGCGAACTGTTTCTTCATCAACAGCAACCTTGTCTGCAAAAATTGCTACCTCGGTGATAACACGCTGTTCGTCATAGTCAGCGGAGCCTAAAAGCTCCTCTATTCTTTCCTTAAGGCGAGCTTCGTACTCCTTTACCCTCTCCGGAGAACGGGACTCGATTTCATCAACAATGGAAAGGATATGCTTTGCCCTTGACATAACATCCGCCTTCATCTTTTCACCCTCGGTTTCCCTCATAGTGATAAAGTTGTTAAGGGCGGTGTCAACTACTGGCTTAACGGCATTCCACACCTCTTCCTCATCCTCGGGAGCCTTGTGAACCTGAAAAATATCTGAGTAGGAAGAAACAGTTGACACGGAAATGTCGTCCTTTACTCCGTAATCCTCAGACAGCTTTTTCAAAGCATTGATGTAGCCCTGGGCAAGGCTTGGATTGATTTTTACAATAGCCTCTGTGTCCTCCTTTTGGGACAGGGACACAAACATATCAATCTTTCCCCTGCTAACTCTTTCTTTGATATATGACTTTAGCTTTTCTTCAAGAAAGCCAAAGCCCCTTGTTGTACGGCAGTTAAACTCAAAATACCTGTGGTTTACACTTTTGATTTCAACTGTAATATCCCTGCCGTCAACTGTTGCTTCGCCTCTGCCGAAGCCTGTCATTGAACGAATCATTTTTTAAAAACCTCTTGATAAAAATTAAACCGATTCTTCTTTTTCGGTTAACTTCATTATATCTAATTTTGGAAGAGAAAAATCACTTTTGTAACTATATTGTAACTATTATTTGTGATTTGCATTTTCTTCCTATATATGATATAATTTTTAGGCAAATTTATTGATAAAGGATGATAGAAATGTCAGGACATAATAAATGGAGCACTATCAAGCAGAAAAAGGGCAAAAATGACGCCGCAAGAGCAAAGGTATTTACCAAAATCGGCAGAGAACTTATTGTTGCAATTCGTGACGGCGGTTCTGCTGACCCTAATGTAAACTCAAAGCTTAGGGATTGTATTGCAAAGGCTAAGGCTGCCAATGTTCCAAACGACAATATCGACAGAATTATTAAGAAGGCAGCATCCTCAAACGAGGGCGACAACTA
>JBJEOU010000059.1:0-8026 GCA_051880875.1 Ruminococcus sp. | reverse complement strand
GGTGCATCCGACTTTGAGGCTGATGAGGACATCTTCACAATCTACACAGAGCCGGAGGACTTTGGTGCTATTCGTGATGATTTAACCCAAAAGGGATATGAATTTGCATCTGCCGAGGTTGAGCAGGTGCCATCCACCTACACAAAGCTTGAGGACGAAGAAACCAAAACCAAGATGCAGAAGATGCTGGATATGTTTGAGGACAACGATGATATTCAGAATGTTTGGCACAACTGGGAAATGGACTAATTCTTTAGTTTGATTTGAAAAAGAACAAATATAAAAATCAGCAGTCTGAATTCAGACTGCTGATTTCTTTTGAGATGTTTATTTTTCGGAATAGTAATACCATAAACCACCTGTTTTGTTACCTGCATTAGCTCGGTAGCAATCCATATTTTCCTGTACAATAATATTATCAGTCTGATTTTGCCAAGTGTTTTTGGTATCTTTAAACAAGAAACACTCTGCACCCACCATAAGTGGTGACTTAAAAGTATAGTACCAGATGTCTGTCCCTTCAATATTCTTCATTAAAATCGACTCACCATCAAGACCGCTCCCTGTCCAACCAAAAATATATACATCAGACCATTTTGCATTGGAATTATCAAAATAAACTGTTGACAGTCTAAAGTCAGAAACAGGTTCTTCATAATATGGTTCTGTTAATACTACCCCATCATCTGTCAATCTCATACAATTATAAATAGATGAAACTGTAGTATCATAAGAGCTATAAACATTTCCGCCATCGCCTGACATTGTTATCGGCGGGTCATCGACAACAGAAGTAAAACGATAGATTGAAACATCTGTTAGCGTTCCGGGAACTTCTGCTTTGTAAACATAAGGACGCAAATATGAAATCTGCTCAAACTGATAGCTTTTTCCGGTGATAAGATCATAAGCATAGACCGACACACCGCCACTTGTCAACCAATTAAGATTTGTCTTAATATATAGCGTATATGTTTCAGGCAGATAATCCTTACCGGTAGCACCGTAATCATTACGAAATTTTGTAATAAACTTCTGAATACAGGAAACATCCCTGACTGAAACATCGCCGTCCATATTTACATCAGAAATAGCAAGTCTTTCATCAGAAATTGATGTAACCTTAGCAATATATTTGCTGATAAGGGTACAGTCTTTAATATTTACTACACCGTTACCGTCACAGTCACCGTAAATCATATCTGTGGGCTTTTCCACAGAGTTAACAGGATTCTTCACCCATATGATTTTGGCATTTTCGTCACCAAAATTTTGCAGTATTTCCTCACCCACTTTTGTGGTGAATCGAGAAAAGTAATCTGCATTATCATTTCTTCCAAGATAACGGTTTAAAAACTGTATATAGGTGTTTGAATCATACTTAGCACCTTGATTTTCATTGGCACTGTAGGTTTCCGCAATGTATGTTTTTGCCATGGCAAATAGGTTATTGCTTATAAGAAAATTTCCTTTATTCTGATTTACATTTTTCCAGCTTTTTATATGGGCATCCCCTCCCTTGTCAGGTCTTTGTGAACAAAGGCCATAACCGGCATACCACATATGATTACCGCTGATAGTGAAATTTTGAAAATCATTAGCATTATTCTTGCCGTAATCCAAAAAGTACTCAACTGAATAGTTACAGTACTCCATTACATTATTTGTGAATTTAATATTGTCGCAATGCACTTCGTCGTTTGATTCACCTGAAAACTGAAAAGTTACAGCTGCATCATAAATCTGATTGAAATAACAGTTATCAACAGTGAAGTTTTTGGCTTGTCCCCAAATTTGAACACCGTTTCCGAAACGAACAGAGGCATACTGAATTGAACCGCCAATCCAATAAAACTCACAATTCTGTACAGTTAATCCATCACAGGATAGTGCGCTGACCGCAAAATCTCCACTATAACGGAAGGTGATATTATCTATGGTAATATTATTGCTCCTTTTTGTTTCAATAATATCTATACCCTCGGCAAATTCAATGCTGTCATACAAATCAGCAGGATTACCGTCGGAGCAGTATAAGTAAAGCTCCTTAGTTTTGCTTGAATCATGAAAGAAATGGAGATTCCCAGATAAGTCGGCATAAGAATCAAATCTTTTATCTGTAGTTCTGTTATAGGTTACTCCGTTTTTTTCTTCCAAAACACACTTAATGCCATTGGCTTGTCCATTGTTAAATATTATGTTACCCACATCTTTATAAATTTTTCCCGAATACTTGTAAATATTGGGAGCATCGGTTTCTATCCACTTGCCAACCTCAGCATAGTTGTGGGATGAGCCATAAAGCTCGGGCTTATTTCCTTCACCGTATGCTGAATAGGAAACCCCAGAGGTATAAGCCTTAACACTGCCTCGCCACACACCGCCACGCTGAAAATATACCACATCTCCGGCTTTTAGATTAAGCTTATTTACCGCAGATATTGTTGCGATTGGAGTTTCCGGGGATAGTCCATCGTTATTGTCATTTCCGCTGTTGGATACATAATACGCATTACCTCCATTTGAAGGAATTATTGCTACAGTGGTATTGTGTATATCGTCAATTCGGGTTTGTGTGTCTTTATAGAAGGTTTCCATAACTTCATTTTCACTTAATGTTACATTATTCAAGCCATCGGACAAACTTTCCGCAAAAACTGTTGTGTTGGCAAAGACTAATTGCAGTAAAGTTAAAACTAATAATAAAGAAACTTTTCTTTTCATATCGCTCACCCCTTTTATGATTATTGTACTAATTATTTATATATATTTCAATTATTTTATGAAATATTTTACGATTATTTCATACGTTTTTTTATATTAGGAAGTAATCTGTTTAATTATAATCTGACAAACGGAAAAGACAGCAGAATAAACTGCTGTCTTTTCCTTTGGAGATCGAATATGAAAAAATCTATCAATACATACTTGTAATCAATATAAATCAATTTATTCCTCGTTTTCAACCAGTAGTGGAAGGTATTCCGCATATTTTGACTTTAGAGGAGTTTTTACATCAGCCGACTGTACCTTTTTGTTTACTGCGTCTGTTGTCTTTCTAACAGGGGCAATAGTACCTGCTCCTGCAACACAACCGCCGGGGCAACCCATACCCTCAAGGAGGTAACCGTCGTACTTGCCGGCTTTTGCAAGCTGGAGCATCTTACGGCACTCGGGAAGTCCTTCTGCCCTTGCTGTGAGAACTTCTCTGTCTGGGTCAATCTCTTTAATAATATTTTCAACAGCCTTGGCAACACCACCGCTGACAGCAAATCCGTTGCCGTCACCACTGCCTTCTCTGAATGGTTCGCCGTCCTCACAATCGGAAATTTTAATTCCCTTTGCGTCAAGGATTGCGCTGAATTCTTCAAATGTCAAAACAAAATCTACATTACTGCGGATTGTTCTTCTACGAGCCTCCAGTTTTTTGGCGGCACAAGGACCTACGAAAACAACCTTGCAATCGGGAATTTTATTCTTAATAAGTCTTGCTGTAAGAACCATTGGAGTAAGCGCCATTGAGATGTATGGGGCAAATTCCGGGAACAGCTTTTTCGCCATTACAGACCATGCAGGACAGCAGGAAGTAGCCATAAACGGCTGTTTTTCCGGAACTTCCTTTACAAAGTCCTCTGCCTCCTGGATTGTGCAAAGGTCGGCACCGATTGCAACCTCTACAACATCCTCAAAACCAAGCGCCTTAAAGGCGGTGCGTATCTGACCCTGTGTTACATTGCCAAACTGACCCGAAAAAGCAGGAGCAATGGCAGCATAAACAGGTGTATCGCTCTTTAGCGCAGTGATTGTTTGGAAAATCTGGCTCTTGTCAATGATAGCGCCGAAAGGACAGTTAACAAGGCACATACCGCAGGATACGCACTTGTCGTGGTCAATCTCGGCTCTGCCATATTCATCGGATTTTATAGCATTCATACCGCACACCTTGGCACAGGGTCGCTCGTGGCGGACGATGGCGTGGTATTCACAGACATTGATACATCTTCCGCACTTTACACAAAGGTCTTCGTCAATATGGGAACGACCGTCAACGATGGAAACAGCCTTTTTAGGGCAAATCTCTACGCAGGGATGTTCCAGACAATTCTGGCAGGCATCAGTGACAAAAATCCTTTTTTCTGCACACTTGTTGCAGGCAAATTTGATTATGTCAATGAGGGGTGGCTCGTAATACTTATCGTTAAAAAGCTCCTCCTCTATTCCCTCTGAAATCGGCGAAAACTCGTTGTAGTCACGAAGAGGAAATCCCATGGCTGCACGGAGTCTTTCACCCACAACAGCACGCTCAACAAAAACGCTGTCACGATAATGGGCGATTTCACCCTTGATTATTTTGTAGGGAAGGCTCTGGAATTTCTTTTCGTCCCAACCCTCAAAGGCAAGCTTTGCAATTTCGGTAAAAATCTTTTTCCTTATTCTTGATTTTGATGTCTTAACTCCACGCATACTTTGTCCAACCTTAAATTATAAAAATGGAGATTACATTCATTAGTGATAATGTACTCTCTATTGATATTATACAAGATGACGGAAATTCAGTCAAGTAAAATGTAGGGGTATGTATTGTCAAAAAAAAGCAAAAAATAAGGGCAACCCTTTGGTTGCCCTAAAATTATTTATCAGTCGCTTGTATAAGGGAGAAGTGCAAGATGTCTTGCTCTCTTGATTGCTACTGTAAGCTCTCTCTGGTGAGCTGCGCAAGTGCCTGTTACTCGTCTTGGAAGAATCTTTGCTCTTTCAGACATATAACGGCGGAGTCTTGCGATGTCCTTGTAGTCAATCTTCTCTACCTTATCTACACAAAAGCCACAAACTTTTCTGCGTGACTTTCTGCCACGGTTTGGTCTTTCTGCCATTGTAGTTAATCTCCTTTGTAAAATTTTGAGCCATAGCTCTGCTGATTATGCTAAATCAGAACGGTAAATCGTCATCCATAGGCATCTCTTCAAAGTCGGAGTTTGAGCCGTTTGAATAGCTTGTCTGCTGTTCCTGTACAGGAGCCTGATGGTAAGTAGGCTGTTGGTTCTGGGCAGGAGCATAGCTGTTGTAACCGGAATTGTTCTGGTCACGGCGCTCGCCTGTGAATGAAATGTTATCTGCAACAACCTCTGTTACATAGCGGTTTGTGCCATCCTTAGCCTGATAGGTTCTTGTCTGGAGCTGACCCTCAACGGCAATCATTGAGCCTTTGCCGAAGTAACGGCAAACAAACTCAGCCTGCTGACGCCAGCAAACAATGTTGATAAAGTCAGTCTGGCGCTGTTCGCCCTGCTTTACATAGTTCCTATCCACAGCGATTGTAAATGATGTTACGGAAATACCGCTGGCTGTTGTCTTTAATTCAAGGTCTGCTGTTATGCGACCCATAAGTATAACTCTGTTTAACATAGTAAAAATCCTTTCACTTTCGGCAAATAATGCCTACTTCCTGATTATTCGATTAGTCCTCTTTCTTAATGATTAATGAGCGAAGAACGCCGTCAGTAATCTTGTAGATTCTGTCGAGCTCTGCAGGGAATTCTGCAGTTGATTCAAAGTTGATAAGCACATAGTAACCTTCTGCTTCCTTGTTGATAAGGTATGCAAGCTTACGCTTACCCCATTCATCAACTTCCTGCAGTGTGGCATGCTTTTCAATTAATGCTTTGAACTTTTCAATAGTGCTCTGAATACCCTCTTCGCCAAGCTTCATAGAAAGCACCATAACTGTTTCGTACTTTGCAGTAACTGCTGCCATTTTCTGCACCTCCTTCTGGACATATTGGCGTACATAAACCTGCACGCAAGGATTGTGTGGCATTTGCACACACCTATGTATTATAGCAGAATTTCAGAAATTGTCAACACTTTACAGCTTTGTGCTGTCCAAATTTTTAATAATTTCCGAAAATAACTGTTCAAGTCTTTCGCCCTCCCCCGAAAGGTAGAGGTAGCCGAAAAGCGCCTCAAGTCCTGTTGCGCTGTGGTAATCCCCAACCGAACCGTTTTTAGGGGTGCATTTCGGAGAGGCGTTTCTGCCACGCTTATAGACGGAAAGCTCTTCCTCTGTCAGAAGCGGCATAAGATTTTTTGCAAAAACCGCCTGACTTTTGCAGTTTACAAGGTCAACCTTGATTTTGTTAAGCTCCCCCACAGGTCGTTGCCCTTTGTCCACAAGAAACTGACGGGCAAAAAGGTCATAGACCCCGTCCCCTACAAATGCCAATGTCAGGGGCGAAAGCTGTTTTGGGTTGCTTTGTTCATTTATTAATTTACTCATATTACTCTACAAATTCAAATTCCAAATCGTAAATAGAAACCGTGTCGCCCTCTTCTATGCCTTTTTCTCTCAATGCGTCAATTACACCGCCATTTGTGAGAACTCTCTGAAAATAATTCACACTTTCGTAGTCATCAAAGTTTACGGACTTCATCACCTGTAAAAGCCATTCGCCCTCTACAAAATACACATCGTCCTGAACGGTGATTTTTACTTCGTGACGGTCAATTTCTTCCGCCGGAATAACAGGTGCAGGCTCTGCCTCAAACTCTCTAATTGGCGGTAGCTTGCTAAGGGTTTCAAGGGTTTTGTTCATAAGGTCGTCAACACCGTAGTGAATTTCTGCCATAATGGGGAAAAACTGATAACCCTGTTCCTCAACAAATTTTTTAAAGTCCTCAATCTGCTCATCTGTTGCCATATCACATTTGTTGCCTGCAACAAGCATTTGTCTTTCGGCAAGCTCGGGGTTGAACTTTTTAAGCTCATTATTGATTGTTACAAAGTCCTCCTTGGGGTCTCTGCCCTCACTACCGCTGACATCAACAATGTGTATGAGCATACGGCATCTTTCCACATGGCGAAGGAACTGGTGACCAAGACCTGTGCCTTCCCAAGCGCCCTCAATAAGTCCCGGAATGTCAGCCATTACAAATGAGTTGCCCTCTCCCATTGATACAACTCCCAAAACCGGGGTTATGGTGGTAAAATGGTAGTTGGCAATTTCGGGCTTTGCCTGACTTACTACAGAGACAAGTGTGCTTTTGCCCACATTTGGAAAGCCTACAAGACCAACATCGGCAAGTAGCTTTAGTTCAAGGACAACATCGTATTCTTCCCCCGGTAAACCCGGCTTTGCAAATCTTGGTGCCTGTCTTGTAGGTGTGGCAAAGTGGACATTTCCCCAACCGCCTTTGCCCCCGTGGGCAACAACAACAGGGTCTTTGCCTGAAACATCAGCAAGTATTCTGCCACTTTCTGCCTCTTTTACAACGGTACCTATTGGTACACGGATGATTAAATCGGGAGCTTTTCTGCCGAACTTTCTTCCGCTTCGTCCGTTTTCGCCCTTCTGGGCATTGTACTTCTTCTTATAGCGGAAGTCGGCAAGGGTTGAAATGTTGCTGTCTGCAAGGAAAACAACATCTCCCCCTTTTCCGCCGTCACCGCCGTCAGGACCGCCGGAGGCAATATACTTTTCTCTGTGGAAAGAAACTGCACCGTCACCGCCGTCACCGGCTTTGATTTTAATTTTAGCTACATCAACAAACATATAATAATTCCTTAATCCTTGAATAATGGTTCAATATCTTCAACAATCTTTTTGTCAACTCTGTATTTCTTTCTTTTGTACTTAAAGCCAATGGTTGTAAATAGCAATATAGCGCCTATGGCTATTATCACGATTCCTGTAAACACTCTGCCGTTTGCAATCAGTGCAATACCGATAACCAACATTAAAAATGTAAGTACAGCAACAGTAACCTTAAAGGCAAGTCCGTTTCCGCCGTCGCCTACAATATCGTGAATCATATTGACGCTTGCAACCTTGGGATTATTGTTCATAATCTTCTGTTCTCCCTCGTTGATATTATTGGTCATTATATGCCTCCTATTCTAAAAAGAAAAGGGCGGATAAACCGCCCATAAGTATCAATACCAATACCTAATCAAATCCTAAAAATCTTTTTGGAATATTTTCCGCCATACTTCGTGAGCTGTCCTCGAAAGGCGTCAGCCTTTCTGTGG
>JBJEOU010000058.1:0-2938 GCA_051880875.1 Ruminococcus sp. | reverse complement strand
TTGAGGAATATAACGACAATTCTGCAAAGAGCAAGGTGCAAAGCCTTATCACAGGTGTAAAGGACGGACACCGCAGTTTTAAATGCACAATAGCACCGCCACAGGGTGTGTCCTACGCAAAGGATATTGCGGTAAAGTACGGCGTAACCTTTGACCAGATTAAGAGGAATATCGACAACAGAGATTAATGGTAAAGAATAATGGAAAAACTATCAAAAGAAACCGAAAGAATAATGAATGAGCGATTCGGCTCGGACAGTATTATTTCGTTGGCAACAACAGTAGATAACATACCCTATGTGAGAAATGTGGACGCATTCTATCTTGACGGTTCATTCTATGTGCTGACTTACGGACTTTCAAGGAAAATGATACAGATTGAAAAAAATCCCGTCGTCGCCATTGCCGGAGAATGGTTCACATCCCAGGGCAAAGGAATTAATTTAGGATATTTCGGAAAGCCTGAAAATGAGTTTATTGCAAACAAGATGAAAACAGTATTCTCAAATTGGATTGATAACGGACATAATAATTTTGAAGATGAAAACACCTGTATCCTTCGTATTGAGTTAACACAGGGAGTCTTGTTTTCTAACGGTAAATGCTACGAGATTGATTTTTCTGCTGTGGGTTAGGATTTTCCACTTCATTCCGAGCCACCCCCTGTCATTCCGAGCCACCCCCTGTCATTCCGAGCTTGTCGAGGAATCCCCTACCTCTTCCACTTGTTTTATCAGGAAATCATACTTTCTTATAACCTGATAGTGTCCATTAAGGCACTACTGCTATCCTTTCAGATTCCTCGGTCACTCCGTTTCCTCAGAATGACAGGAGTAGGCAATTTGAGTTACAGTCAGCCTCCATCGGATGAGGGAGGGGGACCGCTTGCGGTGGAAGGAGGGAAAAAGTGTTCTCTTTATCTCTCTTTGTCTTTAGATGATAATATCTGACAACTCAAAAATAAAAGCTCCCCATTGGGAGCTTTTTGTGTATAGGGTTATTCCTGTTTTACCGCCCTGCATTGGCTTTCGGTGAGGGCGAGCATAAGTATGAACAGAGGGGTGGTGATTGGCTGGTCAATGTTTACTATTGACTGTGCACTGTAGCACACCACACTACTTGCAAAGATGATTGCATATTTATTGCTGAAAGCCTTTTTTACCGCCCTTACAACAGATGAAACAATGGCGGTGATGTAGGACGCAACCCCTGCAATACCCAGGGTTACAAGGTAATTGAGATATACATTGTGGGCGCAGTCGGTGGTTTCTCCCTTAAAGATTTTCAGCTCGTCGTTGTACCCTGAAATATTCATCATTGCCGTAAAGGTGTCGGGGCCACTTCCGAAGATTTTGTGCAGAATACTCATATCACCAAAAATGTATAAGGCACGAATCCACATAAATCCCCTGTGAGTGCCCCAGCTGTCGCTAAAGCGAAGATAAGACATAGCTCCCTTTAAGGGGGTTTTTGTGTCGTAGAGGGAGTAATAAATCATAAGAATAAGTACACCAACAAATGCAAGAGAAAAAACTACAATGGCAATTATCCTTGCACACCTTGGCAGATAATAACTTTGGTGCTTTCGGTGTACGAAGTACAAAACTGTGGAGATTACTGCAAAAAGGACAATCACAGCGTATGTGTTGCCGTAGATGAGAAACTTTTGTATAGAGCCAAAGCCCATACTGTAGTCCTCCATAATAAAGGAGAAAATCCGAATCAGTTTGCAGGAAACAGTAAAGAGGAAAAGTCCGAAAAACAGCCTGGACATTTTTTCTAAATCCCGTACAAAAAGGATAATTGCAAAGACTAAAAATGCCCCAAAGCCTAAAATACTGCTGTCGCTGTTACTGCATATCATACCCCCAAGGCAGAATGCAAGGGAAGTGCCTGAAAGCCACTTCATCCACCTTTTCTCTGTGTAAATAAACACCATAAAAACAATGGGAATCATTATGCAAAGGTAGGCGGAAAACATATTTCTGTTGCCTATGGTGGATATGAACTTGTGTATCTGTGGGGGATAAACCCCATAGTAAAGATTTAAGGGATCCCAGTAAAACTGATTTGCAATTCCCAGAAGTGAAACCAAAGCGGAAGAAATGCAGACACCCACAGGCACAATAATGTTCTGCCTATAAATTCTTGACATAATAAAGTATGTAACCGTGTATACCAAAATCAGAAGCAACCCGTTGTTTCGCCCCATACTGCCTGTGAGAGCGGATGAAAAGTAATCCGAAGTGTAGGTGCTGATTACGGCGGTTAATGCAAAGGCAATCATTGCCCAGTCCACAACAGAAAAGGTCTTTAAGAAAAATTCCCTGTCAATTTTATCTTCCTTTTTTCTGTCGTCCAGAAAGATGTAAACCACAGCGGTTGCCACCATCAGCACACCGGCAAGAAAGTAAAAAAGATTCAGCTTGTCGTGGCGGGCGTTGAAGTAGCGGTCGCTGAGATAAAGGGGAAACACCGCCAGCATAATTGCAGAAAAGGAAATCCCGATGTATTTCAGCCTTGTATGGTATTTTGCTGTTTTAGTTTCAGTCTTTTTGTTTTTCTTATTCATATTACCACCAAATTACCTTGAGAGAATAATAATCCAAGAGAGTCTGTGTGTGTCATTCCACCCACCCTACACTGTCATTCCGAGGGAACGAAGTGACCGAGGAATCTGAAAGGATAGCAGTAGTGTCTTAATCGACAATATCAGGTTATAAGAAAGTATGATTTCCTGACAAAATGAGTGGAAGAGGTAGGGGATTCCTCGACAAGCTCGGAATGACAGGGAAGTGGGTTTCACTTCCTCAGAATGACAGGGTTGGCACTTTGAGTTACAGACAGCCTCCCTCAGATGAGGGAGGGGGGACCGCTTGCGGTGGAAGGAGGGAAAAAGTGTTCTCTTTATCTCTCTTTGTCTTTAGAGGATAGTGTG
>JBJEOU010000057.1:0-2955 GCA_051880875.1 Ruminococcus sp. | reverse complement strand
ACAGGGTGCGGTACTATCCCCCTTTTGATGAAAAAGGATAACAGAAATCTTGAAATAACCGCTGTTGACATACAAAGTGACGCCTGTTCAATGCTGGAAAGAAGTGTGGAGCTGAACGGACTTGACAATATTACCGTTATCAACAGCGATTTAAAGGAGCTAAAGGGGAAGGTGAACTTCGGCTACTATGACCTTGTTGTGTGCAACCCTCCCTACAAGGAGGAGGGCACAGGCATACACAATCCAAATGAGGGCAAAAAGACCGCCCGACACGAGGTTATGTGTTCTCTGGAAGATATAATTAGGGTCAGCTCATCTTTGCTGAATTTTGGTGGCAGGCTTTGTATGTGCCAGCGTAGCGAAAGGCTTACAGACCTAATGACACTAATGAGAAAATACGACCTTGAACCAAAAAGACTGCGACTTGTTCAGCAAAGGCTGAATAAAGCCCCAAAGCTGGTGCTTATTGAGGGTCGCAGAGGGGGAAAGCCGGGATTTATGGTGACAGAGCCAACCCTTATGATTGAGGGGGCAGACGGTGAATTTTCCCCGGAAATGCTGGAAATTTACGGAGATTATAAGGGAAATAATGATTAATCAGTATTCCCAAAGGAGAAAATATGAGCGTTTTATATGTTGTGGGAACTCCCATAGGCAACCTTAGCGACTTTTCACCAAGGGCGGTGGAAACTCTGAAAAATGTTGACTTCATCGCCGCCGAGGACACAAGAGTTACCCTTAAACTTCTAAACCATTTTGGTATAAAAAAAGAAATGATAAGCTACTTTGAGCATAACAAGCTCCAGCGTGGGGAGATTATTACCCAGAGGATTCTTGACGGGGAAAGCTGTGCAATCGTCACCGACGCCGGTATGCCCTGCATAAGCGACCCCGGGGAGCTTCTCATTATGCAATGTGAAGAAAAGGGCATAAACACCGTTGTTATCCCCGGCCCCACAGCCTTTGCATCAGCCTTGGCGATTTCCGGTCTGCCCACAGGCAGATTCACCTTTGAGGGCTTTTTAAGTGTGAACAAAAAAAGCCGAAAGGAGCACCTTGAAAGCCTTTTAAATGAAGAACGGACTATGCTTTTTTACGAAGCGCCCCACAAGCTGAAAAACACCCTAAAGGATTTTTCTGACTACTTTCCGGGCAGAAGGCTGTCCATTGTCAGGGAGATTACAAAAGTCCACGAGGAGGTTATCCGCACCACCACCGACAGGGCATACAGCGACTTTGGCGAAACAGGACTAAAGGGAGAAATCGTCCTTGTACTTGAAGGCAAGGCAAAAGAGGAAAATGAAGAAAGCTACACCCTTAGTCAAGCTGTGGAAATGGCAAAGGAACTGATTGAAAAGGGCAGAAAGGCAACAGACGCAAGCAGGGAAATCGCCTCCCTCACAGGATTTAAGAAAAACGAAATTTACAAGGAGCTTTTATGACATATCAAGAAACAATAGATAAAATACACAGCCTGCTACACCTTGGGGCTCGTCCCGGACTTGACAGAATGTTAAAACTCCTTGACAAAATAGGCAACCCACAGAACAAGTGCAAATTTGTCCACATTGCAGGCACAAACGGAAAAGGCTCTGTGTCACAAATGATTAGCTCTGTACTGACCGAGGCAAATTTCAAGACAGGACTTTTCATCTCCCCCTACATCACAGATTTCAGGGAGAGAATACAGATTAACGGCGAGATGATACCAAAGGAAAGCCTTACGGAAATTGTTGAATACATCTATCCCATAGTGGAGGAAATGGCGAAACAGGGAGATGTTATTACAGAATTTGAATTTGTAAACGCAGTTGCCTTTTACTACTATGCACAGGAAAACTGCGATATTGTTGTGCTGGAAACAGGTATGGGCGGACTGCTGGACTGCACCAACACAATCCCCTCCCCCCTATGCTCCGTAATAACCCCCATCGCCCTTGACCACACCGCCGTCCTTGGTGACACCATTGAGGAAATTACAAACCAGAAGTGCGGAATCATCAAGGAAAATTCCTTTACCGTAATCGGAGAGCAGACCGACACCGCCATTGAAAGGCAGATTGTAAAATACTGTGTGGAGCATAAAAACATCTACCATTTTGCCGAGGACTGCAAATTCAAGGTGATTTCTTCCACTATTGATGGCACAACGGTGAAATATAAAGGCAGAAAGCTAAATCTTCATCTTGCAGGACTTCATCAGATTGCAAATCTGAGGACAGCGCTGAAAACCATTGAAGTGCTTACTGACGAATATTTTTACCCCATAACCAAGGAGGACATTGAATACGGAATTGCCAAGGCGAAAAATCCTGCAAGGTTTGAGTTACTAAGCAAAAATCCAAGGGTTATCCTTGACGGCGCACACAACCCAAACGGTATGGAGTCCTTCTCTAAAAGTGTTGAGGAGTACACCACAGGCAAAAGGGTACTGATTATGGGAATGCTGAAGGACAAGGACATCAGCCACAGCATAGATTTTATCAAGGGAAAGTTTGAAACCGTAATCACCCTTACCGTTGACAACCCAAGGTCAATGACAGGTGAGGAACTCAAGGAAATCTGCCGTGATAAATTCCCCAATGTAATAACAGCAAATTCGGCAAAAGAGGCTGTGGACACCGCCCTTGACCTTGCCAAAAAAGAGGACTGCACAATTATGATATGCGGTTCACTATACCTTGCAGGGGAAATCAGGCCGATAATTTTGGAAAAATTGTCGGAATGACATAAAATGCCATTCCGTTCCCTATTGTGAGTTACAAACAGCCTCCCTCAGACGAGGGAGGGGGACCGCTTGCGGTGGAAGGAGGGAAAAAGTGTTCTCCTTATCTCTCTTTGTCTTTAGAAGATAGTCTGGTTATATGTTCTGACTCATACTTTAAAATCTAAAGACAAAGAAAGATATATTGACTACTTTTTCACTCCCTCAGTCGCCTTTGGCGACAGCTTTTT
>JBJEOU010000056.1:0-2962 GCA_051880875.1 Ruminococcus sp. | reverse complement strand
GCTTTTTTATGCCCAAAATAGGAGCACCGCCGTAGATGTCGGCATTCATAGTTTCCTTGAACTTCATAAGGTCCTTATAAACAAACATAGCTCCTATCTTTGTCTTTATATTCTTCTTGAAGATGTTAACAACAGACTTGCTCACTGACTTTGCAACACCCTCATAGTTTTTAAGAATAAGGTTGCCGGTAAAGCCGTCGCATACATAAACATCGCAGGCACTTTCAGAAATTTCTCGGCTTTCAACATTGCCGATAAAGTTAATTGGACTTTCCTTAAGGAGAGCATATGCTTCCCTCTGCAAATCCCCTCCCTTGTGGCTTTCTGTACCAACATTTGCAAGGGCAACCCTTGGGGAAGAAATTTTCATAACATTTTCCATATAGAGCGAGCCTAAGATACCGAATTGTCTCAGAATTTCAGGTCTTGCATCAAGGTTTGCACCGCCGTCAATAATCATAAACATTTTGCCATTCATTGTAGGCAGAAGAGGAGCAAAGCCGGGACGCTTTACACCCTTTAGTCGCTTCACCATAAGAGTACCGCCAACACACAGGGCACCGCTGTTGCCTGCTGAAATAAAACCGTCAGCCTCATCATTTGCAACCATTTTAAGACCAAGTGCCATTGAAGAATTGCTATACTCCTTCATTATGTCATTTGGTGTCTGGTCAACGGGGATAACATCAGGTGTATCAACAATGGAAAACTTGCTGATGTCAAGGTTATTCTCCTTTGATACCTTTTTAATTATGCTTTCACTGCCTGTAAGGCAAATATCTATATTAAACTTTTCCTGTGCAAGCAAAGCACCCTTGATTATTTCAAGAGGAGCATTATCTCCTCCGAATGCGTCAACTACAATCTTCATTATAAACCCCTTGTTTTAATAAAATTATCTAATGCGTTAAAGCTTCTGTCGGAATACGCCTTTGCCCTTTCCTTTTTATCCCTTGGACGGTTAAGAAGCTCAGGAAGTACACCTAAATTTGCACCCATCGGCTGAAACTTTGATACTGTTTCGTCGCTTATATACCTTGACAATGCGCCTATCATAGTTTCCGGTGGTAAAGTAACAGTTTCTTTTCCCAAAAGTCTTAAGGATGCGTTAATTCCGGCAATAAGACCTGAGGAGGCTGACTCCATATATCCCTCTACACCTGTTATCTGACCAGCAAAAAACAGGTTTTTATTTTCTTTTACAGAATAATCACTTGAAAGCACCTTTGGTGAATTGATAAAGGTGTTTCGGTGCATAACACCGTACCTTACAAATTCAGCATTTTCAAGGCCGGGTATCATAGAAAATACTCTCTTTTGCTCGGGGAATTTCAGATTTGTCTGAAATCCAACCAAGTTGTACATTACTCCGGCACTGTTTTCCTTGCGTAACTGAACCACAGCCCAAGGTCTGTGACCTGTTGCCGGGTCGGTTAAGCCCACAGGCTTCATAGGGCCGAACCTTATGGTATCGTGACCTCTTTGAGCCATAACCTCAATGGGCATACATCCCTCGTAAACCTTTGGATTCATAACATCAAAATCGTGAACAGGAGCACGCTCTGCACTTACAAGTGCATCATAGAATCTGTCGTACTCTTCCTTGTTCATAGGGCAGTTGATGTAGTCGTCACCGTCCCCCTTGCCATACCTTGACGCAAAGAAAGCCTTGTTCATATCAATGGTGTCAAACCTGACAATTGGTGCGGCGGCATCGTAAAATGACAGGGAGTCGCCAAACATACCCTTTATGGTATCAGAAAGCAGTTCTGATGTTAAGGGGCCGGAGGCAACTATGGTTACACCCTCGGGAATATCTTTTACTTCTTCGTTAATTACGGTAATGAGAGGATTATTTAAAATTTCTTCATTAACCATATCAGAGAAAAGCTCACGGTCAACAGCCAATGCTCCCCCTGCCGGTACTGTTGTTTTGTCGGCACATCTCATCAGGAGGGAATCTAACATTCTCATCTCCTGTTTAAGCATACCTGCGGCGCTTTCAAGGCGAGAAGCCTTTAGACTGTTGGAGCAGACAAGCTCGCATAATTTTTTTGAATGGTGGGCGGGACTTAGCTTGTGGGGTTTCATATCGTAAAGGTTTACTTTAATTCCCCTTTTTGCAACCTGATATGCCGCCTCGCACCCTGCAAGTCCACCGCCGATTATATTAATATGCATTATGATTTTGTATAGCCACAACCCTCTTTTGCACAGAAGATTGTCTGCTTTTTACCCTTCTTTTTATAGAGTATCTCTCCGCACTGAGGACACTTTTCGTTGACAGGCTCATACCATGACATATAGTTACAGTCAGGATAATTACTGCATCCGTAGAACACCTTTCCCTTTTTGGTTTTGCGTATGATAACATCTCCGCCGCAAACAGGACAGCTTACGCCGATTTTTTCAACATACTTTTTGATGTTCTTACACTCGGGATAACCGGGACAAGCTATGAACTTGCCGTATCTGCCAACCTTCACAACCATTTTTCTTCCGCAAAGCTCGCAGACAATATCGGTTTCATCCTCTTTTAGCTTTATTTTAACACCTTCCATATCTGCCTTTGCTTTTTTCAAAGTTTTTTCAAAGTCAACATAGAAGTTATCAAGGAGCTCAACCCACTCCTTTTCACCATGCTCAACAACATCCAAATCCTCTTCCATCTGGGCTGTGAATTTCACATTTACAATTTTGGGGAAACGCTCCTTAAGGAGATTTACAAGTGCCTCTCCAAGCTCTGTTGGAATAAGGGCTTTTGCTTCCCTCTTAACATATTCACGGCTTGTGATTGTGGTTATGGTTGCCGCATAAGTGGATGGACGACCGATTCCGTTTTCTTCAAGTGCCTTAATAAGGGATGCTTCGGTAAACCTTGCAGGAGGCTGAGTAAAGTGCTGATTTGGTACAATTTCCTTAACCTTTACAGGCATTTCCTTTTCAAGTGGAGGAAGCTGTT
>JBJEOU010000055.1:0-2967 GCA_051880875.1 Ruminococcus sp. | reverse complement strand
TATGTTCCCGGTGAACAGCCTAAGGACAACAATGTTATCAAACTGAATACTAACGAAAATCCTTATCCGCCTTCCCCTCTTGTGGAAGAGGCTTTGCAGGGTGTATCGGGCAACGATTTTCGCAAGTACCCCGACCCTGATGTTTCCGACTTGGTGTCTGCCCTTGCTAACTATCACGGAGTGGATAAAGAGAATGTCTTTGTGGGCGTTGGCTCTGATGATGTTCTTGCAATGTGCTTTCTCACCTTTTTCAACAGCGGTAAGGAAATCCTTTTCCCCGATGTAAGCTATGCCTTTTACAAGGTGTGGGCAAGCCTTTTTAATATTAAGTACAGAGAAATTCCTCTTAATGACAGCTTTGAAATTGAGCCAAAGGACTACTTTACTGAGAATGGGGGAATAATTTTCCCTAACCCAAACGCACCTACAGGTCTTGCACTTCCGCTCTCTGATGTGGAAAGTATTATAAAGATAAACCCAAACACAGTTGTAATTGTAGATGAGGCTTACATAGATTTTGGCGGTGAAAGTGCTTTGTCACTTGTTGATAAACACGACAATCTCCTTGTTACAAGAACATTCTCAAAGTCCCGTTCAATGGCGGGTATGAGGATAGGCTACTGCATTGGCGGTAAGGAGCTGATTTCCGTCCTTAATTCGGTGAAGTTTAGCTTTAACTCCTATACAATGAGCAGTCTTGCAATCAAAACAGGCGTTGCGTCTGTTAAGGATGATGACTACTTTAAAAGGATTGTTGCAAAGATTGTTGACACAAGGGAAAAGTCAAAAAAGGTTTTGAGTTCCCTTGGCTTTACATTCCTTGACAGCAGTTCAAACTTTATCTTTGCAAAGCATAGGGAAATTGGGGGAGAGGAGCTTTTTAATGCTCTTAAAGAAAATAAAATCTTTGTGCGACATTTTAACACCCCGAGAATTAATGACTACCTGAGAATTACAGTTGGAACAGAAAAAGAAATGGAAGAGCTTTTTGCTTTTCTAAAGGATTATATAGATAAGAGGCAAAAATGAGAATTGTAAAATTAACTAAAGATTCAACAAAAAATATACTTGAGGGTATGCTGAAAAGAAGCCCTAACAACTACGGAAGCTACGAAAGTGTGGTTGCAGAAATCCTCGCAAATGTTAAGGAAAACGGCGACAAGGCACTTTTCGACTACACAAAAAGGTTTGACAAATTTGACCTTAATAGTGAAAATATCAGGGTAACAGAGGAGGAAATCAAAGAGGCTTACACATTGGTAAGTGAGGATTTGCTCACAGTTATCAAAAAGTCCCTGGTGAACATCGAAAGCTACCACCAAAGACAAAAGCAGAACAGCTGGTTTAACTCCACACCTGACGGCACAATTTTAGGTCAAAAGGTTACTCCCCTTGAAAGAGTTGGTGTTTATGTTCCCGGAGGAAAGGCTGTTTATCCCTCCTCTGTGCTTATGAACATTATGCCGGCAAAGGTTGCAGGAGTTCCACAGATTATTATGACAACACCGTGTAACAGCGAGGGCAAGGTTAACCCTGCTGTCCTTGTAGCCGCAAATGAGGCAGGTGTAAACGAGGTTTACAAGGTAGGCGGTGCACAGGCTATCGGCGCCCTCGCCTACGGTACAGACAGCATTAAAAAGGTTGATAAAATTGTAGGACCGGGTAACATCTATGTTGCCCTTGCCAAAAAGCAGGTTTACGGCTTTGTAAATATCGACAGCATTGCAGGCCCTTCCGAAATCCTTGTTATTGCTGATGAAACAGCTAATCCAAAGTATGTAGCCGCCGATTTATTAAGTCAGGCTGAACACGACGAGCTTGCATCAGCTATCCTCATTACCACAAGCGAGGACTTTGCAAACAAGGTTTCTAAACAGGTTGACGAATTTGTTAAGGTGCTTTCAAGGAAAGAGATTATCACAAAATCCCTTGATAACTTCGGTTATATTTTAGTTGCCGAAAATATGGATGAGGCTATTGAAACAGCTAACGAAATTGCCTCAGAACACCTTGAAATTCAGACAGCAGACCCCTTCCTTGTTATGACAAAGATTAAAAATGCCGGCGCAATCTTCCTTGGAAGCTACAGCTGTGAATCCCTTGGTGACTACTTTGCAGGGCCTAACCACGTACTTCCTACAAATGGAACAGCAAAGTT
This sequence comes from Ruminococcus sp., assembly GCA_051880875.1. Lineage (GTDB taxonomy): Bacteria > Bacillota > Clostridia > Oscillospirales > Acutalibacteraceae > Ruminococcoides. The sequence continues at coordinate 809 of JBJEOU010000055.1, read as the reverse complement.
CTTCTCACCTCTCTCAGTTGATGATTTTGTGAAGAAATCAAGCATAATCTACTATTCACAGGAGGCTCTCAGGGGTGTTTACAAGGATGTGGCTAAGTTTGCGTCCTGCGAAAGTCTAACCGCCCACGAAAATGCCGCACTTGTAAGGTTTGAAGAAGAATAATAATTCTTTATTAGAATAAAGGTGATAATATGAACAGAATTGCAGAGGTAACAAGGGTTACTAAGGAAACTGACATTTACCTTAAGATTAACCTTGACGGAAAGGGAAAAAGCAACATAAGCACAGGCATAGGGTTCTTTGACCATATGCTTGAGGGCTTTGCGAAGCACGGACTTTTTGACATTGAGCTTAATGTTAAGGGCGACCTCAATGTTGACTGTCACCACACCATTGAGGACACAGGAATTGTCCTTGGAGAGGCTATAAAAAAGGCTGTTGGGGACAAGGCAGGCATAAAGAGATACGGCAACTTTTTGTTACCTATGGACGAAACCCTTGTGATGTGCGCAGTGGACTTGTCCGGCAGACCATACTATGTTTCCGACTTTTCCTTTGCAAATGAAAGGTGCGGTGATATGGACACCTGTATGGTTGACGAGTTCTTTTATGCAGTTTCCTACAGCGCAATGATGAACCTTCACTTTGTAAAAATGCGTGGCAGTAACGACCACCACATCATTGAGGGTACATTCAAGGCATTTGCAAAGAGTCTTGATATGGCACTTAGCCTTGATGAGAGAATTGAGGGTGTTCTGTCAACCAAGGGTCAGATTTAAGGCATATTTAAAGGGATTTTTTCTCTTTT
>JBJEOU010000054.1:0-13571 GCA_051880875.1 Ruminococcus sp. | reverse complement strand
GCATTACCTGTTTTAATGGTCGAGGTGACAGGAGTCGAACCTGCGGCCTCTGCGTCCCGAACGCAGCGCTCTACCAAACTGAGCCACACCTCGTTATTAAATTGTCCCTGTTTTGTCACATACTTTGATGTAACGAAATAACAAAAATTCAGCACACATCAGCGTGCTGAATCAATGGTCGAGGTGACAGGACTCGAACCTGCGGCATCTTGGTCCCAAACCAAGCACTCTACCAAACTGAGTTACACCTCGTCGTTAAGTTTTTTACCGTGCTCGATTATTATATAATAATTTGAGGTAAATTGTCAATAGTTTTTTGAAAAATTATTACATAAATACATAATATTTTCCCCAATTAATCCTTTCTGTTTTCCTCATCCCCAGTTCTTAGAAAATATCAGAGTGGACGGAGAAATGTGCGGAATATTGTTTTTGCATCCTTGGAATCTATACCATTTTCCATTGCAAAGCGCAAAGTTTCCCGGTCCTTTTCCCATTCCTCAACCTTATCGGTTACGAAAAATAGTCTAAGCTGTAATTTTCCATCCTCCGTTACAGAATATCTGTATAGATAGGTGAATATATTTTCGTCCTCCTCCATTTTCAGAAAGGGAGCGATGTTGATTTCTTCCGGCACTTCTCCGCTGTCTGCCTCCTGCAGTTTCAGCAGGAAAGATTCGTCACTATATTTTTCGCATACTTCTTTTTGGTATCCCAGAATCTCCAGCCTTTTGCCGGCTTCTTCCCTTTGCATTCTGTTTAGTTCCTTGTCCATAATTACTTCCTTTCGCAAAATACCAAATATCTGTCAAATCCACCGCTGTTATTCCTAATACAGGTCATAAGGATAATCATATCCTTACCCTCCTTGAGGAAGATGTCGTCCATCTCCTTGGGTGTAATGATTTTCGTTTCTGTCACCATATATTTTAATGTTGACCAATAATTTTTAACCTTGATTTCATCCCCGATATTCAGATTTCGTATGTTATCAAAGAATATTCTGCCTACATACCCTGTGTGTCCGGCAAGGACGCAGTTTGTGTCCTCTCCCCCAATGGGCAGGGATGTGTATGTCAGATGTGCCGCACCGTAGTTCATATGATTTCTTCCTGTACCTAAGTAAATGGGCAATTTCATATCAATGGAGGGCGCCTCTATATAGCCATAAACACCGTTAAAAATTCCGTATTCGCTAAGCTTTAGGGAGGGCTGTTCGTATGCCAATTCATCTGTCAGCTTTTCCCTTTGCTTTGTTTTCAGCATCTCATTATATTCTATGCTGTCACGCCTCAGCCTTTCTATGTCCACCTTATAATATACAGGATAATCGGAGGAACCGTCTGTAAGATACCCCTCATCATCAACAAGACCTTTCTTTTTTGCGTCGCTGTATGAGCCGTCCATCTGGTTATCAACACTTTGGTCAAACTGATTGGAAATATCTGACGCAACACATTTGCCGTACCAGTTAGAGATAGGAGGAAATAACACCAGAGCAATTCCTGAAACAAGCATTACCGTTGCAAGAATTGTAACAAATCGGCGTACTTTTTTGTTTTTCACTTCTTTTCCCCCTTACTCAGTCTGATTTGTTTTAGTAGTAGTTAGGCGAGGCTTTTTCTTCTTTCTCACAGCAATAATTACAATTATCGTTACAAGAGCAACAAAACCTGCGATTACCAACGCCACACCCCAGTAAGGAATACGGTAGCCAAATAGGTACATATATCCGTCCTGAAAACTTGCCTGCTGAACACTCTGCTCACTGTCACTTTTATCCATAGGAACACGCACTCCACGGACAAGGAGCCTGTGGGTGTTAAGACCGTAAGGTGTACAGGTGAGGAGTGTTACATGGTCCTCCCCGGAAATAATGCGGAGATTATCCGTTTCATCCGGCAGGATAACCTTTATTTGGTCAACCTTATATTTCAGGGTTTTGCCAATGACACGGATGTAAAAAACATCACCCTTTTTCATCTCCGTAAGGTAATCAAACATTGTGGCTGTGGGCATTCCTGTATGGGCAGAAATAACCGAGTGGGTGCTTTTTCCGCCGATTGGAAAGGATGTGTTTTGCAGGTGTCCTGCTCCCTTTTGCAAAACCTCTTCCGAAGTTCCGTGGTAGATTGGAAGGTTTACGCTGATTTTGGGAATTTCAACATATCCAATCAGTCCTTTTCCGTCAACATCTAAGGTTTTTTCGTAATTTGCCCCAATTTTTCTGTATGCCTCTTCATCAAAGGGATCTGTGATAATTACATTGTCGGTAAGGCTTTCGTTGTAGGTTTTCGCCTGTGAAAGCAGTTCCTTGTACCTTTTATTGTCCATATTTTTTACAATATCATTGTAAACTTTGCTCCCTTGGGCAAGTGCATGGTTATTAATCATTGCACTTATCATAGGGTAGGACATAATTCCTATTCCCACAACAAAGAGAAGAACTACAAAAATAAGTCCAATTTTTTTCTTCATCAAATCTTCCTTAAATAAATGTTGATAACATATAAACTTATACTAACATCTAATTATAAAATAAACTGACAGATATTTCAACAGGTTGATATTCTGTATAAAGACAAGGGATGCGGTTGCCCGCATCCCGAAATTACATATATTTAAAAGACTAAAGTAGTGCTAAATTACTTTGAAGTCTTTTTTCTCTTAAGCATAACAAACATTACGCCTGCTGCTGCAATAAGAGCTGCACCGCCGATTGTGAACATAATTGTGCCCATTCCACCTGTCTGTGGAGCAGAAATCTTTACATTCTCAATGGTGATTGTGCCGTTTTCATTTGTTGCATAACCGCTTACTACAACTGTGCTGTTTGTTGTGTCGTATGTAGGAGTGATTTTTACTGTGCGAACAGTTGAATCAAGGATATAGCCCTTTGGAGCCTCAAGCTCTTTTACATAGTATGTACCTGCCTTGAGCTGATAACCGCCAAAGTTTGTTTTACCGTCGTTACCTGTTGTTGCATCTTTAAGCATAGTTGTGCAAGCTTCTTCCTTGTAAAGACCGAACTTTGCACCGGAAAGTGGAGTTGTTTCGCCCTTAACAACCTTAGTAACAACTACATTAAATGTAAACACCTGAACAGTAGGACCTGTCTGTGGGATAACCTCATCGCCAAAGCTATACTGAATACCAACTGTGTTGTCGTTGCTGTCGTTGCCAACAGTAGCGTCAGATGTAACCTTAGTTGTAAATGTTACAACAACATCTCCGTTCTGGTAGAAGGAATCCTCTGCAAGTACATCGCTGTCAATCTGAATACCGAATGTTGCGTCCTGAACATTAACCTTTGTGTATGCAATGTCTGTTGTACCCTGCTTAACTGATACAATATTTACATCTGTTGCAGAAAGACCGGCTTCCATTGTATCTGTGATAATCATATCTGTAAGTTTTTGGGAAACATTGCCGGGTACGGAGGAAACGAGCTTGAAGGTTACTGTGTCGCCAACACTTGCAGATGTGTATGTTGCATCCTGTCCATTTTCAACAATCTTTTTGTCAAGGCTAACAGAACCAACCTTACCGCCTACATTAATAGTGCCGGCATCTGTAACCCAAGCATCGTTTGTGTACTGAGTAACAATAAGTGAAGATGCAGCAGAAGCGCCCTGAGGCATATTTGTGCACTTTACATAGTAGTAACCGGGAACTGTGCTAAATTCCTTTGTTTTGCTTGTAGCTGTGGGCTGGAATGTGTCGGAAACATTTCCAAGTGCATTTGTTCCATCAGCAGCACTGATAATTACAGAAGCTGCACTACCGTTTTCGATAGCTGTTTTAACAGCGTCAGCAACACCGGTTGTTACTTTTACTTCACCTGTTTGTGTGTCGATAGTTGCAAGCTGATAAACTGTGAAACCAAAGTCTGTCTTGTCACACTGGAGTGTAAACTTATAGCCAGTTCCGCTTGTGAGGTCTGCACTTGCGCCGAATGGAATCATAATTGCCATCATTACAACAGCAAGAGCAGTTGCCATAATTTTCATAAATGTCTTTTTCATTTTGTTATTTCTCCTTTTCAAAAAATATATATGTAATTTATTACATCCAAATTATCATCTGCCGTGACGACAGTTTACATTTTTTCTTCTCCTTGTGCTAACTATGTAGCATCCGCCGGAGAATAGTGACAAGCCTACAATGCAAAGTCCTAAAATCATAAAGAATGTTGTAGGAGTACCGCTTGCCATTGGAACTGTGATAACAGGGTTGACATAATCAAGTGTAATGCTGTACTTCATTTCCCCTGTTGTTGAGTCCTCCATAGGCAGGCAGAAATATTTTACCTCAGGGTCTTTGATGTGACCCTCCTTGGTGGAAACTTCTTTTACACAGTACCATTGATATGATTTAGAATAGTCGGTAATGCCGTTATCGTTACTATTTTTGCTGTCATCAGTAAAAATAGCAAGATTGTCGAACTTTGCAACACCGTTTTCGTCGGAAGTGGTTTCGGCTGTTGGTGTTAATTCAGAAACATCCTCACCGTCATCGCCGACCTCGTATAGGGCAAATGTTACTCCCTCAAGGGCATTGTCATTTCCGTCTGTTTTATTTATTGTAACAGAGCCAGGCGTGGATATATTTTCAAAGGTTGGGGTATCAGTTGAATTGCCATCAACCATAAATGATTCATAGTCAAATGTGACATAGTCGCTTTGGTTTGAGTCATTAATGTAATCGTTAAGATTGCCCTTGTAATAGGTTGGGGTAAGTGAAAGGGTGTTATCCTCATTTCGGCTGATTACAATCTTTAGGATAATTGTATCACTGTCAGTCTGATAGTCGGTGTCGTTTACACTGCCCTCTGTGATTTTGTAAAGGTAAATACCCTCATCACTATATGTAATGCTTTCAAAGGCAACCTTGCCGGGATCCTCTGACGGAATTTTTGTAATATTTTCAGCAGGCATTCCCGAAGTATCCTGTGTTTCATCATCGCCAAGTTTGATTGACTCCATACCCTCTAAAGTGAATGTGAATTTTTCACCATAGTAGTTTTCACCGTCAAGAGTCTTTGTCACAGCAGGAGTATACTTTGCCTGCTCCTTACGGTTTGTAAAGGTGTAGGTTGCGTTATCGCTGAGAGTTCCTTCAATTACACCAGTTAAGTTGGTGTATCCGTTGGAGTCCTCCTCAACAATCTGATAGTCAACACCCTGGGGGATTTTTTCAAACACATATGGTGTGCTTTGACTTATTGTTCCTGTAAGACCATAGTCCTCAAATGTTCCGTCGTTATCCAGGTCAATGAGAAGTTTTACTGTAAACTGTGTGTCGTCTGAGGTGAGAACATTGCCATTTTCATCCACAACCTCTTTGTTAACAGTAATATCCTTTGTCAAAACTGTGTTCACATATGAAAGCAACATATGAGTGGAAAGCATTTCGTCCTGGTCGGAGTTAAAGTATTGGAAATATGCAGTTTCACCTGTACCGGAATCAACAAGGTTTGACTGAGATGCTTCGGTATCCTTTGAAACATCGTACAAGCTCCAGGAAGGACTGTAAACCACCTTACTTCTATTGCTTGTTTTGATAACACTCTGTGTTGTATCAGGGTAGGTGTGAGAAAATTGTGTATATGTAGTACCCTTGGAATCGGAGGAAGAATATGTGGGACAGGTGTTCTGTCCGTCAGTATCTCCGTTCCACACACTTCCGGACCTAATGTAATTTTTATCCGTTATTTTTCCGTTGGAGTCTTGTTCTACATTAAACTTAAATCTGTTGTATATACCATTGGCTGTTTTTCTTGCAATGGTAAATGTTGTTGTGCTGTCGGAAATGGGATAGTAGTAATATGTTTTTCCGTCAACCTCATATGAGGACATTGCACTGTATTTTGAAGGAGTTGTGCCGTCATAATCCTGGGCTATTGCAGGAACAGCACCGTCATCACCGAACCATGTACAGCCTGACGGGTCAAAGAAAATCAGTCTGTCAGAATTAAGGGTTACCTTTGTATCCTTTGGAGTATCGTTTTCGGTAACCTGTAAGTATGATTCCGGTTCAAACTGTTCGCTGAAAACAGCCTTGTCGCCGTTTGCCAAGGAGAATGAATTTCCGTCAGTAACAGCATAATAGCTGTGTCCGTCTGAACTGTCGCTAAAGGTATAATTTTTGTTGGAAATATCTGCAAGTGAACCACCTAATGCAGGCTGGTTCTTTACTGTGTAGCCAAAGGAATCCAAATCCTCAACCTCATCCTGCAACAGGGCATTAACACCGCTTGCGTCAACAGTTTTGGTAGTTGTAAAGGAATCCTTAACTGGAGAAAAGTTAAATCCTACCTTGAGGTTTGATTCAATCATACCTCTCTCCATATAGAACACTGTAAGGGTATGCTTTTCGTTTGGATTATTGTTGTTGAATTCTGAACTGCCCAAGGAGTAGGTTTCGGTACTGTTGCTGAAGAGCTTTGGAAATTCTGCTGAATATCCGTAGCCTGAAACACTTGTATCGGCAACATAATTCAAAGCATTTTCTTTATCTGCTTTGTAGGATGTATCAATGTTGTTTACATATGACTTCTTTTCAGCAAAGTCAATACAACCGCTGGACTTTTTGTGGTCACCGCCCATATCAAGGACAAGTACACCGTCAAGATATACCCAAAGGTCATCGTCACCGGAGAAGGTGAACTGAGTATTCTCTTTGCTTGAGCCACTTCCGATTGTACCGTTTTCGCCAAGGGTAAAGTCAATGTCAAGCCTCATACCAAAGCCAAAGTCGTAGGCATTTCCGCTGTGTTCACTTGAACGGTCAAATGGGAAGAATCCGTACCCGTCGCTATCACTTGAAAATCCGCTGAGAGCGTCCTTAACTTTGTTTGTGTTGTAGGCATAGTTCATTGTGAACTGGTTTGTGGAGTAACCGCTGAAGTAGCAGTTGTCCTTACCGTTATTACTGTCAAACTCAAAGTAGTCATTGCCCTTTGAGGTTTGTGACTTTCTCATTGGGAAAGGTGAATTGATAACTGTGCCGTATCCGTTTGTGGTAAGCCATTCGCTGTCAAAGTAAGGAAGTGTAACTCCGTTTGCAGTGAGCATACCGTCGCTGTTAAGGGTGGTGTCTGCAAGGGCAGAAACAGAACCGTTAACTGTGGAGGTTGTTGCGTTCGAGTCGTTTGGTCTTATTTTAAACTTTTTCAGACCACCCAATCCTCTGCCTGTATAATCGTTGGATTTGCCGTAGAAGTTACCAAAGTACAGAGGATAACTCCAACTGCTGTTCATAGAACTATACTCACCCAACGCCCTGTTAAAGTATTCATAAGGCTCACGGGCGGCGTTATTCTTGTTTTCGTCACTGTCCTCAACAGATCTGTAATAACCTGTCAGACTACTGCGCCATCTTCCGTTGTCCTTGATTTCCTCGTCCATATAATAATCGTAGAACGAACCGTTAACGGAGATAATCTCTGTACCGCTTGTCTGGTTTTCAATATCCACATTTGCATTGTATTCCTTGGAATCGGTGGTGTTTCCCTTGGTAATTTCGGTAACCTCACCGCTACCTGATACGCTCTGTGTAATTTCCAGACGGCTGTCACCGCTGTATTCACAATAAAGCTTTACGCTGAGGGTGATTGTTCCTGAGGTTTCAATACACTGAATCTGGTCATTATTGGTGTTTGAAGTGCTGAGTCCTGTTGCGACAGTATTACTGCTGTTAAACCAGTAACCGTTTGCTGAGTAGTAGTTACCGTCACTGTTATAAACTTTAAACTGGTAATTAGTTGCGGAACCTGTAAGTGTAAATGTGCCGGTATAACAGTTACCGTCAGTATTTGTCAGCTTCCAGTTGGAGTCACTCATTGCCCAGTTGTTAAAAGTACCGATAAGGTAATAGTCCTTATCCTTTGTAAGCTGTGCACCGGATTCTACTACATCAGAATTAGCGCCGATATCACTTTTTTCTGTGTTAACTGCTATAACAGAAATGCTGGATATAGCAGTCATAAAGGCCAAAATGATAGCAGTTGATGCTCTTGCCATTAATTTTGTCAACTTACCGTTATCCAAAATCTTTCTCCTTCCCTGATAATATTGTTTTTTCATAAATGTTCTCATACAAATACACCATTCAAAAATTCAATATTTTCCAAGGGAGCTTTTTACATTTTCGGGACTCATTGTCAAAAAGTTTTCTCCTTTTAAAAGCAAATCAGCCACAAGAGCATAAAATCAACCTGAAAATTATATGATTTTTCAAATGATGTTTAGTATCAATATTAGATGTATATTATAATATCGTTAAAATTATACAACTAAAATATCTGTACTTAGTTTAACACAAGGAGAAAAATAATAAAATGGTAATCATTAACAAACCTTGTGTTAATATTTTGTTCACATTTACGATAAAAATAAATATTGCACAAGTAAACAAGTGTTTTTTATAAGATTTACACAAAAGTTCTTTGTGCAAAACGCCCACCAACAAATAACAGAATATATTTATCGTGGCATAATCTCTTTTTATTTTACGATGAAGTGAGCAATAAAATTACAATTAATTATAACTTATAAAATAAACGAAGCCACTTTTATGCTGATAATAAAATACTTTACAAAAGGGCGTACCCAAATAACGGGTACGCCCAAAGCTTTTACTGTATTATTTTGATTTAAGGTTAATCCTTTGAAAGATTATGACCAAGAGCCTTCAAGAAGTGCTCCCCAGCCACTACCCCATCCGGTAACTGTGTATGTTGTGCCGGAGCCAAGGGTTAAGTCGTCAGTCTGATTCCAGACATATGTTACGGTTGCACCCTCTTCGTCCCACTTGTTCTCGGTAGAAGTGCCGTCAAATCTTACAAAGATGATGTTCTCCATACTGCTTGGTACAGTAACCTCTCCGTCGACTACATCAACCCACAAGCTGTTTGCACCTGTCCAGCAATATGCCGCCCATCTTTCTGTTCCTGTGTCAATCTCTGACACAAATTTCACTGTAATCGAGCCTGACGGGTCGGTAGGTGTTGTGGATGTTGAAGAAGTTGTAGGAACGGTAGCCGTTGTTGAAGATGTTGTATTAGTAGGATTTGTAGGAATTGTATAGGTTGGCTTCTCGTCAGAGAAGGATTCCCCAACAGGCAAGGCGGAAATATACTTAGTTGCATATTTCTGAATTACTGTTGCATCCTGAATATCTATTCCTTCGTCACCGTTAACATCTGCCGCTTTCTTTCCAACTTCGCTCAAGGAGTCGTCAAGGTTACAAATATACTTTTGTAAAGCAGTTACATCTCTGACATTGATATTTCCGTCCTCGTTAACATCTCCGTAAAGGTGAGTCTGGGGGATTTGTGTGGCAATCAGAGTAATCTCTGCGTTGCCGTTTCGAGTGAAGTCTATTGTATTTGTGGTTGCATCGTATGCGCTTGATGTAATATCTACTCCGCCTGTAACAACCTTTGCATATACAATCTCATATCCGTCCTCAGGCTCAACTGTCTTTGTAACACGGGAAGTTGAACCTTCCAAATCCTCGTATGCTACACCGTCAGCAAAGCCCTTGATTTTTGTTGTATTCCATGTAACAGTTCCGTTAGTCGGTGTGGTTGGAACAGTTGTAGTTGGTCCCTGAATGTTCTTTTCGTTAAAGGAATCCAAATCAACAAGCACCATTGCTGTTCTTGCAGGAACAGAGATTGTTGTGCCGGTAACTGTACCCAGATTCTTAAGTCCTGCGCTTGAGCCGTTAACAATGGTTGCCCATGATGTTGGCAGGGTTGAGCTTGACTTAAGGGTTACAGACTGGGTGGAAGAGCTGTTGTTTGCAATTACAGCAACTGTGCCCCACTCGTTAGCAGCATTTGCTGTTTTGTTCTGCATTGTGTAAGCAATTACGGAGTCGGAGCCTGTAAAGTATGACTGACCTACAGATGTGGTGGATGCGTCTGTAAACGGACTGTAAACCTGTCTGATTAATCTAAGACCCTTGTAGTATTCCCTAAGACTTGAATACTGGGAAATTCGTGTCCAGTCAATCTTGTTTACAGAGTCGCCTGTGTTGTAGGAGTTTTCGTCACCGTTTTTGGTTCTTGCAAATTCTTCACCTGCCTGTGTAAAGGCTATTCCCTGGGATGTGAAAACAAGAGCCGCAGACAGCTTATTCATAGCAAGATATGTTCCGTTGGAACCGTTGTAGTCTGTGCTTCCCTGTGAATACAAAATCTTATCCCACAGGGTCAGGTTATCGTGACAGGAATTATATGTTACCGTCTGGCTTGGTGCCTGTGACCACTTGCCAAGAATTGACGAGGTGTGAGCCATACATCCAGCTTTTACATCACCTGTGCTTGAGGTTGAACCCTGAATAAATCCGGAGGTTTTGTCACTTGTTCCACCCTTCAGGGCATTTCTCATCTTATCGTTAAAGCATCCGATTCTTGAATTCAGCTTGCTTGCGTTATCCATAATGGCAGCGGAGGAATTGTCAATGCCGTTTCCACCGCCCCAGTCAGCCATCCAAGGCTCACCGTACATCAGGATTCGGCTGTCAATTTTGTCAAGCTCTGTGCGGATATTGTTCATAGTTGTAATATCGTGACAGCCCATAAGGTCGAAACGGAATCCGTCAATATGGTACTCGGTTGCCCAATACTTTACAGAGTCAATCATATACTTTCTGTACATTGTTTTGTCTGAGGCTGTAACATTGCCGCAGCCTGAGCCGTTGAGGAATGTGCTTCCGTTCATTCTGTAGTAGTAGCCGGGAACAGTATTTTCAAAGGCAGAGTCGCTTGTGTTGTAGGTATGGTTATAAACAACGTCCATAACAACAGAAATACCTGCGTCGTGGAGTGCCTTAATCATAGACTTAAGCTCTTTTATTCTCACTTCGCCGTTGTATGGGTCTGAGGAGAAGGAACCCTCGGGAACATTGTAGTTCATCGGGTCATAACCCCAGTTTTGTCCGCCCTTGGTTTCGTCAACAGAACCAAAGTCGTACATTGGCATAATCTGAACGCAGTTTATGTTGTTTTCAATAAGGTAATCAATGCCTGTTTTAAGAACGCCGGCACCATTAAGAGTTGTTCCATGCTGTGTGAAAGCCATATACTTTCCACGCTTGTCGGCGTCCACGCCGGATGTGCTGTCTATTGAGAAGTCACGGACAGAAACCTCCCAGACTGCAGCCTCCGGAGCATTGTCAAACAGAACATGATTATCACTTGACCAGCCATCAGGGTCTGTTGAATCAAGGTCAACAACCATTGAACGCTTACCGTTTACACCGGCAGCATTGGCATATACATCACGGGTTTCCTTGGTTGTGCCGTTAACTGTTACAAGGTAGGTGTAGTACTTTCCGTTAAGATCACCGCTCTGTGTAATTGACCAAGTACCGTTTGTGCTATTATTGGTCATATCATATGTACCGATTACACCTGCTCCGCTTTCGCTGTCGGAACCTGTGTTGTACAGCTTTAGCTGTACTTTAGACGCAGACGGTGCCCAAACCTTAAAGGTTGTGGAATCCTTGGAATATACCGCACCAAGGTCGTTTCCGCTGTAAGTGTTGTAGCTTTCGCCGGAATTTGTGTATGCAGATGTCGCTTCCACTTCAATATCAGCCCCACTCGAATTGTAGTCATTTGTTGCAGAAAGAACTGAGAATGTTGCAGTTGCGGCAAGCATAGCAAGCACCAACAGCAATGACAATGGTTTACATAAGTTTCTCATCAATAAATACCTTCTTTCTAAACTGATGCTAACGTCATTTGAATATGGAAAATTTTTTCCGAAAATCACTTTGACATCAGCACAAGAGTTTCTCGCAATCTAACCCTATTCAATTATATCAAATTGTTGTTGGATAAACTATTCTCACTTTTAATAACTTTGTTTTGAAAAAACTATTAAAAAAGCATAAAAAATATGAACAGAATATTAACAAACTGTTGAAATATGGTGTTATTTGCAGAAATCTATCTCTTTATAAATTCACAGAGGACTCTTCCGCCGACAGAATTTTCTCTTGACAGAATTTTATCAGATAATTCTCTATCCTTATATATTACGCTCTCAACACGATTATGAGCAAAATTCTTAAGGTCCGGGAGGAAAAGACCCTTGTATTCATTTAATTTCATCTTAGGACACAGGTATTTTCCGCTTCCTCCCTCCAGAGCTAAAGGCGCAAAAAATACTTTACGCTCCATTTGCCCTTTGGCAAAATTCATCCTAATCATCATTGTGCGCCTGCTGACCTTGCCCACAAGTATATCCATGGCACTTTTATCTCCAAGGGACTCCACAGCCTCTGCCGTAACCTTACAGATAGCCTTTTCAAGATAATCCAGCTTTTGGTCAAAGGTGGTGGCGCTGTCCCTCATAATAAACTCCACAAGTCGGAGATAATCCTTGCCGGAATATTTCGTTATGCCACAGCAAGCCCACACAAGACCCTGCTTTTTGTCGCAAAAAACCTTTTGTCGGTTGTCAAAGTATTTGCCCCCTCCCAGCGTTTCTCTGGAATCCGAGGCGGCTACTATTCCGTATTCATTTCCAATCAAGCAGATGTATGACATAGCATTTACCTTTTTTCCTTAAAATATAAGAATTTACTTTTATTATACATCTGTAAAATCTTTTTTACAACGAATTTGGAACAATATGACATAAAATATTGAGGCAAATATACAGAACAGCATTAATTGTATTTTATTTAATGTTTACATAGTATTTATTGATAAAAATAAAAATATACTATATAATAAAGTGAGAAACGAGGTATGTATATGAAAATTTGTGTTTTTGGCTCTGCCAGCAATAAGATAAATGAAAGCTACATTAAAACAGTTGAAGAGTTTGTATATCAGATGGGAAAAAGAAATCATCAGCTTGTTTTTGGCGCAGGAGGCGAAGGGCTGATGGGTGCTTCTGCAAGGGGTATGAAAAAAGCCGGAGGAGAAATCTACGGTGTTGTTCCAAAATTCTTTATAGACGAGGGCATTGAGGGACTTTTTGATGAATGTACAAAGCTCTACACCACCGAAACAATGCGTGAAAGAAAGGCGAAGATGGAGGATATGTCCGACGCTTTTATCATTGTGCCCGGCGGTGTGGGAACCTTTGAGGAATTTTTTGAGATTGTTACCCTTAAACAGCTTGGCAGACACAACAAGCCCATTGCCGTTTACAATATCAACGGATATTACGACAGTTTGGAGGAAATGATGGAGCATTCAATGCGAGAAGGCTTTGTAAGGGAAAAGTGCAGTGACCTTTACAGATATTTTGACGACAGCGACAAGCTCCTTGACTATATTGAGCATGACACAGGAACAAAGTGGACTATTGACGATTTAAAGAGGAATTAGTAGCATTATGTGATTTTCTGTAAAAAGTTTTTTAAAAAAATAAAGACGGTAAAATAAAAATGTCAGGTACTTATTTTTTGTACCTGACATTTATTTTTAGGGTATTTCATTTTTAATACTAATCCCTAATAAAAATCAGACAATCTTTGCGGTCTGATTTCCGCAGTACTGCGTTGTCGTCCTTGCAAGGCGTCAGCCTTGCGGCGTCCTC
>JBJEOU010000053.1:0-3046 GCA_051880875.1 Ruminococcus sp. | reverse complement strand
CATAGCAAATATACAGAAGGAGTGAACTAAAGTGGTAGATGTCAAACCAGTTAAGCTTGGCAGAAACGAAAGAATGTCTTTTGGCAAGATTGATGAAGTTATCCCAATGCCTCATCTTCTTGATATTCAAAAGAAGTCTTACCAGTGGTTCCTGAATGAAGGACTAAGGGAAGTTTTTAAAGATGTTTCGGGCATAACCGACTACACAGGCAACCTTGTTCTTGATTTTATGGATTACGAGCTGGATGTTGATAAGCCAAACTATTCAGTTATTGAGTGTAAGGAAAGAGACGCCACATACTCGGCACCACTGAGAGTAACAGCAAGACTGCTCAACAAGGAAACAGGGGAGATTAAGGAATCCAATGTATTTATGGGTAACTTCCCTCTTATGACTGACAGCGGTACATTTGTTATCAACGGTGCAGAACGAGTTATTGTTTCTCAGCTTGTCAGAAGCCCGGGTGTTTACTACAAGATGGAGCATGACAAAACAGGTAAGGAGCTTTACTCCTCCACAGTCATCCCTAACCGTGGTGCTTGGCTTGAATACGAAAACGACATCAACGATGTTTTCTATGTTCGTATTGACAAGAACAGAAAAATCCCTGTAACTGTTTTCATCCGTGCTCTTATTGGTCTTGAGGCTTTGCTCAAGGACAAGGAAGAAAAGGAATTAAACGGCGAAAAGTGGGGCGTTGAGGATGTTGACCTTACTGTAATTGGTAAGGACGCCGAAATCATTGATATTTTTGATTTGGACGACAGAATCAAGGCTACCATCGAAAAGGATACTACCACTAATGCTGAAGAGGGACTTCTGGAGGTTTACAAAAAGCTCAGACCATCCGAGCCTCCAACAGTAGAATCAGCAATGACCCATCTGACCAACCTGTTCTTTGACGACAGAAGATACGATATGTCAAGAGTGGGCAGATATAAATATAATAAAAAGTTGGGCATTTCTCAGCGTTTAGCCGGACAGACCCTTGCTTCTCCAATTGCAAACCCAAGAACAGGAGAGGTTATGGCTCTTGCAGACGAGGTTGTTACAAGAGAAAAGGCTATGGAGATTGAGGATGCAGGTGTAACCCTTGCATTTGTTAAGAGGGATGACGGAACTCCTGTAAGAATTATCTCCAACGGCATGGTTGACATCAAGAAGTATGTTGACTTTGACGCTGACGCAGAGTGCGGTCTTAACGAAAAGGTAAGAGCCTCTGTACTGTTCTCACTTTTGGATGAATGTGAAGACGAGGAGGAGCTTAAGGAGGTTCTTGCAGACAGCAAGGCAGAGCTTATCCCTAACTATATTACCATTGACGATATATTTGCTACAATTAACTATATGAACACCCTTGCCCAGGGCATTGGTGTAACTGATGACATTGACCACCTTGGCAACAGAAGAATCCGCTGTGTGGGCGAGCTTCTGCAAAATCAGTTCAGAATCGGCTTCAGCCGTCTGGAAAGAGTTATCAGAGAGAGAATGACACTCCAGGCACAGGACCCTGAGGCACTTTCTCCTAACACACTTATAAATATCAGACCTGTAACAGCAGCTATCAAGGAATTCTTCGGTAGTTCACCGCTGTCACAGTTTATGGACCAGAACAATCCTCTTGCAGAGCTTACTCACAAGAGAAGACTTTCTGCCCTTGGCCCCGGCGGTCTTTCAAGAGACCGTGCAGGATTTGAGGTTCGAGATGTTCACTACACCCACTACGGCCGTATGTGTCCTATTGAAACTCCGGAAGGACCAAACATCGGACTTATCTCCTACCTTGCAACCTTTGCCAAGATTAACGAGTACGGTTTTATTGAAGCACCGTACAGAAAGATTGACAAGGAAACAGGCGTAGTTACCGACGAGGTTGTTTATATGACAGCCGATGTTGAGGATGAATACACCGTTGCACAGGCTAACGAGCCTTTGGATGAAAACGGACACTTTGTAAACAAAAAGGTTGTCGGCAGATGTAAGGAAGAATTTGTTGAGCTTCCGCCGGAGCAATTTGACTTTATGGATATTTCTCCTAAGATGGTTGTTTCTGTTGCTACATCCCTTATTCCGTTCCTTGAAAACGACGACGCAAACCGTGCTTTGATGGGTGCTAACATGCAGCGTCAGGCAGTTCCGCTCCTTGTTACCGAGTCACCAATCGTTGGTACAGGTATGGAGTACAAGGCAGGCGTTGACTCAGGTGTTTGTGTTCTTGCCGAGGAGGACGGTGTTGTTCTCAGCGTTTCCGCAGACAAAATCAGCGTTCAGTACGACAGCGGAAGAGTTCAGACATTTGATATTATCAAGTTCCTCCGTTCCAACCAGAGTACCTGTATCAACCAGATTCCTGTTGTTGACAGAGGTCAAAGGGTTAAGAAGGGCGAGGTTCTTGCAGACGGTCCTGCAACTGATAACGGCGAGCTTGCCCTTGGTAAGAATGCCCTTATCGGCTTTATGACATGGGAAGGTTACAACTACGAGGATGCTGTTCTCATCAACGAAAAGATTGTTCGTGACGATGTTTACACATCTATTCATATAGAAGAACACGAAACAGAGGCTCGTGACACCAAGCTGGGTGCCGAGGAAATCACCCGTGATATTCCAAATGTGGGCGAGGATATGCTTAAGGATTTGGACGAAAACGGTATTATCCACATCGGCGCCGAGGTTCGCTCCGGAGATATACTTGTTGGTAAGGTAACTCCAAAGGGCGAAACAGAGCTTACAGCAGAGGAAAGACTCCTTCGTGCTATCTTTGGCGAAAAGGCAAGGGAAGTTAGAGATACATCCCTGAGAGTTCCCCACGGTGAATCCGGTATCGTTGTTGATGTTAAGGTGTTTACCCGTGAAGACAGTGCCGCTGAATTACAGCCGGGTGTAAACAAGGTTGTTCGTGTTTACCTTGCACAGAAGAGAAAAATCTCCGTTGGTGATAAGATGGCCGGTCGTCATGGTAACAAGGGTGTTGTTTCAAGAATTCTTCCGCAGGAGGATATGCCATTCCTTCCTGACGGTACACCTCTTGACATCGTTCTTAAC
>JBJEOU010000052.1:10341-13716 GCA_051880875.1 Ruminococcus sp. | reverse complement strand
CCAAGTCTGTAGTGGACTTTCACCACCAAGTAATAATGCGTGCCGAGCACACATAACCAACACCCCCTCACAATGAGGGGGCGTTATTTTTCTATATTCTACTTTTCTTCTTTATGACAGCTATCACCCATAGGACAGCCGGAGCAACCGCAGTTGCAGGAGGTTTTTCCTCTTTTTTTATTTTTAATCATTCTTATAACAATGGCAATTATTACTGCAAGGACAATCATTCCCACAATTATCGTAGAAATATTATTCATTAACCATTCAAGCACAATAGCATCTCCCTTTTTTATTCCTAATTAATCATAAAGCAAAATCCCAAGACAGCAAAATACTGTCTTGGGGTTGTAAATCACTTTTAAAAGCTGTTTTGAATTATTCGTTCATTCCACAGCACTTTTTGTACTTTTTGCCTGAACCGCAAGGGCATGGGTCGTTTCTGCCTATCTTCTGCTTTTTAACGATTGGCTTTTTCTTTGGCTTTTCGCCGTTTTCCGACACGCCTGCACTTGTAGGAACTGCTACCTGCTCACGCTTTAAGGCAAGGTTAATTGGGCTCGGCATTGGAGCGTTGCTCTGCTTGTCAAGGATAACCTGATGAGCCTGAGCTGCCTTTTTTTCTTCCTCTGCTCTGCGGGCGGCAATTTCCTCCTGCTGTGCCTTGAAGGCTGCAATTCTCCTTGGCTGTAGGAGGCAAAGCTTAACTGTATCCTCACGGATTGTGGCAATCATTTCGTCAAACATATCAAAGCCAACAAGCTTGTATTCAACGACAGGATCCTTCTGACCGTAAGCGGCAAGGTGGATTGACTGCTTGAGCTGTTCCATAGCGTCAATGTGATCCATCCAGTGTGTATCAACTGACTTTAGGAGGTAAACTCTCTCCATTTCACGCATTGTTTCTTCGTCAAGGATTTGCTCATTCTCCTTGTACAAATCAAGTGCCTTGTTTGTGATAAGGTCAACAATATCCTTTTTGTCCAGCTTGTCAAGTTCCTCATCGGTGAACTTTAAGAAATCCTTGTCGGGAACAAGCCACTTGTAGCTTTCTCTCAGGGAAGAAAGGTTCCAAGATTCACGGAGAATTGAGTCGTTGACATACAGGCTGACATTTTCTTCAATGGTTTCCTTCAGCATCTTGATTACTGTGTCGTGAACATCCTCACCGTCCAGCACCTGATCCCTCTGTCCGTAGATGATTTCTCTCTGACGGTTCATAACATCGTCATACTGGAGAACATTTTTACGGATACCAAAGTTTCTTGTTTCAACCTTTTCCTGTGATGATTCGATGATATTTGAAAGCATCTTGTTTTCGATTGGTGTGTCGTCTGATACCTTGAGGGTATTCATAATTGACTTCATTCTGTCACCGCCGAACAGACGCATAAGGTCATCCTCGGTGGACAGGTAGAACTGGCTCTGTCCGGGGTCTCCCTGACGGCCTGAACGTCCACGGAGCTGGTTGTCGATTCGACGGGATTCGTGGCGCTCTGTACCCATAATGCAAAGACCGCCTGCCTCACGAACCTTGTCTGCCTCTTCCTTAATCTCTTCCTTGTATTCCTCAAGGAGCTCGTTAAAGGTCTGTCTTGCAAACAGGATATCCTTGTCGTCAGTTTCAGAATGAGCGTCAGCCTCGGCTATAAGCTCATCGGAGAACTTCATCTTCTTCATCTGGCTCTTAGCCATAAACTCAGCGTTACCTCCAAGTACGATATCGGTACCACGGCCAGCCATATTTGTGGCGATTGTTACTGCTCCCAGCTTACCTGCCTGTGCAACAATCTCCGCTTCCTTTTCGTGGTGCTTTGCGTTGAGGACATTGTGCTTAATGCCACGCCTTTTCAGCATTTTAGAAAGCTTTTCCGACTTTTCGATGGAAACTGTACCAACCAGAACAGGCTGTCCCTTTTCGTGGCACTTGATAATATCTTCAATAATTGCGTTAAACTTGCCCATCTCTGTTGGGAAGATAACATCAGGCAAATCCTTACGCATAAGAGGCTTGTTTGTGGGAACCTCAACAACATCCAGCTTGTAGATTTCCTGGAATTCCTGCTCCTCTGTGAGAGCTGTACCTGTCATACCGGAAAGCTTTTTGTAAAGTCTAAAGTAGTTCTGGAATGTGATTGTGGCAAGGGTTTTGCTTTCGTTCTGAACCTCAACACCCTCTTTTGCCTCAATAGCCTGGTGCAGACCTTCGTTGTATCTTCTGCCTATCATCTGACGGCCTGTGAACTCGTCAACAATGATGATTTCGCCGTCTTTTACTATGTAGTCAACCTCATTCTTCATAACACCGTTAGCCTTGATAGCCTGGTTGATGTGGTGCTGAATTGTAAGGTTTTCAGGGTCGGTAAGGTTGTCAAGGTGGAAGAATTCCTCTGCCTTCTTAACACCAAGCTGTGTAAGAGTTGCAGTCTTTGCCTTTTCGTCAACAATGTAGTCGATTCCGTTTTCGGCATAGAAGTCCTCTTTGTCCTCCTTGGCGTCAACCTCGGTGAACACATACTTTTTAAGGGATTTTGCCAGCTTGTCTGCCCTTGAATAAAGGTCTGTGGACTTATCCCCCTGACCTGAAATAATAAGAGGTGTTCTGGCTTCGTCGATGAGGATTGAGTCAACCTCGTCCACAATGGCAAAGGCGTGTCCACGCTGAACCTTGTTTTCCTTGTAAACCACCATATTATCCCTCAGGTAGTCAAAGCCAAGCTGGTTGTTTGTTCCGTATGTAATGTCGCAGGCGTACATCTCCTGTCGCTCGTCGTTGTCCATCTCCTGTGTGATAAGACCAACGGTAAGACCAAGGTACTTGTACACCTTGCCCATCCACTCGCTGTCACGGGTTGCAAGGTAATCGTTGACTGTAACAACATGGACACCCTCGCCTGTAAGTGCGTTAAGGTATGCAGGAAGTGTTGCCACCAAGGTTTTACCTTCACCTGTTTTCATTTCGGCAATTCTGCCCTGGTGAAGAATAATACCACCTGTAACCTGTACAGGGAAGTGCTTCATACCCAGCACACGCCAGGAAGCCTCTCGGCAGGTTGCAAATGCTTCAGGCAGAATGTCGTCTGTTGTTTCGCCGTTAGCAAGTCTTTCTTTCAAAATATTTGTCTGATTTTTAAGCTCCTGTTCACTCATAGCGGAGTACTGTTCCTCAAGGGCAAGTACCTTTTGAGTGATTGGCTCTACTCTTTTAAGTTCTTTCTTGCTGTAAGAACCGAACATTTTTCTTAAAAGATTCATCATAACCATCCTTTATTCTAAATAATATTATTTCAATAAGCCTATATTTTCCTATTATAATGTGTATTATAACATATGATTTAACAAAAATAAAGGGAAAGTATGTCGAATACCTCCCCT
>JBJEOU010000052.1:0-10241 GCA_051880875.1 Ruminococcus sp. | reverse complement strand
ATTATAACATATGATTTAACAAAAATAAAGGGAAAGTATGTCGAATACCTCCCCTGTCATTCAAAACTGCCACAATGTCATTCCGAGCTTGTCGAGGAATCCCCTACCTCTACCACTTATTTTGTCAGAGAAATCATACTTTCATAAAACTTATTAGTGTCGATTTAGGCACTACTGCTTTTCTTTAAGATTCCTCGGTCACTTCGCTTCCTCGGAATGACAGAGGAGAGATAAATTAATCTGATTTATCCATGGAATTTTTGCAGGCGGACAGAGCCTGACATGCAATAGGCTGAGCGTTCTGAGAGCCGTAGCCCTCAACATCGTTTACAACAACTGCAAAGGCAAGGGGATATTTTTCATTCTGACAATATCCCACAATCCACGCATTGTTCTTGTCGCTTTCGCTGCCGTCACTTGACTTTGTTATTTCACCCGTACCTGTCTTTGCGGCAACCTCCATACCCTCGGGGAAATTGCCGTCTCCGTAGTAATTCACCACATTGTTGCGCATCATTTCACCTATTCTGCCGGCAACATCGCTTTCCATCATTCTGGAGCCTGTGCCTCCTCCTGTGGTGATGCCCAGCTTTGTAAGGATACTTTCGTCACTTCCAATGAGATATGGCAAAACAGGCTTGCCGTTGTTGGCAATTCCCGAACAGATTATAGCCATCTGCATCGGGTTAACAAGGTCGGTGTACTGTCCAACACCTGACCATGCAAGCTGATTCTTGGTGGCGTCGCTCACATCATAGTTGCCGTCCTTCAGGGGAATATCCCCTACTGAAAAGGAGCCGTTTATACCCATTTCGTTAGCAACCTCGGTCATTTTTTCAATGCCAAGCTCCTCGGCAATTTTGGCAAAGACTATGTTGCAGGAGTTTCCAAGAGCCTGTTCCAGATTTTCACTGCCGTGGGCATAGCCGTCGTTACAGTAAACCTCGCAGGATTCGTCATCTCCGCCAATGCGTTCCACGCCCTCGCAGTACCATTCACGGGTTTCAATATCGTCAATATATTTCAGAGCCGCTGCTGTGGTTACAAGCTTGAATATAGAGCCGGGAGTGTATGAACTGCTCACTGCATTGTCCACATACACGCCTCTGTAATCTTCTTCGTTATCTTCTGTAATTTCCGGCGGTGCGTTAGGGTCGTAGGAGGGCGTTGAAACGTCACACAGAATTTCACCTGTTTTGTAGTTATATACAACGCAGGCTCCTGCCCTTCCGTCAAACAGCTGATAAACTTCAGAACACACCTCAGCGTCCACAGTAAGACGCATATCGCTGTCAGGCTTTAAGGAGGTAGGAAGTCCCAATCCAAACAAAGGATTGTAGCCTGTAAGGTTCATCCTGTACATAGACTGCATTGATGTTCCTATGTTGATGGTGTCGTCCCCTACCACATGGAGCAGACTTTCCCTTACATTTTTATCATCATTGTAAACTCTCTCACCGTTTACCGACTTGGCAAGCTCAACACCGTTTCTGTCGGTTATTGTTCCTGCCTGGGTAAGACCTCCGTCAGAGGAAACATGGCGGTTGTAAGCCATATTCATCCAGGTTTTATGTTCAGTTACTATTTTAAAAGAAAGGTATCCCATACCACCGATGATAAGAAGTACAACAATTAAAATCATGGCACTTCTGCGCAATGTTCGTTTCATAGGATACAATACCTCCTTTTCATAACTTATTTATCGGGTTATCCTCTTTTCTGAGAATAAGTCCTTTCGTCTGCCGCTTTGATAAATGCAAGAAGTCCCCAACAGGAAATCATTGAAGAACCACCTGCTGATACAAATGGAAATGTAACGCCTGTAAGAGGCAGAACATCTGTTGCACCCAGAACATTCAGAGCCATCTGCACAATAAATAGTCCTGCCGCACAGCAGGCGGAAATGGAATAGAATGTACTACGGCTCCTTGTGGCAATATCCCTTGAATAAATTGCAAGGCAAAGTATTGATGCAATAAGGGCAAATCCTACAATTATGCCCATCTCTTCGCACACAATTCCAAATACCAAATCGCTTTCAGATGCCACAACATACTTTAAAAAGCCGTTGCCTATTCCCACGCCGAAAAGACTGCCCGACGCAAGGTAGGTAAGCACCCTTGCCTGCTGGAATCCACCCTCGGAAGAATTTTCAATGGCATGTCCCCAGGTTTCAAATCGCTTTGCAATGTATGGCTTTATCTTTAGAATCAACGCACCTCCGCCCACAGCTGTTGCAAGGGCAAGGAGAACCGTCTTGATGTCGCCGGAACGCATAAACGCAACAAACAGGAAGGTTGCAAAGAATATAAGGGCTGTACCGAAGTCACCCATAAGGGCAAGCTCGCCCACGCAGATTGCGGAGAAAACAATAAACTCAATCTTGTTTCTCCTTGTCATAATTGCGTCAAGGGTACCTGCGCCTACAAAAATATAGAAAATCTTTACAAATTCAGATGGCTGAATTGAAATTCCGCCAATGGTTATCCAGTTGGCGGCACCGTTCTTGATACTGCCGAATACAAGGTTAAACCCAAGTAGCACTATTGAGGCAATCATACCCCAGAATCTGAAACGCTGTACCCAGTCGGGTCTTTCAAGGAGCTTGACAATAATCACAAATCCAATGATACCCACAAGGGCGGTGACAATCTGCATTATTGCCATTCTGTCCGATTGCCGTACCTGTAACATAAGCCCAAGTCCGGTCAAAAACAGAGCCAGAGCCTCAAGCTCAAAGTTTGTCCTTTTGATAACTCTTGTTGAAACAAAGAACAGTCCCCAGCTTACAATGGAAAAAACTGTGCAGTATATAAAGGGGTTCAAATCCTTGTCGTAGTAGTCCCAGGACGCTTCTATAGCCATTAAAAAATGGAATATTGTTATCATAATCATCAGCTTGTACTGCTTCATAGAAGCCTTGTTGCTGATCCTCTTCAAAAAACGGTCGGGGCGAACCTCCTCGTCATATTCATCCCCTCGCTCCACTCTAAACAGAGTAGAACCGACCTGAATTTCGTCATCTATCAGTAGCTTTGTACGGTATGGGGTTGTGTTGTCAACCGACTTTATACCCTTTTTCAGATTGTCCTTAAAGGAAGAAATTATCCCTGCAAAAAAGGACTCATCCCTTGAGGGTGAATTACTTTTGATTTTTTCGCCGTTAACATATGTTCCGCACTTACTGCCCACATCGGTAATCATCCAACCCTCTTGTCTTCTGAGAAGGACGCAGTGGTCACGGGAAACCGATGGGTCGTTGACCCTTATGTCGCTTCCACGGCTTCTGCCTATGGAATTTTCCCAGAACAGAACGGGGATTTTCTCCCCTGTTTCCATATTTTCCAATGTAAGCAGTGGTTTTTGCTGTCTGCGGTGTCTGTGCATTGAGGCAAATATTGAATAAATAATTACTATGGCATAAAGGGGCAAAAGAACTCTTACAGCCACAACTCCGGCATCAAGAAGCCATTGTATATCCATATATTCCCCACCTCTCCTGTATATCTCGTTTTCTATATTATACCTTAGGAAAAATAATTGTCAATAATACTAATACCTAATAAAAAGTATAAGTCGGGAGGTTTTCCCGACTTATTAATAATTTTTATTCTACTGTAACTGACTTAGCAAGATTTCTTGGCTTGTCAATATCGTTACCCCTGTGAAGAGATGTGTAGTAGGCAATAAGCTGTAAAGGCACAATGGCAAGCATTGGCATTAACTCCTCACGGATTTTCGGCACTCTGATAATCTGGTCTGCAACATCACTGCCCACATGGCAGTCCTCGTCACAAACAAGGATTACATATGCGCCTCTTGACCTTACTTCCTTAACATTGGAAAGGGTCTTTTCAAAAAGCATATTCTGAGTAGCCACAGCGATAACAGGCATACCCTCTGTGATAAGGGAAATAGTACCGTGCTTTAGCTCACCTGCGGCATAGCTTTCGCTGTGAATATATGAAATTTCCTTCAGTTTTAAGGAACCCTCCATAGAAAGGGCATAGTCCAATCCTCTGCCTATATACAGCAGGGAATCTGCATTTACAAGACTGCTACCTGCATACTGGCAGTCGTCAATTACCTTTTCAAGGGTTTCCTCCACCTTGTCGGGCACTTCCAGAAGTGAGGATAACAGGTCTTTGCACTCATCCTCTGTAATTTTACCCTTTGCAAGGGCAAGCTGGAAGGCAAACAGGTACATAACTGCAATCTGCACCATATATGCCTTGGTGGATGCAACTGCAATTTCAGGACCTGCGTGGGTGTAAATCAGCATATCCGCTTCTCTTGCAATTGAGCTTCCCTTGGCGTTAACAATGGCAAGGGTTTTTGCTCCGTATTCCTTTGCAAGGAGCATAGCCGCCTTGCTGTCCGCAGTTTCTCCACTTTGGGAAATTATAATTACAAGGTCGCCCTCACCTACAAGAGGATTTCTATAACGGAATTCAGATGCAATATCCACATTTACAGGCACTCTTGCAAGACCTTCAATCACATATTTTCCAACCATTCCGGCGTGCATAGCTGTTCCGCAGGCAACAATGTGGATATTCTTAAAGTCCTTAATGCTGTCTATGGTAATACCACATTCAGAAAGGTCAGGCATATTGTCACGGATTCTTGGCAAAATGGTCCTTTTGATTGCGTCAGGCTGTTCGTTGATTTCCTTAATCATAAAATGAGGATAACCGCCCTTTTCGGCGGCGTCCATATCCCAGTCAGCCTCCTGGAGCTCCTTTGTAATTGGGAGCATATGACTGTCGTAAAACTCAATACCGTCCTTGGTGAGCTTTACAATCTCGTCGTGATTCATCAGGTAATACTTTCTTGTATAGTTGAGTATTGCAGGGACATCAGAGGCAATAAAACTCTCGTCCTCACCAACACCTACAATCAACGGGCTTTCTCTGCGTACAGCAAAAACTGTATCGGGATAATCCGCAAAGACTATACCCAAGGCAAATGAACCCTTTAGCATTCTTATTACCGTATGAATTGTGTCAAGGGGGTCACCGTCATACTTTAAGTCCAGAAGCTGAGCCACAACCTCTGTGTCGGTGTCTGACAAAAAGGTTCTTCCCTTTTTGGTGAGATACTCCTTGAGTTCAATATAATTTTCGATAATACCGTTATGTACGATAGTTACCCTTTTTCCTGAATGAGGATGAGAATTTATATCAGATGGCTGACCGTGGGTTGCCCAGCGGGTGTGGCCGATTCCGGCATGACCCATGGGCTTGCCCTCCTCTTCCATCTTTTTGGATAGGTCAGCAAGTCTGCCCTTGGTCTTAGCCACTTCAATTTTACCGTTTTCAAAAACAGCAATGCCTGCGGAGTCGTAGCCCCTGTATTCAAGCCTTGTCAAAGCCGAAACAAGTACATCACTGCAATCTCTTGGTCCTACATAACCTACTATACCACACATAACTATTCTCCAATACTCTATTTGTTTAGTTTATGGTCAAAGGTCGGCACTATCTCTGCCAACAGCTCCACCGCCCTGTCATCGTCATTATTCTCGGCACATTCCCTGAGATTTTTTAGCTGACTAAGGAGGGTTTCTTTATCAATATCTATTTGATTTCCAATAAAAATCTTTTCGTTAGCTGTCTGTTTCAGACCCTCTTCATCCATAAGAAGCTCCTCAAACAGTTTTTCTCCCGGACGAAGTCCGGTAAACTTAATTTCTACATCCTTATATGGCACCTTGCCATACATTCTGCAAAGATTTTCCGCAAGGGTTGTAATCTTCACAGGCTTACCCATATCAAGGACAAATATCTCTCCGCCCTTTGCCATACTTGCCGCCTGGAGCACCAATGACACCGCCTCCGGAATTGTCATAAAATAGCGGATGATGTCGGGGTGGGTTACGGTAATGGGCTTTCCGCTTTCTATCTGACGGCGGAAAAGAGGGATAACCGAGCCGTTACTTCCCAGAACATTTCCAAATCGGGTTGTAACAAATTCTGTGCCGGTTGTGTTCTGGTCCATATACTGGATTATCATTTCACAGCACCTTTTGGTTGCACCCATAACATTTGTGGGATTTACCGCCTTGTCGGTGCTTATCATAACAAACTTCTTTACTCCGTACTTCTGGGCAAGGGTTGCCACATTGTATGTTCCGAAGATGTTGTTTTTCACAGCCTCACAGGGAACTGTTTCCATAAGGGGAACGTGCTTGTGAGCGGCGGCATGCCATACCAAATCCGGCTTATACTGCCTGAAAATCTGTTCCATCTTGTCATAATCTCTCACAGATGCAATAACTGTGGAAAGGTTTAACTCACTTCCGTGTTCAAGAATAAGCTCCTGCTGTATATCGTATGCGTTATTTTCGTATATATCAACAATGATTATCTGCTTTGGGGAATATTTGGCAATCTGCCTGACAAGCTCGGAGCCTATTGAACCGCCTCCCCCTGTAACCATACATATCTTTTGGTTAACCAGCTCTTTTACAGAGTTTTTATCAAACGTTATGGGCTTTCTGCCAAGCAAATCCTCAATTTTGATGTCTTTAACCTGGTTGAGAAGCTGAGGCTTGCTTTCGTCCTCATCAAACAAAAGCTGGCTGATGTATGGGATAATCTTGATTTTACACTCGGTCTTTGAGCATAAATCCAGAATTCTTGTTCTGTCCTCTTCACTGCAGGAGGGAATTGCAAATATAATCAGGCTTATTCTTTCCCTTGCACAGATTTCGGGAATGTCATAGGTTGTGCCAAGCACCCTCACTCCGTCCACCATAGTGTTGCGAAGAGTT
This sequence comes from Ruminococcus sp., assembly GCA_051880875.1. Lineage (GTDB taxonomy): Bacteria > Bacillota > Clostridia > Oscillospirales > Acutalibacteraceae > Ruminococcoides. Next base: position 3,466 of record JBJEOU010000052.1, on the reverse strand, counting down.
CGCTCGTCATCAACAAATCCAACAGGGAAGAAATCCTTTGATGGGTTTCCTCCGTCCTCCTGTGAAGTGAAAATATCGTTTAAGATTATACGACCTGCATGACCTGCACCTACAATCAATGTGCGCTCGCCGTGATTCATTCTTTCGGAGTCGCTGATTTTAATAAATGCACTTTTGAATATAAGCCTGAAAAGCACAATACCCAAAATGGACATTGCACCGCTTATCAGGGTGTAGGGCAACACATAATTAAAAGCGTTGTACCGCAACGACAATACAAGAGTGCTGACAGCGACGCCAAAAAACATTGCAACAATGCAGTCAAAGTAATCCCTGATGTTAAAAAATCGCCATGTTTTGTTATAAGCACCGCAAATCCACAGAGCCACAAGGCAAACTATTACATTAATAATTATGGAAACCACCACATAGGGTGTTTCAACAACGCTTCTGAACCCTGTCTGAAAATCAAATGCCTCAAGTATAAAATTGGTTACCACTCCGCACAGGGCAATGATAATTGCGTCCACAATGCCGAGCATAACTTTTCTGAAATTAAAATCCGGTTTTATCATAGTACCCACTCAAAATATTAATAACATTCTATTAATATAAATTTAAAACATAGTTAAAACATTTTACGGATAAATTATATTACTATCAATTGAGAAAGTCAATTAAAAGAGCCTTTTCTATGATATTTCTCAAATTATGGTGCTGTTTTTTGTAATATATCACAAGAAGCTATTTCCATATTTATATTAAAATGATAAAAATAAAATATTTTGGTTAGATAAATTCCTACCATTTTGGTGGACTTACTGTGTAGAAAATATAGGGACAAAATGTGTAAATAGATTTATTCAGTGTTTCCTTAGTCTCCAAATACCTTTCTTGCTGTTTCAACGGAAATTGCCGCTGTTTTGCAGTAGTAATCTGCCTTGATTTTCATTGCGTATTCCTGTGTGAGAACAGCACCGCCCACCATAATCTGTGTTTCTTCCAGACCTGGCGTCTGATGAATAAGGGCTATGGTGTCCTCCATACTTTTCAGGGTTGTTGTCATCAAAGCGGAAAGTCCCACAAGGCGGACATTGTGTTTTTTTGCTGTTTCAGCCACAAGGGACGGTTCAACATCCCTGCCCAAATCTATTACATCATAACCGTAGTTTTCAAGGAGCACCTTGACAATATTCTTTCCTATATCGTGAATGTCACCCTTGACGGTTGCGAGGATAATCTTGCCCTTTGATACACTTTCGCTGTTGCTTTCAGAAAGCTTTTCCTTAATAATTTCAAATGCCTGCTGTGCCGCTGTGGCGGAGGACAAAAGTCCAGGCAAGAATACCTTGCCCTGCTCAAACAGAGAGCCGACCTTGTCAAGAGCCGAAATAAGCTCCCCGTCAATTATTGTCATAGGGTCTGTGTCCTGAAGCATTTTAAGGGTGATGTCGTGACATTCCTTTTTAAGCCCCTTCATTACCGCCTCGCCCAAGGTGTCCTGGTGACTTTGACTTACGGTTTCCACAACAAAATCGCTGTACTTTGCAATGTAGTCACGGCTTTCGAGGTCATAACCCTTAAGAACTCTGAAAGAACGCACAGCCCCCGCCATGCCAAACACACCAGGGTTGATAATAGGCAAATCAAGTCCACGCTCCAGAGCCATTGTAAGGAAGGTCTGATTCACAAGGGGTCTTTGGGGAAGTCCAAAGGAAATATTGCTGACACCCAATACAGTTTTTACATTGTACTTTTCCTTAACCTTTTCAAGTGCCTCCAAAGTCTGCACAGCACCGCTTTGCTGTGCCGAAACAGTAAGGGTAAGACAGTCAATGTAAATATCCTCTTCCCTGATACCCAAGGCCTTTGCCCTTGAAATTATTTTGTCGGCAATTTCAAGTCGCTTTTCTGTTGTTTCGGGGATTCCGTCCTCGTCCAAGGTAAGTCCTACAACAGTAGCACCGTACTTTGCAACAATTGGTAAAATCTCATTAAGGCTTTTTTCTTCACCGTTAACGGAGTTCACTATTGCTCGTCCGTTATACACTCTAAGGCCTGCCTCAAGCACATCAGGTTTAGTTGAATCCAGCTGTAACGGCAAATCCACAACGCCCTGAACAGCCTTCACAACCTTAACCATCATTTCTTTTTCGTCTATTTCGGGGTGGCCTACATTTATATCAAGAATTTCGGCTCCGTCCTCCGCCTGACTGATAGCCTGTGACAAAATGTAGTCCATATCGTTATTTACAAGTGCCTGCTTAAACAGCTTTTTCCCTGTGGGGTTGATTCTTTCACCGATAATTCTCGGCTGGTCAACATTTACCACCGCTGTTCCCGAGCAAACTCCTGTAACATAGGGATGAACATTCTTTTTGTAGGTTTTGTCCTTTAGTTCTTCCTTTAGCTTCTCTATAAATTCAGGAGTTGTACCACAGCAACCCCCCAGAACCTTAACCCCAAATGAGGAAAGGTCTGCCATTTTCTCAGCAAATTCCTCTGCACCCATAGTGTAGGTGTTGGTTACAGGGTCGGGAAGTCCTGCGTTTGGCTTTGCAATAACAGGTACATTACACCTTTCGCAAATCTCCCTAAGCATAGGCTCAATTTCGTCAGGGCCAAGTGAACAGTTAAGACCTATTGCATCAGCACCCAGTCCCTCCAGAGTAAGCACCATAGCACTTGGAGATACACCCTGAAATGTCCTGCCGTTCTCTTCAAAGCTCATTGTGCAAAGGACAGGCTTATCGCTGTTTTCCTTGCAGGCAAGGAGAGCTGTTTTCATCTCCAGCAAATCGGTCATAGTTTCAATGGCTATAACATCATATCTGTCATCAGCGGTTACAATCTCCCTGAAAATATCGTAGGCTTCCTCCACGGTAAGAGTACCGTTTGGTTCAAGTAGCTGACCCACAGGGCCTATATCAAGGGCAATTAATGTGTCTGTTCCCTCAACAGCCTTTTTACAGCAGTCAATAGCAGAGGTGACTATCTCCTTGACAGTATAGCCTGTGTCCTCCAGCTTATGCCTGTTGGCGGAAAATGTGTTTGCGCAGATGATATCACTACCAGCATTTACATATTCCCTGTGAACATCAACAATAGTCTGTGGGTGGGTGATATTCAGCACATTGGGATTATCCCCCATTTTAAGACCACGCTGTTGGAGCATTGTGCCCATTCCGCCGTCATATATAATAAATTCTTTTTTTAAAAGTGATTTAAAGTCCATTAGTCTTCCCTCCTGTAGGGACAATTTTTGTTACCGCACCTTGAACATTTTGAGGTGCAGGAGGTCTTTTCCTTTACCTCTTTTTTGCCGATACCTATAACAGCTGTTACCGACTTTGTGGGGTTAAGCATAAGGCTGTCTGTCAGGTTAAGTCCCAGCTTTTTTTCTGTATTTAAGAGCTTTACAATTTCTTTTTGCTTTTCAAGGGGATAGTCGCCGTATCCGGGACTG
>JBJEOU010000051.1:0-3076 GCA_051880875.1 Ruminococcus sp. | reverse complement strand
AAGTAAAATTACAAATAAAGAAGTAAATAAGGTGATAGAATAATATTTTTTCACACTAATAACCTCACATAATACTCACAGTACAGCAACTCATATTTTATAAAGAATTATTCTTCTTCAAAAGTATAAATACATTCTGCTTTATCCTTATGTGACAACTCCGTCATATCTATATAACAAAGATTTCCGTCCTCGTCATTGACTATAAAGGAGTTACTTCCGCACATTCCATATGGGGAAAAGGCAAAGGGCATTTTGTATGCACCAATTAGTTTGTAACCGTAATCATAGTACATAAATTTATCAACAGGTGACAAACCGGCTGTTGCAACGATAAGATGTGTTCCGTCTGAATAAGGGTGATAATACTTATCTTCCTTTTTATCAGGCGTTGGAATATCCAGTACCTTTTTCTTGTTCTCACCGTTCAAATCACAGTCAAATAATTCTGTATAAGACTCGTCTGCAAATACAATTCTGTCATTAAAAAATACAAAATCAGTAACAGTGGTTTTCAGACTTTTATTCAAATCTTTCCATTTACCATTTTCAAGATTATATTTTATAAAATAAAAACGGTCATTCAAGGTGTCATAGATTTTTAGATAAATGCCGTTACCGTAATACATAATATTTTCAACAAAAATATCTTCATATTTATAGTATTCCAGCATCACCTTACTGTCGTCAACATTGCCGTCAACAGGAACTTTGTACATAGCCGTTCCTTCACAGTCGCCATCAATATATTCAGCAGTGTAATATATAAAACCACGGTGAACAGTAAAAGAATCAACATTTCCATTGTTTAAGGTCATCAACTTATCTCTGTTTGTTCCGTCAAGGGACGATTTGTAAAAATTGTATACAGTATGCTCACCTTCATCATCTTTAACAGTTGTACAGTCAATATAATAAAGGTTATTCATATAATAAACTAAATCTTCACATAAGTCATAACCGAAGAAAGCGTTGCATTTTTCTTTTTTATCACTTGAGGTTTCTTTATCGTGAAGGCAATCAGACTTATTGCAAAGTGGCTGACATTTATGAGTTTTCTTATCTATAACATAAACAAAACCACTTTCTTTATCGAGATAATAATATCCGTCCTCACTCTCGCAAGTAGAAGTATAGGATTGCTTATATAAATTATTCTGCCTATCCTGTCCAAACACATAGGTGTCGGAGTAATCCAGTTTTACATCCTTTGGAGCCTTTTTTTCATTTTCATCATTCTTACCGCATCCGTAAAGCATTGATACTGACAAAACTACCAACAGTGCTAACGCAAATAATTTTCCCATAGCTACATCACCCTAAAAACTGATTGTAACACCGTCAAGGGTTACTGACTTAATCTCTCTGTAGTCGATTATTTGCATTTTATCTTGGTTTTTGACTTTATAATAAAGATTTATGACAAATTGACCTTTGTCACCCCTATAGTCACCAACAAAGGTGCTTGAATTTTCCTGCAAAGAAATTTCTGTTCCGTCATTCAGAATTGCTTTACCCTTTGACAAAAGGTTATCTTCATATTCTTCATCTGTGCTATTCCCTACAATAGTAATGCCGAATTCTGTGGCTGTGGCACTTTCAATGCTTTGGCTGTCACTTTTTATTTCGCCCTGTGCATAGCTTGGCTTGTAGTCAAGGGTAAACTCTGCCCACATATCATTATTACAGATAAAGTCACCCTCTACCGCAAGCTGATAACGGTTAGTTTTTTCGTCATAGACGGCAACTAACCTTTCATCAGAGGAAAGGCTGTACTTATCCTTAAACTTTGACAGCTCATTTTTATCTGTTAGATAAATGTCTTTGTATTCCTTAATACCCTTAAATTTAAGCCCGTTATAAATACCAAAGTATTCTGCACCATTAAGTTCCTTACCAAGTCTGTAAAGGCTCTCATAAAAAATAATAGTTTTGTTATCCTTAAAATAAAGATGCTCCGACATACTGTAGGACACATCAATACTATTATCCGACAGATGAATTGATACATTGTCAAGCTGTGGCTCATTATTCTTTGTAGAGGTTACCAAAGGCTTATTGTCCTTTCTTGTAATCTCATAAGCCATACAGCAGTCGTAATCTGTACCGCCTGTAATACCTAAGCACTTAAAATTCAGCACATCACTGCCTGAATATATTTCCATATTCTTTGGTACTACAACTTCAGTTTTCCCTTCACCACTAAACATTCCGCCGAAAATTGAAGAAAAACTGTATTTTGCTGTGGCGGTAACTGTTAATACTACTGCTAAAACCAAAACCACAGCCACAAGTGGTAAAATTCTTTTCAGTCTTTTAGGTGTTTTTATGGGTGATTTTGAAAGTGCTTTAAGCCTGTCTATACTACCCTGTGACGGGGTAGTTTTGTCCATTAAATTAGTGTAAACTTCTTTGCGAGTCACTATATTTCCTCCTGTTCAATTATGAATTTCAGTTTCTTTCTGGCACGGCTCAGCCTTGTGCCGACTGCTGAGGATTTCATATGAAGAATTTTTGAAATTTCCTTTATAGTCAACTGCTCATAATAGTACAGATATACAATGCTCCTGTCAGTTTTCTCCAAGGCAAAAAGTTCATCTCTAAGGGACAATTCCTCCTGAGTCAATATATTCTCTGCCTCTTCAAGGGGAACTGTTTTGCTGTTCCAACTGCTTTTGTTTATGTTTTTGCACTTATTGATTGTCACCCTAATCAGCCAAGCTTTTAGATGCTCATAATCCATATTATCTGTGCCTTTTTTGAGTAGTGAAAGGAATACCTCCTGCATAACATCCTCGCTTTCATTTTTGTTGCTGAGGTAGTTATATGCAACTCTGTAAACCATATTGGAAAATTCATCAATTACTTTTTCAAAATTAAATTCGGTACCGTTTTTATTTTCCATACTTTTCTCCCTTCACTAATAACACAACTGAAAGGGCTGATTTTTTACACTCCTTTAAATAATTTTTTAATTTAGACCTTTGACATTTCTCCATAAATTATATGTTAATGACGAGCATAAAACAATAGGATAATCCAGTAGGACGGAATTAACCGCCCTCTCACACCACCG
>JBJEOU010000050.1:0-49421 GCA_051880875.1 Ruminococcus sp. | reverse complement strand
GCCTCCACCAGACGGGGGAGGGGGACCGCTTGCGGTGGAAGGAGGGAAAAAGTGTCCTCTTTATCCCACTTTGTCTTTAGATTTTATTGTATAGGTCTGTGAATAAAACCCAAATATTCTAAATTTCAAAATCCTCTTTACTGTATTTCTGCATTTCAGGGGAGCTTTCAGGGATTCTCAAAGTAGGATTGTACCTAAATTTCCTGCATTTACCCTTTTTAATGCTCTTCTTAACTGTGCAGATATATCCGCTTTGAGCGTTGGCGGAATTACTGCAATATTCGCATTTAACTTCAATATTGTTTCCAAATAACTTCATAATATCACCTGTGCCTATTATAGACTTTATTTTATCCACTTGCAAGTACAAAAAGAATATTGTACAATAATTTTGGTGATATAAATGAAAATTAACAGCAAAACAATGACCCTTAACGAAAATAAAGGTGTTCCTTACCTGACATATAACAGACTTTCTGACATAGGCTTCATCCGTCATGCCTTTTCAACAAAGTATGGGGGAGTGTCAAAAGACGAATGGACATCAATGAATTTTGCCTTTTCCCGTGGCGATAACCCTGAAAATGTAATTGAAAACTACAAAATTTTCTCCGATGCTGTGGGATTTGACTATGATTCCCTTGTCACATCAAGTCAGGATCACCACACATATGTAAGAGCTGTAACGAAAAATGAGTGCGGTATCGGTATTTGGAGAGAAAAGGATATGCAGTCTGTTGACGCACTCATTACAAATGAACCGGGTGTAACCCTTGTTACCCACTATGCCGACTGTACACCTCTGTTTTTTGTAGATACAGTAGGCAAAGCCATAGGACTTGCCCACGCAGGCTGGCGGGGAACTGTTGGCAGAATCGGGGAAGAGGTTATTAAAAAAATGACTTCCCTGTACGGCACAGACCCAAAGAATGTGGTGGTAGCAATAGGCCCTGCAATTTCAAAGTGCTGTTACGAGGTGGACAAGGACTGTGCTGAAAATTTTTATAATCTAAAAGACCTTGACTCCAGCAAATTCATATTCCCAAAGGATGACGGCAAATATATGATAGATTTACTTGAAACTAACAGGCAAATCGTAATGAAAGCAGGAGTAAAAGAGGTAAACATTGTCCTAAGCGACCTTTGCACCAAATGCAACAGCGATTTACTGTGGAGCCACCGTGCAACAAACGGCCACAGAGGTACAATGTGCGCCTTTATGTGTATTGAAAAGTAGTTATGAGAGAATTAACAGTAGAGAAGAATGACGCAGGCCAGAGATTGGATAAATTTCTCTTTAAGAAATTTAAAACAATGCCAAAGTCAATGGTCTATATGTATATCCGTAAAAAGTGTATAAAAATCAACGGCAAAAAGGCATCCCCACAGGATTTTCTGTCCCTTGGCGATGTGCTGACCTTTTATATAAAGGATGAATTTTTTGAGGGTGCAGAGGAGGAAAACTACGAATTTCTCAAAGCTCCCAAAACCCTTGATATTCTCTATGAGGACGATAACATTATCCTCCTTGACAAAAAGCCGGGACTTATCGTCCATCAGGGCAAAAGCTATCACTTCGACTGCCTTGTACACCGTGTACAACACTACCTGTATGATAAGGGGGAGTATGACCCAAAGAACGAAAACTCCTTTGCACCTGCCCTTGTAAACAGAATAGACAGGAACACAGGGGGCATTGTAATCGGCGCAAAGAATGCCCAATCCCTTCGCATTCTCAACAAAAAGCTAAAGGACAGGGAACTTCACAAATACTACCTTTGCCTTTTGATAAACAAGCCAAGGGAAGAATCCGGTCTGCTTTCCGACTATCTTATCAAGGACGAAAGAACAAATAAGGTAAAGGTGCTGAAAAAGGAAGTTGAGGGCAGTAAAAAAATCCTCACAAAATATACCGTTCTTGACAGCAAAAACGGACTTACCCTGTGCAGTGTTGATTTGCTCACAGGCAGAACTCACCAAATCAGAGCACATATGGCGTCAATAGGATGTCCCATATTGGGGGACAATAAATACGGCGACAAAAAAATAAATCAGAAATACAATCTGAATAGACAGTGCCTTTACAGCCACAGTCTTAATTTTGATTTTACAACAGACGCAGGGGAGCTTAATTACCTCAACGGCAAAACCTTCACCGCACAAAATATCTGGTTTAAAAAATATCTCAAATAACATTCAGTTTTTCTTAGTAACCATTTTTCAATGATTGTATAGACTATACTGAGGGGTGGTTAAATGAGGTGTTGGAGATTACAGAGGAAGATTTATATATCCTTTGCACTGGGTTTGCTGATTGCCTCAATCTTTCCCCATTGGCTCATCACAGATTGTTGCGCAATTATCATAATCCTTTTATCAATTACAGTTTGTCGGAGGTAATATGAAAGTTGTATTGATTGAAAACCCAAGATTTATTGGTACAGTACTTCGTAAAATCTACGGAATTAAAAAAGAAAAGCAACAGCAAACATAGATTTAATTGTGATTATTCACAAAACAAACATATCAAAGGTATGCATAATGTACAAATTATGCGTACCTTTACTTTTTTTATAAAAAATTCATACATTATTTGGATTTTTCTGTTATAATGATATTGTACAATTTTTAAGGAGGCTATTCTTATGAAACGCAAGGGATTTATTTCCTCAATTCTTATCATTGCACTTTTAACCTCTATGTTTGCTTGCTTATTCACAGTTCACGCTGTTACAGGCAACGCAGGAGAAACTGTGTATGTAAGAACAACTAACGGCACACCTTCCTGTTATATGTGGTTGGATGCATCCGGTTCAAGCTCTCAGAACGCTGCTTGGCCAGGTGTTACAATGACAGAGGTGGACACAAACATTTATGCATTCGCATTGGACAAGTCCTATGACAAGGTAATCTTTGTTGATTCAGCAGGTCAGACAAAGAACCTTGATTATCAGGGTGACGGTATGCTCTACGACAAGGCAACAGGCACTTGGGAACAGTACAAAGAAAGTACAAACCCACCTGTAATTTCCTTCAGCAAAAAGGACGGAGCATCTTTCTCATCTGACACAGTTGGTGTTAAGGTAAATCCGGGCAACGCAACTTCTGCTACATACAGAATTGACAACGGCTCTACCAATTCCTTTACAGGTGAAACCACTGTAACTCTTGGTAACGGCGTAGCAGTTGGCTCCACTACAACTCTTTATGTAACAGCTACTAACCAGTACGGTACATCAAATGGTTCTATCACTTTGACTAAGAAAGAACCACAGGTTGTTGGCGGCGGCGACGGCTCAACAAGTGCTGCCTGTGGCGGTTATTACAGCACAAACCCTGACGGCAAGGTTGGTGTTAAAAAGACAATCTCCATTGACGGCGACAAGTCTGACTGGAGCACAGATATGCTTATTGCACAGGGTACAGCAAACGACGACCCTCGTGTTTATCGTGACAACTCAATGTACGAAATTCCTATTGATGACTACGCAATGTATGCCGCATGGGATGACAAGAACCTTTACATTATGTACGAGATGTGTAATGTACAGGATATTGTCGCTCCTAATGACGACTATCCTCTTTCACAGGGTACACTTTTCAAAACTCAGAACTGCCCTGTATTCCTCTACCTCTACACAGGCAAGGGTACAATCACAGACGGTACAACTGTTGACGGCGGTACACTTTGGGGTTCAGGCATAACATTCGATACATATGTTGATACAGTTGTTGCTTTCTCAACAAACGGCTCTAACGGTCCTTTCATCTACACAGCTGACGACGACGGAAAGCTTGACGCTGACAACATTGTTAACAAGAACACAGGTATAAGCCTTGACTTTGGTAACGCAAAGGGACTCTCCGGCGAGCTTTGGGGTGTTAACGGCGGATACGGTCACTACAACAACCGTGTTCTCGGCGATATGTTTGACGAATCATCAGATTGGGTTGACTTCTACGCAAAGGGTCACGACAGCAAGATGGACTTCTTCTATGAAATGTCTATTCCTCTTGACAGCCTCAACCTTTCTGCTTCCGATATTGAAAACACAGGTATCGGCGTTATGAAGGTTTCTACATTCGGTACTTCCGGTATGGACTGCTTACCTTATGACCCATCAATGAACGACAACGCAGACCAGGCTTCAACCACTTCACAGGAGTTTAACTCACACGAAAAGGAAGACGACGACCATATCACAGTTCCTTTCGCTCGTATTGGTAAGCTTTTGTCAAGCGGCCCACAGCCTACAACATCTCAGACACAGCCTACTACAACTTCAACAACACAAACACAGCCTACAACTACTTCAACTACACAGACAACACCTACAACTACTTCAACAACACAGACACAGCCAACATCATCACAGCCAACTTATGCAATGGGTGATGTAAACGGTGACGGCGGTGTTGATGTAGCAGACGCAACAATTCTGCAGAAGTACATCAATATGGTTGCAGTTTCTATTCATACAGAAGTTGCAGATGTTAATGCTGACGGACAAATCAATGTTCGTGATGTGACTGCAATTCAGAAAAAGGTTGCAGGCTACGATGTCTTTTAATCTGACAACATAATAAATTCTCTGTGAATTATTTGGCGGACAGCTTATCTGTCCGCCATTTTTTTATCTCTCAAACTTAATTTTGATATATAGTAGTCATATTTCTCTACCTGTTTTAATATCATTAATATATAAAAGCTTTGCTAAACTCAAAATTAGTTGTAGCGCAAGAAGGAGAGTAATTATGGAACTTGAAAATAACATTAAAATTTCCGGCAGAGATACCCTTATGAGTCAGGCGATAGAGGAGCCTGTTGACATTGATGTCACACTGCCCGACTATTGCCCTGATATAGAAAAGATACTCAAATGCACCCTTGTACCCCAGATTTTCTCACGAAATGTTTCCGGTGGAGTGCTTGAAATTGAGGGAGCCTCAACAGTAAAGGTAATGTATGTTGACAGCGTGCGTAAAACTCTGCGTACAAGCCAGCAGGTCGTTCAGTTCAGCCGTGCAATTAATATTAAGGATTTTCCGGAGAATCACTATCTGGATACAGTTGCCACAGCTGAATATGTCAACTGCCGAGCACTTTCCCCACGCCGATTGGTAATCAAGGGTGCATTTAGTATAAAGGTTGAAGCCACAGGCAAAAGCACATCTATGATACCGTCAGCCCAGTCCTTTTCAGACTTTCAGAAGAGGTGCTGTACAAAGCACTATATGGATGTTACGGCGGTAACGGAAGAAACATTTAATGTAAACGAGGCTATCAGCGTAGAAAATAAGCCACCTATTGAGTCAATAATAAAGTCCATTGTAAAAGTATCTGTTAACGAACATAAGTCAATGGACGACAAAATTATCATCAAAGGTGAAGTTAACCTAAGACTTCTTTATCTTTCTGACTTAGACAGCGGAAAAACAGAATGCCTTGACTATATGCTCCCATTTAACCAGATTGTTTCCTGTGTGGGGGCAGGTGATAACACCATAAACAATGTGGCTTGCTCCCTGCTGTCCTATGATGTAAAGGCAACAAAGGAAAACGAGGAGAAGAATTTACTCCTTGAAGCCAGAATCAACGCATCCATTGTGTGCTATAAAGAGAGGGAACAGCAGTTTGTCACAGATGCCTTTTCAAGGGATTTTGCCTGTGATATTAAGAACAAAAGTGTCCAGCTTGTCACTTCTGTACGAGAAATAAAGCGAAACTTTATCAGAAAAATGGAGGTGTCCTCCAACGACAAGGAATTTGCCAGAGTGATTGACGCCTATAACGAAAATTCATCAGTTTCATCAAAAGAAGACGCCGGACTAATCACCTTTACCGGCAAAGCAGGACTTTGCGTACTTGCCTGCGACAAAGAGGGTATGCCTTTCTACATTGAAAGAACAATGGATTTCACCGACAAAACAGACGAAGCATTCGGCACCGTTAAAACAGCAAGCTTAAACATAAACTCAGTCAGCTACCGCATTAAGGATGAACACACAATTGAACTAAGGGTAGAAATCAGCATCAGCGCATTTGTAATTAACACAGAGAACAACAATTTTGTTGAGGATGTTCTGGTTTATGAGGATAAAAAGCTGGAGAAAAATCCGTCAGCATTAACGCTGTATTTTGCCGACAAAGGGGAGTGTGTGTGGGATATTGCAAAAAGATACTTCACAGACCCCAAGTACATCAGCGAGGACAACGAAATAGAAGGCGAATACCTTGAAAACAAGGATATGCTCATTATAAGAAGATAATTTTTAACAGCTTCCCTGTGTAAGGGGAGCTGTATTCTATGCGACTGATGTAGTAAACCCCGCTTTAATTCTTAGAGAGCGAAACTTTTTTGTATTAGCTTATCTTTAAAATTCCCACCTAAATAATAACAAAAAGCATATTTTGTACAGGTCCATCATATATTTTATTAAAAACATATGGAGGAATGAAAATGGCAGAGAGAAGCATATATCGTGACATTTCACAGAGAACAAATGGAGATATTTATATAGGAGTTGTAGGTCCGGTACGAACAGGCAAAAGCACCTTTATAAAAAAGTTTATGGATACCATTGTCCTGCCCAACATTGAGGAAGAAAACCTGCGTATAAGGGCAAACGACGAGCTTCCCCAGTCGTCGGGGGGCAGAACAATAATGACCACCGAGCCAAAGTTTATCCCCGAAGAAGCAATGGAAATTTCACTCCCGGACAACGCCCACCTAAAGGTGAGAATGATAGACTGTGTAGGCTATGTTGTAAATGAGGCTATGGGGTATATGGAGGAGGATGCTCCCCGAATGGTGAAAACCCCTTGGTCAGAGGAGGAAATCCCCTTTGACAAAGCCGCCGAAATCGGCACAAAAAAGGTAATCACCGACCACAGCACCATCGGACTTGTAGTCACAACAGACGGTACAATCAGCGATATTTCACGAAAATCCTATGAGGACGCAGAGGCAAGGGTTATTTCGGAGCTAAAGGCTATAAATAAACCATTTGTGGTGCTCCTTAATTCCGTAGACCCCGAAAGGCGAGAAACCGTAATGCTCAGCGAGGAGCTATCCTCAAAATATCAGGTTCCCGTAATGCCTGTTAATTGCCTTGAAATGGAAGAAAACGAGATAAAGCGTGTTCTTGCACAGGTGCTTTTCGAGTTCCCAATCAGAGAAATCAACATTGATATGCCAAAGTGGGTTGTCAACCTCTCAAAGGACCATTGGCTTAAAAGCGATATTTTTAACAGCATAAAGGACAATGCCAGAACAATAGAAAAACTAAGACAGGTTCAGGAAACCTGTGCAGGCATCGGCAAGGGCAATTATGTGGAAAACAGCGAGATAAAGGAGCTTGACTTAGGCAGGGGCGTAGCTGATATTTCTCTGCAAATAGAAAACAGCTGTTTTTATAAGGTAATGTCCGAAAAAACAGGCACAGAAATTAAGGACGAAGAGGCACTTATGGACAGCATAAGTATGCTTTCCGAAAAGCAAAAGGAGTTTGATAAAATAGCAGCCGCCTACAAGGATGTTGAGGAAAAGGGCTACGGAATAGTAATGCCTACCCTTGATGAATTAACTCTGGACGAACCGCAAATAATAAAGCAGAGCGGTAAGTACGGAATCCGTCTTAAAGCCTCAGCACCTTCAATTCATATGATGAAAATTCACACCCAGGCAGAGGTTACCCCGATTGTTGGCAGTGAACAGCAGAGCAGAGAACTTGTGTCTTATCTATTGAAAGAGTTTGAGGAGGACCCGTCAAAAATCTGGGAGAGTAATATTTTCGGAAAATCCGTTCACGAGCTTGTAAATGAGGGACTTCACAACAAGCTTTACCGAATGCCTGAGGATGCACGTAGAAAAGTAGGGGAAACAATAGAAAAAATCATCAATGACGGATGCAACGGATTAATCTGTTTCATACTCTAAATATAGTACAGCGGATAATTTGACCAACACAAATAAAAATCTGTTGGTACAATGGGAAAAAGCCATTTATTCACCATTTCACTAATTCACAAATTACAACATAACTTTCCCAAAAAATTGTTTATTTTCGCAAAAAAATAAAAAACCCCCCATATTTTATTGATAAAATACATAACTCATTGTATAATAATTATCGTATAAAAATGTAAATATGGGGGATTTTCATGGATATTAATACTATCGTTGCAGCAAGCCTCAGTTTGGGAGAAAAGTTCAGTATTTCAATCACTACTCTCCTTACCGGTTTTGTTGTTGTTTTCGCTGTATTGATTCTTCTTATCTTGATTATTTCTATCTATGGTAAGATTTGCTATACAGTACAAAACTCATCAAAAGAGAAAAAAGCAAAGAAGGATAAGGCTGAAAAGCAGGAAGCTCCCGCTCCTGTAAAGACTGCACCGGCTCCTTCATCAGTATCCGGAATTTCCGACGAAATCGTAGCTGTAATTGCAGCCGCCGTAGACAGTACCTACGGTGTAGGCAATGCAAAAATCAAAAGTATTAAAAAGTCACCTTCTGTTGGCAGACCTGTTTGGGGTCAGGCAGGTGTTCTTGATAATACAAGACCATTTTAGTCGGAAAGGAAGTAGAAACTATGGAAATTATTAACGGATTTTTAGACGGCATTGTGGGCTTGTTTCAATCATCCGGTTTTGTTGCACTATCATGGGAAAACTATGTTATGGTTGGTGTTTCATTTATTCTCCTCTATTTGGCTATTGCCAAGGAGTATGAACCACTTATTCTTTTACCACTTGCCTTTGGTATGTTGCTTGTAAACCTTTATCCTGATATTATGGGTGCTCCAAGCACAGAGTTTGTACTGGTTGATGAATTCAAAAAGACTCACAATATTGAAACACAATCGGTTCAGTATGCTACAACCGTGTTAAACGGACAAACATATTACAACGTTCCGTCCTACGGCGGACTTCTCTATTACCTCTATCAGGGCGTTAAGATGGGTATTTATCCTCCACTTATCTTCCTCGGTATCGGTGCTATGACAGACTTCGGTCCTCTTATTGCTAATCCAAAGTCCTTTATCCTTGGTGCCGCTGCACAGATTGGTATTTTCATCACATTCTTTGGTGCCATCTTCCTTGGCTTTACAAAAGCTCAGGCAGGTTCAATCGGTATCATAGGCGGTGCCGACGGACCAACAGCTATCTTCGTAACAAGTAAACTTGCACCAGATCTTTTGGGACCTATCGCCGTTGCCGCATATTCCTATATGGCACTTGTTCCCATTATCCAGCCTCCGATTATGAAGGCTCTTACAACCAAAAAGGAAAGAGCTATCAAGATGGAACAGCTTCGTCCTGTTTCCAAGCTGGAAAAGATTCTTTTCCCTGTAATCGTTATTGTTCTTGTTGCACTTCTTCTTCCTGATGCAGCTCCACTTGTTGGTATGCTTATGCTTGGCAACCTTATGAAGGAATCCGGAGTTGTTGATAGAATTGCAAAGACTGCACAGAACGAGCTTATGAACATTGTTACAATCTTCCTGGGTGTTACAGTTGGCGCAACAGCAACAGGTACTGTATTCCTCCAGCTCAATACTTTGAAGATTATCGCTTTGGGACTTCTCGCTTTCTGTATTGGTACAGCCTGTGGTGTCCTCTTTGGTAAGCTTATGTGCGTACTCACTAAGGGCAAGGTTAACCCACTTATCGGTTCAGCAGGTGTTTCAGCAGTTCCAATGGCTGCCCGAGTATCTCAGAAGGTTGGTCAGCAGGAAAATCCTGCAAACTTCCTGTTGATGCATGCAATGGGTCCGAATGTTGCAGGTGTTATCGGTTCTGCTGTTGCAGCAGGCGTACTCCTCAGCGTAATCCCTCACTAATCAATAAATATTCAAAATTTTCGGCTATCGCAATTCACTAAGTCTTGCGATAGCCTTTTTGCTTTAGAGATATTCTATAAATCCGTTGAAATTTTGGGTGCAAAAATATTTATATCAAAATTTATATCAAATATATTTTGTTTTACCAATAAAAAATGTATCTTTTTGTCAGTATAATTCCCTAATAGAATAATATACTACAATTATTTTGTTAAACTTATGATGATACACTTTACTTATATACGAGTTATAATTATTCTTGGAGGGAATAAAATTGTTTTATAAAGATTTTTCTGTTTCTTTTTTCCTGAAACTATTTTTAAAACATTTAAAATTCATAATCACCCTTACAGTCATAGGAACAATCCTGTTCCTGTTATATGCAAACTTTTTTATAACACCTGTCTATTCTGCAAGGGCTATGATTATGGTTCAGAACTATACGGCACAGGATGCCGCCAATGATGCGGCGGAAGAGGCGGCCGAAAACGGAATAATCGACGAAGACAGCCAACAGCAGGATATTGTGGACTATGAAAACAACAAGTTCAGCTCCGGGTCAACAAAGGTTTATGCAAGTGATATCAGTGCGTCAACCACCCTTGCGGAGTATTGTATTATTCTCTTTAAGAATAATGTTGAAATTCAGAATATGCTCAACGGTTGTAGCATGGAAATCACGCAGGAGGGGGAGAGTAACTTCCTTTGGATTACAATGTACTCCTCAAATCCTCAAACCGCTTCCGACACCTGTAACGCTGTTGTAAACAGAATTGCCGGAACAAAAACAGAGTCGGGACTATTTGACGAAATTTTTTCAGCCGGCGGTGTTACGGCAGTAAAATTTGCCTCTGTACCAACTGCCAGCACAGAGCCTAATCTGAAGAATTATGCCCTGTACGGAGCCGCCGCAGGACTGATAATCTCCTGCATCTGCTCATTTATTATGGAAATTATCGATACAACCGTGAAGAACGACGACGACTTGTTCAAGATGTATAAGATTCCTGTGTTCGGTGAAATATTAGATTTTGAACAGAAGGGAGAGCGTGGCAATGAACATAAAAATGCCTATTTTAAGTAAAAAGGATAAAAACGGAAGCTATTCCTCATATTCCTCCAAAACAAGTTATTCAAATAGCAATGATGCCTCAGGTAAGTTTGCCATAATCGAGGGCTTTAAGATAGCTCGAACCAACATTCAGTTTTCCCTTTCTGCCTCAAACGAGAATTGCTTTGCAGTTACTTCCTGGAGCAAGGGTGAGGGCAAAAGTACCGCAACATCAAATATAGCAATATCCTTTGCTAAAATGGAAAGAAAGGTAATACTCTTGGACTGCGACCTTCGTCGTCCCAACATTCATAACCTTTTGAAAATAGAAAACTCCCTTGGCCTTACATCTGTTCTTTGTAATGAGCAGTCCTTTGACCAGGTTGTTCATAAGGATGTACTTCCAAATCTTGATGTTCTAACAGTGGGAACAATCCCTCCCAATCCATCGGAGCTTATTGCATCTGACAATTTTTCAAATCTAATCAAAACCCTGAAAAAGGAATATGATTATGTAATAATGGATACTGCACCTATCGGTATTGTAACTGATGCACTCCTTGTTAAGGATTTAGTAGCAGGTTACCTTGTAATTGTTAGAGAGGGTGTTACAACCCACGGAGATATCCAGAACTTTTTAAGTAGTTGCGAAACAGCTGGTGCAAAGGTAATGGGATTTTTGAAAGTAGGTTGTAATCCGGGCAACGGAAAAGGTGGAAAATATAGAAAGTACAACAGAAAGTACGGTTCCTACGACTATTACAGATACTATTAATTATACCCCGCATTTTGCGGGGGTTTCTTTTGAAGAGCTATATTTTCTATAATTTTGCAAGACAAAAAAATATACTTGCAATTTATATACAAAAGTATTAGAATAGGTAAGGTATAGTAATTAATTTTGAAGGAGAACTGTTATGAAATATTCAGATATGACAAAAGAACAGCTTTTGGAAGAGAAAAAATACCTTGAACAAAAATATAATGATTACAAGGCCATGAACCTTAGCCTTGATATGTCAAGAGGAAAGCCCGGCAGTGACCAGCTTGATTTATCTGTTAAAATGCTTGACATAGTAAACTCAGGCCATAGCTGTCAAACAGCCTCAGGACTTGACTGTCGTAACTATGGACTTCTTGATGGACTTCCATCAATCAAAGTGATTTTTTCCCAGATGCTCCAGGTTCAGCCGGAAATGATTATGGTTGGCGGAAACTCCTCCCTCAATATGATGTTTGATACAATCGCAACCTTTATGATAAAGTCACCTGTTGAGGGTGAAAAGCCTTGGCTTGAGGTTAAAGACAGAAAGTTCTTGTGCCCTGCACCTGGATATGACAGACATTTTGGCATCACAGAATATTTTGGCTTTGAAATGATTACCATTCCAATGACAAACGAAGGTCCCGATATGGATATGGTGGAGGAGCTTGTCGCAAAGGACGACTCTATCAAGGGTATTTGGTGTGTGCCAAAGTACAGCAACCCACAGGGTATCACATATAGTGACGAAACGGTAAGACGCTTTGCCGCTTTAAATCCAAAGGCAAAGGATTTCAGAATTTTCTGGGATGACGCTTACTGTATCCACGACATTACCGACACTCCTGACCAGCTTCTCAGCCTTATGGGCGAGTGTGAAAAGACAGGCAATGTAGATTTGCCCATTCTCTTCTGCTCAACCTCAAAAATCACCTTCCCCGGCAGCGGTGTTGCAGCAATGGCTGCCTCCGCTAACAATATGAAGATGCTTAAGGATAAGTATAAGTACCAGACAATCGGCTATGATAAAATTAATATGCTCCGCCATGTCCACTTCTTCGGCGACTTTGACGGTGTCAAGGAGCATATGAAAAAGCACAAGGCAATCCTCAAGCCAAAGTTTGACGAGGTTCTTAAACAGCTTAACAAGCATGTTAAGGAAACAGGGGTAGCCACCTGGAATGAGCCAAACGGAGGCTACTTCGTAACTGTTGATGTAATGGAGGGAACAGCCAAAAGAGTTGTTTCTCTCTGTAAGGAGGCTGGTGTAATCCTTACAGATGCCGGCGCAACCTATCCTTACGGAAACGACCCAAAGGACACCAACATCAGAATTGCTCCATCATTCCCGCCAAAGTATGAACTGACAAATGCAATGGACATCTTCTGCGTAGCAACAAAGCTTGCAGCAGTTGACAAACTCCTTGAAAATATGTAATGGTTTTAAATAAGATTACAGAATTTTAATTACTTTTATATGATTGCACAATAATTGTGAGAGTAATTTGTATTAATTTACAAAAAATCATTATTTATTTATTAAATATTTTATGAATCCATTGACTTTTTTATCTAAAAAAAGTATAATTTACTCTGTTATGTTCTGGTTTAGAATATGGCAGAGTATTTTTCTGCTGTACATATCACAGAATAAAAAAATTTTGGAGGAAAAGGCATGAAAAGAATTCCAAAGCCTGTATTCTTCATTGTCGCAATCCTTCTGTTACTGTTCTCTTACACAGCAATCTTCGGTGTATCCTACTACACCGGCGATGTAAAGCACACAGTACTCAAGGGTATTAACGACATCAGATGGGGAATAGACATCCAGGGCGGCGTTGAAGCAACATTTGTTCCGGCCGACGATGTGGATGCCACAGATGAACAGCTTGAATCAGCTAAGTCAATCATTGAAACTCGTATGATTTCAAGCGGTATTACAGATTATGAACTTTATAAAGATAGCGGTACTGACAGCATTATCGTTCGCTTCCCTTGGAAAGAGGGTCAGAAGAACACAGATGCAGGTAAAGCTATTGAAGAAATCAGTTCAACAGCAAAGCTTACTTTCCGTCCCGGCAATTCTTACGAAGAAACTAAGTTGAATTCAAAGGGCGAGGCAGTATGTGTTGGTCCTACAGGCGACACAGAAACTGTTCTTATGGACGGTTCAGCAGTTAAGTCTGCTTCCGTTGATAATGACCCCGAAAATGCAGGGCAGTATGTAGTTAACCTTGAACTGAATTCCGAGGGTACAAAGACCTTTGCAGACATTACAAAAGAGTATGTCGGACAGGTTGTATCCATCTGGATGGATGACGAAATGTTGTCTGCTCCTACAATCAACGAGGAAATCACAGGCGGTAAGGCACAGATTTCCGGTAACTTTGATGTAGAGTCAGCCACAACACTTGCTAACCAAATTAACGGTGGTGCACTTCCATTCTCACTTAAGACAGAGTCCTACGGCGAAATTTCCCCAACACTTGGTGAAAATTCCCTTATAGCTATGGCTATTGCAGGTGTTATCGCACTTACAATCATTTCTCTGTTTATGATTATTATGTACAGACTCCCCGGTGTTGTTGCAGTTATCGCACTCCTCGGTCAGGTAGGTTTGTCCATTGCAGCAATTTCAAGGTACTTTACAGTGTTCAACTCCTTCACAATGACCCTGCCCGGTATTGCAGGTATCATTCTTTCCATTGGTATGGGTGTTGATGCCAACGTTATCACAGCCGAAAGAATCAAAGAAGAATTCAAGGCCGGTAAAACCCTTGACGGCGCTATTGACAGAGGTACAAAGAACTCCCTGTCTGCTATCATCGACGGTAATATGACAGTTGTAATTGTTTCAATTATCCTGCTCCTTGTATTCGGTAGCACAAACATTCTTTCTTTTATCTTTGGTGCTTCTACCACAGGTACAATTTATTCCTTTGGTTACACACTCCTTATGGGTGTTATTTCCAACTTTATTATGGGTGTGTTCCTCTCAAGAGTTATGCTCAAGAGTCTGTGCGGATTCAAGTGTGTAAGAAAGAGATGGCTGTTTGGAGGTGCAAAGAATAATGAATAATAGATTAATTCGTTTTACTAAATTCAGTAAAGTTTTCTTTGGTATCTCTTTGAGTATCATATTTATCGGTATTGTTTTCAACATCATCTTCGGCACACAGCTTGACATTCAGTTCAGAGGCGGTTCCTACATAAGATATTCCTATGTGGGCGATGTGGAACAGGATGCTTTGACCGACCTGATTCAGGACAACACTAAGGAAAAAATCACAGTTTCCTACAGCACCGATATGCTTTCAAATACTGACAATGAAAAGGCATATACAGTTCGTGTTGAATTTGCAGGTAACAAGGCGATTTCAACAGAACAGCAGCAGAGCCTTACAAAAGCATTGCAAAAGGCTTATCCTGACTCAAACTTCAAGGTTCAGGAGTCCTCTGCAATCCAGAGTACAATGGGCTTTAAGTTCCTTATGAAGTGTCTTGCAGCGGTTGCAATTGCATGTGTTTTGATGGTTCTGTATGTAACAATTCGTTTCCGTCGTATCGGCGGTTTGTCAGCCGGTGTTATGGCACTTGTTGCATTGTTCCACGATGTCGCAATGATTTACTTTATGTATGTAATCTTCCAGATGCCAATCGACTCAAACTTTATCGCAGTCGTTCTTATGATTCTTGGTTACTCCCTTAACGATACAATCGTTATCTACGACCGTGTTCGTGAAGAAAGACGTAAACTTGGCTCAAAAGAAGAAATCGGCTATGTGTTCGATTACAGTGCAACAAAAGTTTTGAAGAGAACAATTTGTACTTCTATCACAACCCTTGTTGCAATAGGTACAGTTCTTGTTGTTTCCTTAGTATTCAACATTGATTCTGTTACAAGCTTTGCTCTTCCAATGATGATTGGTGTCGTTTCCGGTTGTTACAGCTCTATATGTATTGCCGGTCCTCTTTGGGTTATGTGGCAAAGACACAAAAAGAAAGTCGGCAGGAAATAATTTTATATTTTCTTGTCTTAGCGAATTTCAAATTCTCAAGGGCGGTATATCCGCCCTTATTTTTTAATAATTGTGGGTGATGTTATGAAAAAGCTTTTGTCCGTTTTATTTATTTTAACAATAATTTTTTCTGCAACCGCCTGTGGCTCAGCAGGAAACAGCGACAAACTATCCGTTGTAACAACCATTTTCCCTTACTATGATTTTGCTAACAAAACTTCCAACGGTCTTGCAGATGTAAAAATGCTCATTTCTCCCGGAAATGACATTCATTCCTATGAACCTACTCCATCCGATATTGCATCTATAAAAAAGTGTGATTTGTTCATTTATAACGGGGGAGAAAGCGACGCTTGGGTTGATTCCATACTGGATTCCTTTGACGAGGAAGAAAAGCCCCAGGTGATGAAAATGATGGATTATGTCACACCTTTAACAGAGGTTGACGCCGACCATAAGTTAGGAACAGAGCAGGATGAGCACATCTGGTTAAGTCCTACAAATGCACAAAATCTCTTGGGAATGATCGGTACTAAGATGGGTGAGCTTGACAGCAAAAATCAGTCAACCTACAAAAGCAACTACACAACATATATGAAAGAAATTTCTGCTGTCAGCCAGTCTATTCAGTCTGCGGTAAATTCTGCCGACAGTAAAAAGATTGTTGTAGGCGACAGATTCCCTCTCATTTACTTCACAAATCAGTACGGAATAGACTGGGAATGTGCATTCCCCGGCTGTAGTTCCGAAACTGAGCCAAGTCTATCCCGTATGTCATCCCTACAGGATATAATCAAAAACGAAAAAGTAAAATCCATCATAAAGCTTGATATGTCAGGCAACAATGTTGCCCAGACCCTTGCAGATGAAACAGGTGCAAAGGTGGTAACCTTTTACCCATGCGAAACTATTTCCCAGGAGGATTTCGACAGGGGAGAAACCTACGCTACGCTTATGGCAAGAAATATGACAGCAATCAAGGAGGCACTTTCCCGATGAAACTCATTGATGTAAAAAATATAACAATGGGTTATGAGGGTGTTCCTGTTCTGTCAGACCTTTCTTTCAGTATAGAACAGGGTGATTACTTGTGTATTGTTGGGGAAAACGGTAGTGGCAAAACCACACTTATGAAGGGTATTCTTGGTCTTAATTCCCCTGTAAAGGGAGAGATTGTCTATAACGGCATCGACAAAAACCAGATCGGCTATCTTCCACAGAAGAAGAATATACAAAGGGATTTTCCTGCATCTGTAATGGAGGTTGTCCTTTCCGGCTGTGTCAATCGCAAAGGTCATATTTTCCACAACAAAGCCGATAAGGAATTAGCACTTAAAAACCTTAGTATGGTGAAAATGGAGAATATGAAAAAGCGTTCCTTCAGCCAGCTTTCAGGCGGTCAACAGCAGAGGGTGCTTCTGGCGAGAGCCCTTTGTGCCACCGAAAAGCTGATTCTCCTTGACGAGCCTGTCACAGGGCTTGACCCCCTTGCCACTGTGGATATGTACAGCCTTATTAAGGAAATCAACCGGCTGGGAATCACAGTAATTATGGTAACTCACGATATAAACAGCGCTGTCCGTCAGGCAAGTCATATCCTCCATATATCATCAGATTCAAACTTTTTCGGTACAGCTCACCAGTATATACACAGCGACCTTGGCAAGGATTTTCTCCTTACGGAATGTCCCTGTGATGTGTGTTCTCATTCCAACAAAAAGGAGGGGATATAATGTTTGAGCTGTTTTCCTACGATTTCATCACAAGGGCAATGATTGTAGGTGCGCTTGTTTCCCTTTGTGCCGCCCTTTTAGGTGCAATCCTTGTACTCAAGCGATATTCAATGATTGGCGACGGACTAAGCCATGTAGGCTTTGGAGCCATAGCCATAGGTGCGGCGGCTAACCTCACCCCAATTTATTTTGCCTTGCCAATGGTGGTTATTGCGGCTTTTGTTCTGCTAAAGCTTTCTTCCAACAGCAAGATGAGCGGTGACTCTGCAATAGCCATAATCAGCTCTTCATCCCTTGCAATAGGTATCACAGTTTGCTCTGTAACAGGAATGAACTCCGACCTAAACAGCTATCTCTTCGGCTCAATCTTAGCCACAAGCAAGTCGGACGCAGTATTTGCAATAGTTTTGTCTGTAATAATAATCGGTTGCTTTTTCCTGTTCTACAACAAAATTTTTGCAGTAACCTTTGACGAGGACTTTTCCAGGGCAACAGGAGTTAAGGCGAATGCCTACAATATGCTCATAGCCGTCCTTACAGCACTTACAATAGTGATAGGTATGAGAATAATGGGAACGCTCCTAATTTCAGCCCTGATAATTTTCCCGTCCCTTACCTCAATGCGTGTTTTCAGGAGTTTTCGCTCCGTGATTATCAGTTCGGTGGCAATTTCCCTTTCCTGCTTTTTTGCAGGTATGGTAATTTCCTTTGCCTTTGACACCCCCACAGGCGCAACGGTTGTACTTGCAAACCTTGCCCTTTTCATAGTCTTTTGGATAATTTCCAAGGTGCTGAAAAGGTAGTTTTATAATCACTACGCAATTTTGCAGTTTCATTTCACTAAACTAAAATATATTGTCGCCATAGGGCAGTTCATTTGTGTAAAGCACAGTGAGCTGTCTTTTTATTTTGTCAATGTCCGATAAAAAGTCGCTTTCACTGTCTTCACTTGTAAGGTCGGGCAACTCCGCAAAAGTTACGCTAAGGTCGTCAAGCACAGAATGTTCAAGGAGATAGTTCAGCTTTTTTTCATTCTTATCCCACTTTTCCTCCAGAGTACGGCTCAACTCCCTTGCTCTTTCATAGTCCTTGTTTTCAACAGCCAGCCTTGCCTGGTCAATAGTTTCAACAAAGGTGTTGTAGCTGTTTCTCACAGCAATAATTTCAGTAAAGCAAATCCCCAGTGCTATAATCACCAGCACAAGCGCATACCACAGTCTTTTCACATCAATCCCTCCTGATTATGTTGTATTCCTTATCCCTGTTGGCGGTCATAATAAACACCTCATCAATGGTCAAATCGTTCTCCCTCAGCACGCTGTCAACCCATTCCTTAGTAAGATTACAAAGCTCAAGGGAATTTGAAAGATAACGGGAGTCGTTAATTACAACAGCCTCAATTCCCTTGTCAGGAATTTCAATACCCATGTCCTCAGCTGACGGAGTTCTCTTGTCAGGCTTTTCCAGCACACTTACATCACCGTTTGTTTCAACAATGCAGTACTGTACATCTTCCAAAGAAAAAATTCCCTGTTGCCTCAGCTGAACGCACAAATCCTCTGTTGTCATACGCAGTCTTCTCATCTGGTCCTGAAGTATTTTTCCATCCTTAATCACCATTTCGGGAGAACCGCAGACAATTTTCCGGAAATTTCCGCTTTTCAGCATAATCACAGAGAAAATTATCTCCAGAGAAATCAGTATCAGTATGGGTACAATACCCGAAAGCAAGGGCTGACCCGTGTTCTGCATAGGAATAACCGCAATGTCCGAGATTAAAAGTGTGATAACAAGCTCGCTGGTCTGCATTTCCGAAAGCTGTCTTTTGCCCATAATCCTCAGGGCAATAAGTATGAAGATGTAGAGAATTACTGTTCTGATAATTGAAATTAACATTAAATCACCACTAATATCATTTCTCAAAAATCCAATATCATACACAAATGTATAATTCATCTTTTTTTCAAAACTATAATAATGGTGATAAAATGTTTAAAGATTTGGCACAAAATATTGAATACCTGAAAAGCCTTACTGACAAATCAGCAGATTTCACAGTGAGGAAGATGGTTCTCCGTGAAGGCACATCTGTTGCCATAATTACAATAGAGGGTATGGTTAACAAGGACGGACTTGCCCTGTCCGTCACAAATCCCCTTGTAAGCATTGAAATTCCCAAGGGTGTAAATAAATATGAGTTTATCCGTGACAGGGTTCTCACCTCCAGCGAAATGGTGGAGATAGACACCTTTAATCAGCTGATAGAATTTTCAATGTCCGGCTTTGCCGTTGTGGCTGTGGACGGCTACAGCAAAATGCTTGTTGTGGGCATACAGGGATTTTCCTTCAGAAGTGTTTCCGAGCCGTCATCAGAGATGGTGTTCAGAGGCAGTCGTGAGGGCTTCACAGAACCCCTCAGGATAAATATGACCCTTATCCGCAGAAGGATAAAAAGTCCCGACCTTGTGTTCAAAACTATGACGGTGGGGGATATTTCCAAAACCCAGATATGCCTTTGCTACTTAAATTCAGCGGTGTCAAAGAGAATTCTTGACGAGCTTGTCCGCAGACTGAAAAGTATTAATCTTGATACAGTCCTTGCGTCGGGGTACCTTGTTTCTTACCTTGGTGACAACAACCACAATACTCTGATTTCCACAGTGGGGGTTACAGAGCGCCCCGACACTCTGTGCGGAAAAATTACAGAGGGGAGAATAGGAGTCCTTGTGGACGGCACACCCTCTGCAATAATAGTACCCCACCTGTTTATAGAAAATTTTCAAAGCTTTGACGACTACTCAAACCGCCCTTACTTTTCATCATTTATCCGAATACTAAAGTACATTTCTTTCTTGTTTGCCCTTTATCTTCCCGGACTTTTTGTGGCTATAACAAATTTTCAGCCTGAGTATATTCCAAGGGGACTGCTGAATCATATAGTTTCATCCCTTGAAACAACACCGTTTCCACTTATGCTGGAGGTGCTACTTGTAACCTTTATGTACGAGGTTATGCGTGAGGCAGGACTAAGACTCCCAAAACCCCTTGGTCATGCCGTGGGAATTGTAGGCGCTCTTGTAATCGGAGAAACAGGTGTTTCGGCAGGTCTTATCTGTGCAACAACCCTGATTATAGTAGCCTTTTCCGCAATTTGCTCCTATGTAGTACCCGACCTTTACGGTGCAATTACGGTGATGAAATTTATCTTCATTATAGTCGGAGGTATGTTCGGCTTTTTGGGCATAGTCCTTGCGTCCCTTGTTGCAGTGGTATCCATTTCATCCCTAAGTAGCTTTGGTGTGCCTTTTCTTTCTCCGATTGCCCCTGTTTCCACGGGAATCCTCAAAGATAATTTTATACGTGCAGACTGGCACCGACTTTCAAAGCATAAAATCAAAGTTCAGAATATGAAGGGGGCAGATGATGATTTTAAACAGTAAAATCAGTGGATTGCAGTTTTCCGTGTTTGTCGGACTTTCAACACTTGCTTTTGTCACAATTGAGGGAGAAACCGTGTCCTGCCTTTCAATGATAATCTCAATAGTTATAGCATTTTTACTGCTAATACCCACATTCTTTATTTCTTCAAAAGAAAAATTAGAAATTCCCCCTGTATTTCAGGTGGTAATTGCAATCTTTGTCACAGCAATGTCTGTGTATATCCTCAACGGTTTTTCTGACTTTTTTGTGAAGCACATTAACCCCAATAGTCCAAAATTCATAATTTCAGCACTTTTCATTCTGGCTCTTGCTTATCCGGCAACGAAGGGGATAGAGGCAATCTCACGAAGTGCAATAATCGCAGGTGCATTCGTTCTCGTAGCCATAGTACTGATAATAGCTTTTACACCTTACAGTGATATGGCTGATTTTTCCGATAACGAAAAGTCATCACAGCTTGCCGAAATTACTGATTTCATCCTTATGTTTTCTCCGCTTACCCTGTCATTTTTCTTCTACAGAAATTACGATACAGGCAAAGTAAAAACAGTTTCCCTGCCCTTTATTATAGTTTCACTTGTAACAGGAGTTGTAATGTGTTTTGTAAAACTGCTGAATGTGTCTGAGTACAGCCATCCCTTTTACACACTTTCTCAGGTGTCCTTTAAGGTGATACCCATGGGTTTTTCAGGACTTTTTATAGCACTTTCCATCATCTGCGTATTCTTTGCTCTCCTGTATTTTACCCTGACCATAAAAAGCATAGCAAAAAACAATACAAGGCTTATGTCCACAACATTCCTTGTGGTTGTTTATTGCCTTTCCGTCATAACTTCATATGTAAAGGAAATAGGGGATATTTTGCTGAACAGGTATTTTCTCCTTGTGCTGTTACTGATAGTCACCCTCATAGTTCCCATAGCAGTAAAGGTAAAGGAGAATCGCAATGACTAAAAAAATAATTTCCCTTTTAGCCGTAATTTTTGTAATGCTGTCAGCAACAGGATGCCAAAGCTACGAAATCAGCCGTAAGCTTGTAAGCGATGTAATTATAATTACAAAGGACGATATTATTCTCCTCACCGACAGCTTTACAAAAGAGCCGAAGGTGTATTCAGTCCCCCACGAAAGCTTTGAAAATTCTATGAAAGAAATAAAAACAAAGTACGACCAAACACCCTTCCTCTCCCACAGCAAGGATATTATAATTTCTGCCGAAATAACAGTAAAGGAGCTTGCTTCCTATATCGGCGAGCTGAAGTCCTACTACCAGATTCCCCCGGACATCCGAATATCCCTTGCAGAAAGTCCTGCAATAGATATGATAAAAAAGGGGGAGATAACCTCCGACAGCCTGAATGTAATCATCAAGAACAGCAATCTTTGTGATGAAAGAATATGTGCATACAGCGACGCACTATTCGGCAAGGAATTTTCTCTGCTATATGAGGACGACGGAGAAATAAATATCAAAAGAATTACCATTTAGCCAATGCAATTCTTTACCAAATAACTTATTTAGTGTAATATGCACAAAAATACTCTATATTTTTTTACGATAATATCTTTATAATTCTGTATCAGCATTTAAAAATCAGCCTTTTTATAGTATAATAAAATCTGTATAATTATAATATAAAACACCTGTGTACTATTTAGTGTTGTCAACCTATGAAAACAGCTCCACCTTGTCATTCTGAGGAAGTGAAACGACCGAAGAATCTGAAAGGAAAGCAGTAGTGCTTAAATCGACACTAATAGGTTATATGAAAGTATGATTTCTATGACAATATGAGTGATAGAGGAAGGGGATTCCTCGACAAGCTCGGAATGACGGTGTTGTGACTTGGAATGATAGTGTATGTTTTTTTCCTTAAGTTTACGACACCTGTGTACTGACCGGTGTTTTTTAAAGTGTATAATTTTAGGAAAGGGTTTTACTATGGCAACTGATTTTAAAGTGTCGCTTGACAAGATTATTAAAGAACTATCTCTTGAAACTGTCTATATGCCTGTGGAAGCAGAAAGCATATTTATAACATCTGCCGACATCGACCGCCCCGGTCTGGAGCTTATCGGCTATCTTGACTTTTTTGATAAAAACAGAATTATGATTTTGGGATATACAGAGTACAGCTATCTTGGTAAATTCGGTGCGGAACAACAGCACCATGTGCTCAATGCAATTTTCAGCCTTGGCCCTCCGGCTGTAATCATAACAAGGAATATGCAGCCGACAAATGCCCTGCTTATTGCAGCGGAGGAGTGCGGTGTCCCTGTTCTGAAAACCTCCGAAACCACCAGTGAGCTTTCTGCAAACCTGATTTCATACCTAAGCAACGAGCTTGCACCGAGAATTACCCGCCACGGTGTTCTTGTGGAGGTTTACGGCGAGGGCTGTCTTATCACAGGTGACAGCGGTGTAGGTAAAAGCGAAACCGCCATTGAGCTTATCAAGCGAGGCCACCGCCTTGTTGCTGACGACGCAGTTGAAATCCGCCGTACCTCAAAGAAAACCCTTGTGGGAACTTCCCCCGAGAATATCCGCCACTTTATTGAGCTGAGAGGAATCGGCATAATCAACGCAAGGCGAATCTTTGGTATGGGAGCCATCAAGCAAAGCGAAAAAATAGATATGGTTATCAATATGGAAATCTGGGATCCAAACCGTGCATATGATAGAATGGGACTTGACAACGAGTACACCGAAATTTTAGGTGTAGATGTTCCCGTAACTACAATCCCTGTTCGCCCCGGCCGTAACCTTTCAATGATTATTGAGGTTGCCGCCATGAACAACCGTCAGAAGAAGATGGGCTACAATGCCGCCATGGAGCTTTTGGAGAATTTGGGTATGAGCGTTCAGGAGGACGATTTTCAGTCTATTAAAGTAGATACCGGTTTGGGAGATTAATATTTTGGAGAATAATATGGAGAATTTTTTTGGTTTTCTTAACGATAACCATATGGAGTACATCTGTGACGAGCCTATGAAGAATCACACCACCTTTAAGGTTGGAGGTAATGCACAGGTTTTTGTCACAGTAAACAGCAAAGAACAGCTTTCTGCCCTTATGAAATATATAAGTGCAGAAAATCTAAGTTATTTTATTTTGGGAAAGGGCAGTAACCTCCTTGTTTCCGACAGGGGAATAAAGGGAGTTGTAATCACCCTTTCAGGAGAATTTACAGATATTAGAATTGAGGACGGCAACCGTGTCTTTGCCGGTGCCGGAGCTTCCCTTATGAAGCTTTGCAGATTTGCACAGGAAAACAGCCTTTCAGGTCTTGAATTTGCCTATGGAATCCCCGGTTCTGTAGGCGGTGCAGTATTTATGAATGCCGGAGCCTACGGAGGTGAGATGAAGGACTGTCTGATTTCAGCCGACTACATCACCCCCAAGGGAGAATACGGCACCTTTACAAAGGAAGAGCTTAACCTTGGCTACAGAACATCTGTGTTTAAGGATAAAAACTATATCATCACATCCTGTACCCTAAGCCTCAAGGAAGAAAACAAGGACATCATTAAGGAGAAGATGGAGGAACTGCTTGGCAGAAGAAAGTCAAAACAGCCCCTTGAATATCCCTCAGCCGGAAGCACCTTCAAAAGGCCTGAGGGTGCATTTGCAGGAACACTTATTGAGTCCTGCGGACTAAAGGGCTACACCATCGGCGGTGCCTGTGTTTCTGAAAAACATGCAGGTTTTATCATCAACAAGGGCGGTGCAACCTTTGAGGACATCGACTCTCTCATAAAAGAAGTACAGCAAAAGGTAAAGGAAGAAACAGGCTACTTCCTTGAAACAGAGGTGATTAGAATATAATGGAACTTTTAATCATTTCAGGAATGTCAGGAGCCGGCAAGTCAACAGCCCTTAGAGCTGTTGAGGACATCGGCTACTATTGTGTTGACAATATGCCCCCAATGCTCCTTGGAAAATTTTACGATTTGTGTGAACAGTCCAACGACAAAAGGATGAAAAAGTGCGCTGTGGTAATTGACATAAGAAGTACCTCCGCACTTACAAATCTCTATGAGGATATACAGAAGAATTCCTCAAATGAAAGACAGTTCAAGATTCTCTTCCTTGACGCAAAGGTGGAAACTCTTATCACAAGATTCAAAGAAACAAGAAGAACCCACCCACTTGCCGATACAGTTGAGGACCGCTCCGTAGAAAGGGCAGTTAATAAGGAAAAAGAACTCCTTGACCTCGTGAAGGCTCACGCAGACTACATTGTTGATACCACATATATGTCCCTGAAACAGCTTAGGGAAAGGGTTATAGGACTCTTTTCAACAAGTGCATCGGGAAGTATGAAGGTTTCTGTTATGTCCTTTGGCTTTAAGTACGGAATCCCCCTTGAGGCTGATGTGATGTTTGACGCAAGATGCCTGATAAACCCCTACTACATTCCCGAGCTTAAAAACCTCACAGGGCTTGACCACGCTGTAAGGGAATATGTGATGAAAGAGGAAAGCAGTCAGAAGTTTCTGGAAAAAATCCTCAGCCTCCTTGATTTTTCCCTACCCCTTTACCAGAAAGAGGGCAAAAGCGAGCTTGTAATAGCCGTTGGTTGCACAGGTGGCAAGCATCGTTCAGTAACCCTTGCCCGCAGAATCCACTTTCATCTCCACGAGAAGGGTTATCCTGTAATTATTTCACACAGAGATATTAATAAACAGTAAGGAAGATTACTATGTCTTTTTCCTTTGAAACAAAAAAGGAGCTTTGCCTTTTGCCTTTGCAGGAGGAAAGTCAAAAATTCTCCCTTAGCTACGGAATGCTCCTTTTTTCAAAGAAATTTACATATAACGAAATTGTTTTCACCACAGAAAATAAATATATTGGGGATAAGCTTGAAGAAACCCTCACCGACCTGTATGCTCCTGTTCTTGAAATTTCAGCAGGACTAAGGGTACGCAGTTCCCAGAATCACCTTATCACTATGAAGGTGCTTTATGAGAACGACTGTAACCGAATTTTTGAAAGCTTCGGCTATTCCAAAAGCGAGGTTTCACTTCGCATAAACAGAGCGAACATTTCAAACGAGGGTCAGCTTTCTTCTTTTCTAAGGGGTGTATTCCTCTCCTGCGGAAGTGTTACAAATCCGGAAAAAGGTTATCACATAGAGTTTAAAGTACCCTACCGTAACCTTGCCAACGATTTGCTCACACTCCTTTGCGAGGTGGAAAATTGTTCCCTTCGTCCAAAGTCAGTAATGCGACAGGGCAAGTTTATTGTATATATCAAGGATTCCGAGCAGATAGCCGATTTCCTCACATACATCGGCGCATTCAACAGCTCAATGGCTGTGATGAATACAAAAGTGGAAAAACAGGTGAGGAACAATACCATACGAAAGGTAAATTCCGAGCTTCACAACATAAACAAAACAGCCGAGGCTTCGGCAAGGCAGATAACAGCCATCAAAAAGTTGATGAAAAGCAAGTCCTACAACTCACTTTCTCCCGAGCTAAAGGAAATTGCAGTTCTAAGACTTGAAAACCCTGAAATGTCCCTTAGGGATTTAGGAAAATTAACAAAGGACAACATCAGTCGCAGCGGAGTAAATCACCGACTGAAAAAACTGTTGTCACTAACAGATGACGAGGTGCAATGATGAACAAAGAAATGACAATAGAGGAGTCAAACCAAAGGCTGAAGGAGCTTCTTTCACTCCTTGAGGATAAGTCAATCCCCCTTAATAAGGCTATGGAAATCTATAAGGAAGCGGCGCTTACCCTTGATTCCTGCTACAAATCCCTGGATAAAGCACAGGGAGAAATTAACGATATTAATGAACAGATTGAAAAAATCCGTCAGTCCCGTGGTGATTTATGATGAATTATTTAGAAATGATTGAAAATGAACTCTGGAGTTATCTGCCCACAGATGAAATAAAGGAGGAAAGCACCGAAAAGTGCCTTCTTGACTCGATGAGGTATTCCCTTGAAGCGGGGGGAAAGCGTGTGCGCCCAACCCTTGTTTTGCTGTTTGCAAAGCTTTCAGGAGCAAATGAGGAACAGGCTTTACCCTTTGCCTGTGCAATAGAGATGATTCATACATACAGCCTTATCCACGACGATTTACCCTGTATGGACGACGATGATTTACGCCGTGGCAAGCCGTCAAACCACAAGGTTTTCGGTGAAGACACAGCATTGCTTGCCGGGGATGCACTATTAACCCTTGCCTTTTCCACAGTACTTTCTGAAAAGGCAGTTTCCCTTGTAGGAGCGGAAAAAGCTTTGAAATGCGGAAGAATCCTTGCCGACCTTTCCGGTGCAAAGGGAATGGTAGGGGGTCAGGTTATCGACCTCCAGTCAGAGGGCAAGAGTGTTCCGGTGGAAACCATAAAACAGATGTACCTGAAAAAGACAGGTGCATTAATCAAAGCCGCCTGTATGATGGGTGCAGTTGTGGGAAGTAACCGTGACAAGGATATTCTCCTTGCACAGCAGTACGGCGAAAATCTTGGTCTTGCCTTCCAGATAAAGGACGACATCCTTGATGTAACTTCAAGCGAGGAAGAGCTTGGCAAGCCTATAGGCAGTGACGAAAGTAACGAAAAATCCACATATGTTTCAATTTACGGACTTGAAAAGTGCCGTGAACTTGTGGAAGAATATACTGAGAAAGCAATTAACGCATTAAGTCAGTTTGAGGGCGACATAACAGCCCTCAGGGATATTGCGCTTAAAATGTCAGAAAGAAAGAACTAATATTAATCCTAAAACTCCAAAGTAGTTTTATATTCCGGATTAATTGGTTCAGAGTAAGAAAATGTCAGAATATAGTATTCTATCAAAAATAAACAGTCCCGAGGATTTGCGCAGACTCCCCAAGGAACAGATACCACAGCTTTGTGACGAAATCCGCCACAAGCTTGTTGAGGTTGTGTCTGTAAACGGCGGTCACCTTGCGTCAAACTTAGGTGTTGTTGAGCTTACAGTTGCACTTCATAAGTATTTCAAAACACCTCACGACAGTATTGTCTGGGATGTAGGCCACCAGTCCTACACCCACAAAATGCTCACAGGGCGATTCAGCCAAATCGACACAATCCGCACCAAGGGCGGACTTTCAGGCTTTCCTAAACGCAGTGAAAGCAAGTATGACGACTTTAACACAGGCCACAGCAGTACCTCAATTTCTGCAGCCTACGGTATGTCACAGGCAAAGCAAATCAAAGGGGACAAGTCCTACACCATAGCCGTAATAGGGGACGCTTCCTTTACAGGCGGTATGTCCATGGAGGCTTTTAACAACGCAGGCCGCTACGGCAAAAAGTTTATAGTGGTGCTTAACGACAACAAAATGTCCATCAGCAAAAATGTAGGCGCATTTGCAAAGTACCTCACCAAGGTACGGGTAAATCCCTGGTACCTTAGGCTTAAAAATAAAATAGAGAAAACCCTTGTCCATATTCCTTATTTGGGCAACAAAATAGTAAAATTCCTGATGGGTTCAACCAACAGGGTAAAAAAGCTTGTGTATAAGGACACTTTCTTCGACAACTTCGGCTACACCTATTTTGGCCCTGTTGACGGTCATAATATTGAAGATATGGGCAATGCCTTTGAAGCCGCCAAAAAGCTGAACGGCCCCGTCCTTATCCATGTTGTAACTACAAAGGGCAAGGGATATGAATTTGCCGAAAAAGACCCAAAGCATTTTCACGGTATC
Source organism: Ruminococcus sp. (assembly GCA_051880875.1). Lineage (GTDB taxonomy): Bacteria > Bacillota > Clostridia > Oscillospirales > Acutalibacteraceae > Ruminococcoides. The sequence goes on along the minus strand of JBJEOU010000050.1, from coordinate 20,874 downwards.
AATAAATTCAATATCGAAACAGGGGAAAGCCCCCAGAGCAAGGAGAGCTTTTCCTCAGTCTTTGGAGAATATATGTGCAATATCGCCTCCAAGGACAGGCGGATTTGCGCCATCACAGCGGCAATGACTCCCGGTGTCGGCCTGGATGAATTTTGTAAACAATACAAAGAACGATTTTTTGATGTGGGAATTGCCGAACAGCACGCAGTTACCTTTGCAGGAGGTCTTTCCGCCAAGGGTATGGTGCCTGTGTTTGCTGTTTACAGCACGTTCCTTCAAAGGGCATATGACCAGCTCCTTCACGATATAGCTATGCAAAAGCTCCACGCAGTAATAGCCATTGACAGGGCAGGAATAGTGGGTGACGATGGAGAAACACATCAGGGTGTCTTTGATGTTTCAATGCTCAACTCCTTCCCCAACACCACAATCTATTCCCCTTGTTATTTTGAAGGACTTTTAAAGTGCCTTAACGAAGCAGTATATCACAACGACAGCCTTGTTGCCGTCCGTTACCCAAGGGGAGGAGAAATGTTCCGCCCCAAGGACTACACAGAAATTTCTGTTGACTATGACTTTTACGGGGATACCTCCTGTGACACCCTCCTTGTGACCTACGGAAGACTTTTCTCCAACTGTTGCGAGGCAAAGGAAATTTTATCACAAAAGGGCAAAGAGGTGTGTGTTCTCAAGCTGAACCGCATCAAGCCTTTACCGGAGGATGCACTGTTAAAGGCCCTGAATTTCGAGAATATACATTTCTACGAAGAGGGTATGCTCAACGGTAGCATAGGCTACAGCTTTAACACCAAGCTTTGCGAAAAGGGCTTTAAGGGGAATATGGAAATTCACGCAATAAATGATGAATTTGTCACCCACCAGACTGTGGAAGAAGCATTTTTACAGCTTGGATTTGACACCCAGAGTATAGTAAAGGATATTTTAAAAGAAATATGAAAAAGCGACTTGATGTACTGGTTTACGAAAAAGGCTTTTGCGAGTCAAGAGAAAAGGCAAAGGCAATAATTATGTCAGGCAAGGTTTATGTTGATAACCAAAAGGCTGACAAATGCGGAACACAGTACGACGAAAAGTGTAAAATTGAAGTAAGAGGAGAAACCCTTAAATATGTTTCAAGGGGCGGTCTTAAGCTTGAAAAGGCAATGAATAATTTTGATTTATCCCTTGATGGCAAAATCACAATGGATATAGGAGCCTCAACAGGCGGTTTTACCGATTGTATGCTCCAAAACGGTGCAAAAAAGGTGTATTCCATTGATGTTGGCTACGGTCAGCTTGCATGGAAGCTACGTTCCGACAGCCGTGTTGTAAATATGGAGCGCACCAACTTCCGAAATGTCACAGAAGAGCAAATCCCCGACAAAATCCAGTTTTTCTCCATAGATGTATCTTTCATCTCTCTGAAACTCCTGTTGCCTGTTGCCCGCAATCTCCTTGCAGAGGACGGAGAGGCTGTGTGCCTTATCAAACCCCAGTTTGAGGCCGGACGGGAAAATGTAGGCAAAAAGGGTGTTGTCCGTGACCCACAGGTACACAAGGCTGTAGTAAAGGACATAGTTGACTTCTGCCTTAACAACGGATATTCCGTATTGAACCTTGATTTTTCCCCTGTAAAAGGGCCGGAGGGCAACATTGAATATCTTGTCCATCTGAAAAAGAGCGACAGTCCAATGCTTTTAACCGATACAAATCCCGATGAATTGGTGGAAATCTCCCACCGTGAACTATCAAAATAAGGTGTTTTTATGAAAATATGTCTAAAGGTAAATATAGCAAAGCCAAATGCTGTGGAGTGCGCCAAGGATATTATCCATCTGTTAACCTCACACGGTGCAGAAATACTTATGAAAAGTGACGCAAGAAAGTATTTTGACTACTTTGAGGGAATCGCATATTACGACCACGACAACGACCTTTTTGCCGCCTCGGACAAGGCGGTGACTGTTGGCGGTGACGGAACAATAATCCACAATGCCCGCCACGCCGCTGAGAATAACATCCCCATTGTGGGGGTAAATTGCGGTCGCCTGGGCTTTGCCGCTGAGCTTGAGCCTAATGAAGTAAACACTCTTTTACGTTTGCTTGATGATGATTACAATATTAACAAGAGAATGGTCATTGATGTAACCGTTGTGAAAAAGACAGAAACTAAAACATATTCCTGTATCAACGACGCAGTAATTTCCCGTGGTCAGCTTTCCCGAATAATTGATATGTACCTCTATGTTGACGGCGAAAAAACCACCCATTACCGAGCTGACGGACTTATTTTTTCCACCCCCACAGGCAGTACTGCCTATTCACTTTCAGCAGGAGGTCCTGTCGTAGAGCCTTGTATGGACTGCGTTGTGCTGACTCCAATATGTCCCCATTCTTTAACTGACAGAACGGTAATATTTAACGGCGATTCTGTTCTTTCTGTAAGTGCCGAAAGCTACACCGACAACAACAAAAGCTACCTTACCATAGACGGACAGATTGTTGTACCTCTCACAAGCGAGGACAGAGTTATTATTAAAAAGTCAGATTATGTACTAAGTATGATTTCCTTTAAAAATAGGAATTTTTATCGTCAGGTTAGTGAAAAACTAAAGGAGCGTGACGAGTAATGAAGTCAGGCAGACACGAAAAAATAATTGAGCTTGTAAATAATTATGATATAAATACACAGGAGGAGCTCCTTGAAAGGCTGAACGACGCAGGTTTTTCTGCCACCCAAGCCACAATTTCAAGGGATATAAAGGAGCTTAGAATTCTCAAAACCCTCAACCCACAGGGCAAGTATTGCTACACAACAGGGGGCAGAAATTCCCTTGACAAAACAACAGGATTTGAAAACCTCTTCAAATCCTCTGCAAAGCTTGTTGACTGTGCCGAAAATATTGTAGTGGTAAAGACAATGAGCGGTATGGCACAGGCTGTGTGTGCATCCCTTGACAATTTAGAGCTTGAAAATATAGTAGGCACCATAGCAGGTGACGACACAATTTTCATAGTTATGAGAAATAAAGATTTTGCAAACGAACTTAAGGAAAAGTTTAAGAAACTGCTGTAAGGAGATAATGTATGTTAAGTACCCTGTACATCGAAAACATAGCTGTAATTGAAAAAACCAATATTGAATTTTCAAAGGGTCTTAATGTACTCACCGGCGAAACAGGAGCAGGCAAGAGTATTATTATAGATTCCATCAACGCTGTAACAGGCCACCGCACCAGCAAGGATATTATAAGAACCGGAAGCGAAAGCGCCTTTGTTTCTGCAACCTTTACAGATGTGGATAAAGACATTCTCAAAAAAGCAGAGGAAATGGGATTTAAAAGCGATGACGGAACCTTGATTTTCAGCAGAGAACTTTCCCTTAACGGCAGGAGTGTGTGCCGAATTAACGACCGCCCTGCAACCGTTACAACACTAAAAGAGCTGGGAATAAACCTGATAAACATCCACGGACAGCACGAAAGCCTTGAGCTTATGCAGTCCGACTCCCACATTAATTACATTGACAATTACGCTGATATAGCAAAGAAAAAGGAAGATTATTATAATTCCTACAAAGAATTATGCAAACTAAAAAAACAACTGAATGAAAACGGCGGAGATGAGGAAAAGCGTCTGTATGACATTGATTTGCTAACCTTTCAAGTAAATGAAATCGACAACGCATCCCTCACATTAGGCGAGGACGAGGAGCTTGCAAACGAAAAAAAGCTTTTACAAAACAGCGAAAAAATCCGCACCTATCTTGATAAGGCAAAGTCAGTCCTTTCCGGCTACGGAGTGTCTGAGGGTGCCTGTAATCTGGTAGACGAAGCAAGCACAAACCTTATCAAGGCAAGCAACTTTTATGATGAAGCCGAGGACATCAGCAACCGCCTTAGCGACCTATCCTACACCCTTGGAGATATTTCAGTTGAAATCAGCGATTTAATAGACAATCTTGAATTTGACCCGTCACGACTTGAAGAAATCGAACTAAGACTTGATGAAATATATAAACTAAAAAGGAAATACGGCAACTCAATAGAGGAAATTCTTGAATACAGGGATAATGCCGCCATTCGCCTTGACAACCTACTGAATTACGACAAAAATATGGCGCAGTTAAAGGAAAGGTACAATTCCCTCCTTGAAAAAGCAGTTGAAAAGGCAGAGAAATTAACAACCCTCCGCCGTAAGGCAGGTGAGGAGTTTTCCCAAAAAGTCCAGGAAGAAATGTCCTTTCTTGATATGCCCAATGTAAGAATTTTTGTTTCAATGGAGGAAACACCTCTCACTTCCACAGGTAAGGACAAGGTGGAAATTCTGATTTCTGCTAACCCCGGAGAAACACCAAAGCCTGTTTCAAAAATCGCCTCCGGCGGTGAGCTTTCCCGTATGATGCTTGCAATCAAAACAGTGCTTTCTACAAGCGATATTGTAGATACCCTTATATTTGACGAGGTTGATACAGGAATCTCCGGTAAAGCCTCCCGAAAGGTTGGCTTAAAGCTAAAGGAGGTTTCCAAAAACCGACAGGTCATCTGCGTAACCCATCAGGTGCAGATAGCCTCCCTTGGTGACAGCCACCATCTTATTCGCAAAAATGTCAAGGACGGACGAACCTTTACAGATGTTGTCACCCTTGACCACAACGGCAGAGTTGACGAGCTATCCCGCATTATGGGCGGTATCGAAATCACAGACAGCACACGAAAATTAGCAGAAGAAATGCTTAGCGAAAACAACTAACATTATATATTGAAAAATCAAACAAAAAATAGAGGTTTCTATGAAAGTATGGTCAGTGAAAAAACTTAATAAAGAACGAGCACTGGCTATATCAAAGCAGTACGATTTGCCGGTTTTTCTCTCTATGATGCTTGACATACGTGGTCTTACCACACAGGAGGAAATTCAGGATTTTCTGAGCGATGCCGGCAATCTGTCCGACCCTTTTCTGATGAAGGATATGGACAAGGCAGTACAGCGAATTACATATGCCATTGAAAATGATGAAAAAATCTGTGTTTACGGCGACTACGACGCAGACGGTGTCACCAGCACATCTCTCCTATATAGCTATCTGTACGACAATGTAGGTGCAGATGTAATCTTTTACATCCCCTCACGAAGCGGTGAAGGCTACGGTATGAACAACGAGGCTGTCGATAAGCTCCATTCACAGGGTGTTAAGCTTATCATAACAGTTGACAACGGAATTTCCTCAAGGGATGTCATAGCCTATGCCAACACCCTTGGAATAGATACAGTTGTAACAGACCACCATATGCCCTCCGGCGAGCTTCCTCCTGCCGTTGCCGTGGTGGATGCCCACAGAGAGGACGACAACAGTCCCTACAAGGATTTTTCGGGTGTAGGAGTAGCCTTTAAGCTGGTAATGGCTATTGAGGGTGAATATGCCGACATAGAAAGCCTACTTGAAAATTTCAGCGATATTGCCGCCTTGGGTACAATCGGAGATATTGTACCTCTTAGAGGAGAAAACAGAACTCTTGTTAAAAACGGCCTTAAGCATATCCAGAACAGCGATAGAATCGGAATCAACGCTATGAAAGAAGAGGCTGGACTTAACGACAAAAAAATCACAGCCGGCAATGTTTCCTTTACACTTGTACCACGAATTAATGCAGGCGGCAGACTTGGACTTTCCGACAAAAGCGTAGAGCTTCTTCTCACAGACAATTACGAAAAGGCAATTTCAGTTGCTGATGAGCTTGGAGCAGACAACAGAGAACGACAGGGAATAGAAAAGGAAATTTTAGCTTCTATAAATCACAGCATTTCCAAAGCTCCCAACATAGTAAATGATAAGATAATCGTCTTAGCCGGAAATGGCTGGCACCAGGGCGTCATAGGAATTGTAGCCTCACGAATTAAAGAGATTTACGATAAACCCACAATAATAATTGGCATTGACAGCGACGGAACAGCCAAGGGAAGTGGCAGAAGTGTAGAGGGATTTTCCCTTTGCGATGCAGTTTTCGCCTGCAAGGATGTGCTTACAAACTGCGGAGGTCATCCAATGGCTGTGGGTATCGGACTTAAACAGGAAAATATCCCATTATTCCGTAAAAGAATTAATGAGTATTGCGAAAATATAACAATGCCCTACAATAAAGTGAACATAGACTGCAAGCTGAATCCCGCCCAGCTGGATTTATCCCTTGTAGAAAGCCTTAGTTACCTTGAACCATACGGTGCGGCAAATCCCTCACCTATTTTCGGTCTTTACAATATGCAGATTAGCAAAATCCAGCCCCTTAGCGGAGGAAAACACCTGAGGCTTTCCCTTTTCAGGCAAAATACATATGTAAACGCAATGTATTTTGGTCATACACCGGAGGACTGCTGTTTCCGAGTGGGGGATACTGTTGACCTTGCGGTTTCCCTTGACAAGAATGTGTATAACGGTCAGGAAAATTTGAGCATAATAATTAAAAGCATAAAGTATTCCGACAGCGACAATGAATCTATGATAGACAGCCTTAGAATCTTTGAAAAATTTGCAACAAAGCAAAGGCTCACTTTTAGCGAAGCCCAGTCTATTCTCCCAAGCAGAGATGACTTTGCCCTTGTTTACAGATTTTTAAAGTCAAACAACGGCTTTATATATGACGAATACGCCCTTTCCCATTTTCTTAATTACAAAGTAAGTATGGGAAAGCTGAAAATAATCCTCTATGCAATGAAGGAGCTTGGCCTTATACGCTGGGAGCAGGGTCTTTATGTGAGTAAGATAGAAATGCTCCAAAGCGGTAAGGTGAATTTAGAGGATTCAGTATTCATTAAAAAACTAAAGGAGGTGCATTAATATGGTTGAACATTATGAAAATTATAACGATTTTAACGACCTTATTGATTATATAAATAACAGCGGAAACGACTTTGATATGGCGGTGATAAAAAAGGCATATAACCTTGCCTACAGCGCTCACGGTGACCAAAAAAGAGTTTCGGGTGTACCCTATATTTTGCACCCCACATCAGTTGCCTGTATTCTGGTTGAAATGGGTATGGATACCGACTGCGTTGTTGCAGCCCTTCTTCACGATGTTGTAGAAGATACAAATGTAGAGCTTGACGAAATCAAAAAGCAGTTCGGCGAAACTATTGCCGACTTGGTTGACGGCGTTACAAAGCTTGCAAAAATCACATACTCAAACCGAGAGGAAAGACAGGCAGAGAACCTGCGTAAAATGCTCATTGCAATGAGTAACGACATAAGGGTAATCATTGTAAAGCTTGCGGACAGACTTCATAACCTTAGGACAATAGAGGTTATGAAACCTCAGAAACAGCGTGACAAGGCGCTTGAGGTTATGGAGGTCTATGCACCAATCGCCCACCGCCTTGGAATGAAGGCGATGAAAGAACAGCTTGAGGATATCTCCATCAGAATTCTTGACCCTGTAGGTTACGAAGAAATCGAAAACGAACTTCTCCTTAAAAAGGACGAAAGAGATAAATTTATCGAAAAAATCAAGCACGAAATTCAGGACAGAATCGGCGACTCTGTTAAGAAAATCTATGTTTCCGGCAGGGTAAAGTCCATCAACTCCATATACCGCAAAACCTTTATGAAGGGCAAAACAATGGATCAAATCTATGATGTTTTTGCGGTAAGGATTATTGTTGATTCTGTTATGGACTGCTACAATGTTCTGGGTGTTATTCACGATATCTACCAGCCTTTGCCCAACAGGTTCAAGGACTATATCAGTACCCCAAAGAAAAATATGTACCAGTCACTCCACACAACCGTTATCGGCAAAGAGGGTGTGCCATTTGAGGTGCAAATCCGCACATGGGAAATGCACTATACAGCTGAGTACGGAATCGCCGCCCATTGGAAGTATAAGCTGGGACTTTCCCCCACAAAAAATGACAAGGACATTCTCCGGGAGAGGATAGAATCCCTGAGAAGAATGATAGAAAACCAAATCCAGTCCGAGGACTCCACAGATATTATTAAAAATATCAAAAACGACCTTAGTCAGGACGAGGTGTTTGTGTTCACACCAAAGGGCGACCTTATTAATCTGCCAAACGGCTCAACAGTAATCGACCTTGCCTACGCAATTCACACCGAGGTGGGCAACCGAATGATTGGTGCAAAGGCAGACAGAAGAATTGTCCCCATAAACTACAAGCTGAAAAACGGCGAAATTATTGAGATTATCACCCAGAAGGAGGGTGCAGGGCCAAAAAGGGATTGGCTGAATATTGTCAAAACCAGCGAGGCGAGGACAAAAATCCGCCAGTGGTTCAAGCGTGAACGCAGGGACGAAAATATTGTTGAAGGCAAGGCTGCCCTTGAAGCAGAGCTTAAAAAATCCGGAATTTATATGACAGAAGAGGATGCCAACGATATTTTCCCAAAAATGTTACAGAAACAGCATTGTAACACCATCGACGACCTGTACGCCGCCATAGGCTATGGCGGAATACAAATCTGGAAGATACTCCCCAGAATTAAGGACGAATATCAGAAGAAGTACGAAAAAAAGGTTGTTGAGTTTGTTCCTCCAAAGGAACCGCCTAAAAAGCACAACAAGGTTTCCTCCGGCGTTGAAATTGAAGGTATGGACGATTGCCTGATAAAATTCTCAAAGTGCTGTAATCCTTTGCCGGGCGACGACATAATCGGCTTTATCACAAGGGGTTACGGTGTATCCATCCACAAAAGAACCTGCCCCAATGTGCCAAAGGATATTGCATCCTGTGCAGAGCCTGAACGCTGGGTTAAGGCAAGGTGGATTGGAAACATCAACGAAAGCTTCCAGAGTACATTGGAGATTGTGGCAACCGACCGTACAGGACTTTTAGCTGATGTTACAATTCAGCTTTCACAAATGCACATCTTCATAAGGAACCTCACCTCCCGTGAGGCTAAAAACGGAAATGCTGTTGTAACAGCAACAATAGATACAAACGGAATTGACCACCTTAAGGGCATTATGACCCATTTAGGCAACATCAACGGTATAATTTCCGTAACGAGAATATAGGTGAATAATTGATACCACACTCTGTCATTCTGAGGGAATGAAATCTCTCTCCTGTCATTCCGAGCGTAGCGAGGAATCTGAAAGGAAAGCAGTAGTGGACAAATCGACACTAATAGGTAATATGAAAGTATGATTTCGCTAACAAAATTAGTGGTAGAGGCAGGGGATTCCTCGACAAGCTGGTCATGACATAATAATTGATAACAGAGGTGAATTATGCGAATAGTTTTACAAAGAGTTTCCTTTGCAAATGTAGAGATTAACAAAGAAATAAAGGGCAAATGCAACAGCGGTTTCCTTGTTTTGCTGGGAGTAAAACAGGGCGACACAGAAAAAGAGGCGGATTTTCTCGCCTCAAAGGTTGCAAATCTAAGGGTATTCTCCGATGAAAACGACAAGATGAATCTTTCTCTCCTTGACATCGGGGGAGGGGCACTTGTAATTTCAAACTTTACCCTTTATGCCGACTGTAGCCACGGAAGACGCCCATCCTTCATAAATGCTGAAAAGCCTCAAAGGGCGAATGAGCTATACGAGTATTTTTGCCGTCAGCTTGAAAAAGAAGGTGTATCTTCTGTAGAAACAGGGGAGTTTGGCGCAGATATGAAGGTAAGTCTTTTAAATGACGGCCCGGTAACAATAATTCTTGACACAGAGGAGATTATGAAATGACCGAGATAAAAACATATCAGGTTGGAATAATGGAAACAAATTCCTATGTAATAAGGGATTTGGACACATCAGCAATGGCGATTGTTGACCCCGGTGAATATTCCAAAGAGGCAGTTGGTTACATCAAGTATAACGGCGGAAATCTTGAAATGATTTTACTGACCCACGGTCACTTTGACCACATCACAGGTGTTTCGGAATACAAAAAGAAGTTCCCAAATGCCAAGGTGTATATCGGGGAAAAGGATTTTCCATCCCTTGAAAATGACGACCTTAATCTTTCCAACAAAATGGCAAGTAGAAAGTTCCCCCATTTTTCTGCCGATACCCTTAAGGACGGTGATGTACTCACCCTTGGCAATACCAAAATCAAGTATATGGAAACTCCGGGCCACACAAGGGGAAGCGGATGCTTTATCTTTGACGACAACATAATGTCAGGTGACACATTGTTCTGTGAATCCTGCGGAAGAACCGACTTTGCCGATTCATCCACTGTGTCAATGATAAAAAGCCTTTTAAAAATCGCCTCAATAGAGGGAGAATACAACATTTTACCGGGACATATGGAAAGTACAACCCTTTCCCACGAGAAAAAGTACAACCCATTTATGAACACAAGCTATGAAGATATTTATTGAAAACCATCCCTTTCATTACGAAATTGAGAACATCGCCAGACTGTTTTTTCCCTATGAAAAGCTGGAAGTAATCAAGGACAATTCCAAGGAAAAAGACGGTGAATATATCCTTACAACCGTTGACAGTAGCATAAGGGTAACAGCGGTATTCACCAAATATGAAAAGTCCCTTACAGCGGATAAAACCGATGACGACAAATCAAACGAGCAGATTATTTGCTCCCTGCTTTTCAAAATCTTGACGGATTACACAGGTATAACAATGCCTTGGGGTATGATTACAGGTGTTCGTCCCGTCAAATATCTCCGCAGTGTTATGATGGAAAATGGCGAGGACTATGCCCGTAATTACTTCAAAAATTACTACTATGTAACCGAGGAAAAGCTTGCCCTTGCTACCAAAACAGAAAAATACGAGAGAAAGATTCTTAATTCTTCAAAAGAAAATTCATTTTCCCTATATGTTTCCATACCCTTCTGTCCCTCAAGGTGCAGTTATTGTAGCTTTGTTTCCCAGTCTGTGGAGAGAACAAAGCACCTGATTGAACCATATGTGGATTTGCTGTGCAAGGAAGTTTCCCTAACGGGAGAAATTGCAAAAAAGCATTCACTAAAGCTTGAAACCGTCTATATCGGAGGAGGCACACCCACAACTCTGAACCCAAAACAACTTGAAAAGCTAATCAACGCAATAAATAGTTCTTTTAATATGGAAGAGTGCAGGGAGTATACTGTTGAAGCCGGCAGACCCGACACAATCACACCGGAAAAGCTTAGGGTTTTAAAGGATGGCGGAGTTACAAGGATAAGCATAAATCCCCAGACCCTTAACGACAAAGTGCTGAATTCAATAGGCAGAAGACATACAACAGAAGAAACCCTAAAAGCCTTTAAAACAGCAAGTACCTTCAATTTTAATACGGTAAATTCCGACTTGATTGCAGGACTTCCCCATGACACATTTGAAAGTTTTTCTGAAAGTCTTGACAAAATAATTGACCTTGACATAAACAACATCACAGTTCACACCTTATCCATCAAGAGAAGTGCCGACTACACCGAAAAGGGGCTTACCACCAACCGCCAAGACGCAGAGAGAACTGGCAAAATGCTCAGCTACGCCGAAAAAAGGCTCACCCAGGAGGGTTATATACCCTATTATCTCTACCGACAGAGCAGAATGGTGGGGAACTACGAAAATGTAGGCTGGTCAAAGCCAGGACACGAGGGACTTTACAATGTTTTCATTATGGACGAAACCCACTCAATCCTTGCCTGCGGTGCAGGGGCTGTAACTAAGCTGAAAAATCATAAAAAGAATGACTTAATGCGAATTTTTAACTACAAATTTCCATATGAATATATTGACAAGTTTGAAGAGATACTAAACCGCAAGAAAAATGCGGATAAATTTTTTACTGAACTTACGAAATAAGGTTGAAAGTTTTAATAATAAATGCTATAATATATAAAATTTTGAAAGGAGTTTTTCAGAATGGGATTATTAGATGATGTGATGGTAAATGTTAAATCAGCGGCTAACACCGTTTCAAAAAAGACAAATAATATAGTTGATTATTCAAAGCTTAAGTTTACTGCTTCCGGACTTTCAAACGAGATTCGTAAGAAGTACCAGACTCTGGGCGAAGAAGTATATGCTTGCAGTAAAATCGGCGTAGAAGACAGCAGGTCTATCGAACTACTTATTCAGGAGATTGATGAGCTTAAGGCTCAGCTCCAGACCACCAACGAGTACATTACAGCAGCAAGACACAAGGTTATCTGCCCTAAATGTAAGGCTGAGCTTGACAAGGATTGTCTGTTCTGTAGCAAGTGCGGCGCTAAGATAGAGCAGGACCCATTCGTTCCCGAGGAGGACACTCTTGAGGAGGAAGAAGAGGTAGTTGTAGAAGATCCATTCAAGGAAGTTGTTGTAAAAAGCGACTCCGACGAAGATGCAGGTATGCAGGAATAATTATCTGAATAGTATCTAAAAATTTATATAGAAAAGGCGGGCAACCGCCTTTTTTATCTGTAAGGTGATTGATTTGGCGAAGAACAAAAACAAAAACCAAAGCATCAAGGGTCAGACCTTTGTCAAGGGCGCAATGATAATGTCCCTTGCCCTTATTGTTGTAAAGCTTTGCGGTATGATATACAAGGTAGCCCTCACCCGAGTTTACGGACTGTTTGGTGATGAGCTTGCTTCCTTTGGAACAGGTCTTTTTAATAATGCCTACGAAATTTATGTACCCCTTTTCACAATTGCAACAGCAGGTCTGCCTATAGCAGTATCCCGACTGATTTCCGAGAGCAATGCCCGGAAGCGTTACAAGGACATCCGCAGAATACACAAGGTGTCCATTCCTTTCTTTGTGATAATGGGTATTGTCTGCTCACTCCTTATGTTTGGCGGTAGTTTTTTCTATATCAAAATCATTGATTCTCCCTATGCACTCCCATCAATGATTTGCCTTTCACCCACAATCTTTTTCGGTTGCCTTGTTTCCATTTACAGAGGTTATTTTGAGGGTATGAGGAATATGACCCCAACTTCTGTGTCGGAAATAATCGAGGGTGCGTCCAAGCTGGTGTTCGGTCTTACCTTTGCCTATCTTATTATGAAGTTCGGGCTTGACGGCTATGAGGCTAACGGAACAATTTTCGGAATCACCTTCCAAAGCGAAAAAGACGCAATCTATACCCTTGTGGGATATTCCGTTTCAGGTGCTGTACTGGGCATCACAGTAGGTACAGTCCTCAGCTTCTTGTACCTGTTTCTCAAGTACAGAAGAATGGGGGGAGGAATCACACAGGAGCAGCTTGCTTCTTCAGTTGACGCAAGGTCAAAGAACGAGACCTTCCGTGTCCTCATAAGAACAGCAATTCCAATCGGTCTTGGTGCCCTTGTTATGAATATAAGCGGAAGTATTGACGGAATGATTATCCAGCGTGTTCTTGCGGATATGTCGGTAAGCAACGGTTCTGCCCTTGCCACTCAATATCCTATGTACGCCGATGCAGTCCTTGACGGTACAATCCAGACAAAGCTTTGGGGTTGCTACGGTGCGGCTTTAACAGTAATGCAGCTTGTAACAGTTATTACTCAGGCATTCGGTACAACAGCAATGCCAATGGTTACAAGTGCCTATGCTAAGGGCGACAAGCCGTTGCTGAAAACAGCCATTAACCGTGTTCTAAAGCTTACATGCCTTGTAACTTTCCCCTGCGGAATAGGACTTTCTGTTCTTGCTGAACCGATTATGCAGATAACCTACGGCGGAGATGTTGCAATTGTGGGTGCAGAATGTCTGAAGATTATGGGCTTTGCCGTACTGTTTATGGCAGGCATAACACCAATATGTTCAATGCTCCAGGGTGTAGGTAAGGTAAAAACCCCTGTTATGCTTTACTCAATAGCAGTTGTCATAAAAATAATTATGAACTTTTCCCTTGTAACAAATGTAAATGTGAATATCAGGGGAGCCGCCACAGGTACACTTGTGGGATTTCTGATTGTATGCGTAATAGCAATGTACATCCTTGTAAAGTCAACAGGAATCAGACCAAACTTTAAAAATGCCATAGTAAAACCCCTGATTAGTGCAATAATCTGCGGTTTAACAGCATATTTTTCTTACTATTTCCTAAAAGATATGGTAAATATTTATGTTGCAACTTTCATTTCAATTTGTCTTGCAGGTATAATTTATGCTATTTTTGTATTACTTCTCAGAACTTTTGATAAAAATGACTTTGAGATTCTTACAAAAAACGAAAAATTATCAAAAATGCTTGCAAAATTCAAACTTATGAAGTAAAATGTATTTGTTGATTTACGCAATATACTAAATCAAGGGGGAACAGCGTTGGATTTTAAGCAAAAGCCAAAGTACGGCTTTGAAGATTTGTTACAAATTATGAAGATGCTCAGATCCCCCGGAGGTTGCCCCTGGGACAGGGAGCAAACTCACAAATCAATAAGGCAGAACTTTATTGAAGAAACTTACGAGGTAATTGAGGCTATCGACACCGAAGACAGGGAGCTTCTCAAGGAAGAGCTTGGGGATGTTCTTTTGCAGGTGGTTTTCCATTCAGAGATGGAAAGTGAAAAAGGTAGCTTTGATATAAATGATGTCTGCGATGGTGTTTGCAAAAAGCTGATTGTCAGACATCCCCATATTTTTGCTGATGTCAAGGCTGACACAACAGATGAAGTTTTATCAAATTGGGATAAAATAAAAATGCAGACAAAGTCCCAGAAGACCCAGTCTGACGCAATGGATAGTGTATCAAAATCCCTGCCCTCACTTATGAGGAGCGAAAAACTTCAGAAGAAGGCAGCCAAGGTCGGATTTGACTGGCCTGATGTCAATGGAGCACTTCAAAAGGTGGAAGAAGAAACTCAGGAGCTTCAGAAGGCTATTGAAGAGGGCGACAAAAAAGGTATGGAAGAGGAACTTGGAGATTTGCTGTTTTCTGTGGTAAATGTTTCAAGGTTTCTAAAGGTGGATTCAGAAGAAGCACTGTATCACGCTTGCGACAAATTCACAAGTCGCTTTAGAAAGGTTGAGGCATTGGCCAAAGAGCGTAATATAGCCATGGATTCAGCACCGCTATCCTTACTTGATTCCTTGTGGGATGAAGTAAAATAATTTATTATTTTTACGGAGGAAAATAAAAATGAAAAAGACAGAATTAATTGCTGCTATCGCAGAGAAAAGTGGTCTTACAAAGAAGGATGCAGAGGCAGCACTCACAGCTACAATTGACACAATCGTAGAAACAGTTGCAGCCGGCGACAAGATTCAGATTGTAGGCTTTGGCACATTTGAACAGCGCCAGAGAAATGCAAGAATGGGTTGTGACCCAAGAACAGGCAACAAGATTGAAATCCCTGCTTCTAAGGTTCCTGCATTCAAGGCTGGTAAGGAATTCAAGAACACAGTTAACCAGTAATCAATAGTAATTTCGGCTGACTTCTGGTCAGCCTTTTACTTTTTCAGGAGTTTTTATGAGATTAGATAAGTATTTAAAAGTAAGCAGAATTATCAAGCGCCGAACAGTAGCCAACGAAGCCTGTGACGCAGGGAAGGTGTCTGTCAACGGAAATGTTGCAAGGGCGTCAACAAAGGTAAAAGAGGGCGACAGAATCGACATCACCCTTGGTGAAAGAACTGTGTCGGTGGAGGTCGTTTCCGTACAAGAAACAGTGAGAAAAGAGGACGCAACAACTCTGTACAAACCAATATCATAATTATACTTTTACCCCATATAATTTTATAGACGAATATTATATGGGGGATTGTTATGCCTGAAAATCAAATTATTCTGAAAGACAGAAAAGAGCTGTCGGTAACAGGGGTAAAGGATGTAAACGCATTTACAGAGGAGAGCGTTGTCCTCACCCTTGAAAGCTCATCTCTTGTAATCAAAGGGGAGTCCCTCCATGTTAACAAGCTGAATCTTGAAAGCGGAGAGGTAAATGTTGACGGAAAGGTAAATTCCCTTCAGTACATAAAGGAAACAACCGACAAAGGATTCATCAAAAGGCTGTTAAGGTAATGGAGCTGTATCAGACCTTTCACCCGACAGTATTTTTAATGTCCCTGCTATGGGGTGCGTTTATATACGAAATTTACGACCTTAACCGCTTTTTAAGATATGTTTTCAAAAGCCATAAATATGTCATCATCTTTCTTGACATTCTCTTTATGGTTTTGTGTGCTGTAATTGTGTTCATATTTTCCCTTGCATATAATTTCGGAAAACCAAGGATTTATATGCTGGTCGGTATGGCGTCAAGCGCACTTGCCCTGAGATTCACCGTAGGAAAACTATCTCTTGTGCTATTTGTGAAGTTTTTTTCAATATTTAGTGTAATTATTCAAAAAATTTATCTTTTTTTCAAAAAACTTCTAACAAAACTATTGAAATCATTTGCAAGTTTAGTGTATAATTTAGGTGTAATAATAAAAAGAATAATATTTTTCAAAAAAGGTTGTAAGAATGAAAAAACAAAACAATAGAAGTGCTGAAGACATCGTTGTTTCTGACAGCAATAATGTTGTTAAGGAAGTTACACCTAAAAAGAAAAAGAAAAATTATCGTTTTCTTCTCATTACTGCCGTTGTGGTTTTTGCAGTATATGCGGTGTATGTGCTGATTTCTCAGTTTTATCAGATTGATAAAAAGCAGAGTGAGCTGGACGCACTTAACAATAAAATTTCTGTACAAGAAATAAAAAACGATGAATTAACAGACATATATAATCTTTCCGACAAGGACAACGAGGATTATATTGAAAAAAAGGCAAAGGAAGATGGTTATCTTCACGCCGGAGAAAGAGTATTTGTAAATATATCAGGAGACTGATGGAAATGGAACAAGGGGTAGAATATGGCTCTGGAAGTAGGTAGTGTATTAACGGGCAAGGTAACAGGAGTAATGAAGTTTGGTGCTTTTGTAGCTTTGCCGGACAACAAATCGGGAATGGTGCATATTTCGGAGATTTCTCACGAATATGTAAACGACATCAACGACGCAATCAAGGTTGGGGATGAAGTAACAGTAAAGGTTATTTCAATAGATAACGGCAAAATTTCATTATCTATCAAGGCAAATCTTGAAAAGCCTGCACCAAAGCCAAAACAAAAAAGACCCCGAAAGCCCTATGTGCCTGCTCCAAAGGTTACTTCACCCGGGGACTTTCAGTGGGAGAACAGCAAAAACGAAAACAGCTCCTTTGAAGATATGATGAGCAGGTTTAAAAAGACTTCTGAGGACAAAATGTCCGATTTGAAGCGTGGGAACGAAAGCCGCGGCTATTCCCGCAGGGGTGGCCGTAATAAATAAATACTGGAGGAATTTTAATGAAAATAGCCTACACAGCCAGAAAGGTTAACCTAAAGGATAATTTTAAAGAACTTTGCGAAAAGAAGCTTTCCAAGTTTAATAAGATTTTTTCAGAGGACGCTACAGCCTCTGTTGTTGTTACACTTTATAAAAACCGTCAGACAGTAGAAGTTACAATCAACGACAACGGTGTAATTTGCAGAGCAGAGGATACACAGGACGAGATGAACGACGCACTCGACAAGGTTGTTGACATCATCGCAAGACAGATGCGCAAGAACAAAACTCGGCTTTCCCGCCGACTGAGGGATAACACAGCCGACTTTACTGCAATTCTTCCTGAGGAAGATATTGAGGACGAGGAAGAGTTCGACATTCGCTACAAGACAATCCCTGTTAAGCCTATTTCAGTTGAGGAGGCAATTCTCCAGATGAATATGCTGAACCACGATTTCTTTGTATTCATCAATGCTGAAACAAACGAAACAAATGTTGTTTATAAGCGCAAGGGCAACACCTACGGACTTCTTGAGCCTGAGGTATAAACCCCTCTAATAATCAAATAATTTAACACATAACATATAGAGGCTCAAAAAAGCCTCTATATTTTTTGGAGATTTTTATGAAAAGAGAATTTACAATGGTAGCCACTTGCCTTTTAGGTGTAGAGGGTCTTGTGGCAAACGAACTGAAATTTATGGGTGCAGATGATGTGTCCGCAGAAAACGGCAGAGTAATCTTTAAGGGCGACAGCAACATCCTTGCCAGAGCAAACATCTGCTCCAGATATGCCGAGAGAATTTTAATCCTCCTGGATACCTTTTACGCAAAGAGCTTTCAGCAACTTTTTGATGGTGTTTCAAAGATTAATTGGTCAGATTATCTTGATGAAAATGACAAATTTCCCGTAAAGGGCACTTGCCTTTCCAGTCAGCTTATGTCTGTGCCCGACTGTCAAAAAATCATCAAAAAGTCTGTTGCAAAATCTCTTTCCAATGCCTACGGCAAGGATTGGCTCCCTGAGGATGGGGAACTTCACCAGATTCAGTTTATGATTTTAAAGGATAAAGTGTCCCTTATGATAGACACCACAGGAGTGGGTCTTTATAAAAGAGGATACAGAGAAAATTCCAACGACGCACCAATCAAAGAAACCTTGGCGGCAGTACTTTCGGAGCTTTCAAGAGTCAGACCGAACCATACAGTAATTGACCCAATGTGCGGCAGCGGTACAATCCTGATAGAAAGTGCACTAAAAGCTATGAACATCGCCCCCGGTCTTAACAGGAACTTTATCTCCCAAAGCTGGAGCAAAATTCCAACGGAAGTCTGGGAAGAGGAAAGAGAAAGGGCAAAATCCCAAATTAACAAGGAAAGGGATTTCAAAGCCTATGGTTACGATATTGACAGAGATGCCCTGAATATTGCAAGGGAAAATGCCCACAAAGCAGGAGTAGGGGACAGAATCACCTTTGAACAGAGGGATATTAAGGATTTTGTACAGGAAACTCCCCGTGGAACAGTAATCACAAATCCACCCTACGGCGAAAGGCTCCTTGACATAGACAAGGCTCGTGAGCTTTATAAAATTATGGGGCAAAAATTCGTCAAAAAAGACGGTTGGAGTTATACTATAATTTCTCCTGATGATGAATTTGAAAAAATCTTCGGCAGAAAAGCAGACAAGCGCAGAAAGCTTTACAACGGTATGCTGAAATGCCAGGCATTTATGTACTTTAAGAAGTAAAGGGAACGCTGAATAAATTACAACCATAATCTTAATGTACAGTATTTCTCAAAATGTACATTAATTTTCAGCTTTTCAAGATAAGGGAATAATATTTTGAAAAATTTTCAAATTAACTCTTGACGATGCTATAAGTTAGTGCTACAATAACATTAGCACTCGAGGAAAGAGAGTGCTAAAAATCATTAATCACACTCGAAGGAGGAAAAATATTATGACTATCAAACCATTAGCTGACAAGGTAGTTGTCAAAATCGAAGAGGCAGAGCAAACAACTGCTTCCGGTATTGTTCTCTCCGCATCTGCTCAGGAAAAGCCATCCTTTGCAACAGTAGTTGCAGTAGGCCCAGGTGGAGTAGTTGACGGAGAAAAGGTAGAAATGACTGTAAAAGAGGGCGACAAGGTTGTAACCTCCAAGTACAGCGGTACAGAAATCAAGCTTGACGGGGAAGAGTACACAATCGTTTCCCAGTCAGATATTCTTGCAATAGTTGAATAAGGAAAGAGGTAATTTGAAATGGCAAAGCAAATGCTTTATGGCGAAGACGCAAGAAAGGCTCTTATGTCCGGTATTGACCAGCTCGCCGACACAGTAAAAATCACACTTGGCCCAAAGGGCAGAAATGTTGTTCTTGACAAAAAGTTTGGCGCACCCCTCATTACAAACGACGGTGTTACAATCGCAAAGGAAATTGAGCTTGACGACCCATTCGAGAATATGGGCGCACAGCTTGTTAAGGAAGTTTCCACAAAAACAAACGATGTTGCCGGTGACGGTACAACAACAGCAACACTCCTTGCACAGGCACTTATCCGTGAGGGTATGAAGAACGTTACAGCAGGTGCAAACCCAATGGTACTTAAAAACGGTATCAAAAAGGCTGTTGACAAGGCTGTTGAAACTCTTAAGGAAAATTCCAAAGAGGTTGCAGGTACAGAGGATATTGCAAGAGTTGCAACAATCTCTTCCGCTGACCCGTTCATCGGTAACCTTATTGCAGAGGCAATGGAAAAGGTTTCAACAGACGGTGTTATCACTGTTGAGGAGTCCAAAACAGCCGAAACATATTCCGAGGTTGTTGAGGGTATGATGTTCGACAGAGGCTACATCGCTCCTTATATGGTAACAGATACAGACAAGATGGTAGCAGAGCTTGACGACTGCCTCATCCTTATTACAGATAAAAAGATTTCAACAACACAGGAAATTCTCCCACTCCTTGAACAGATTGTTCAGTCAGGCAGAAAGCTCCTTATCATTGCCGAGGATGTAGAGGGTGAGGCTCTCACAACTCTTGTTCTCAACAAGCTCCGTGGCACATTCACCTGTGTTGCAGTTAAGGCTCCCGGCTTTGGCGACAGAAGAAAAGAAATGCTCCAGGATATCGCAACCCTTACAGGCGGTCAGGTAATCACCTCCGACCTTGGTCTTGAGCTTAAGGATTGCACAGTTGACCAGCTTGGCACAGCTCGTCAGGTTAAGGTTGACAAGGAAAACACAATCATTGTTGACGGCGCAGGCGACCCACAGGCTATCAAGGACAGAGTTAACCAGATCCGTTCACAGATTGAAACAACAACATCTGAGTTTGACAAGGAAAAACTCCAGGAAAGACTTGCAAAGCTTGCAGGCGGTGTTGCTGTTATCAAAGTTGGCGCTGCAACAGAAATAGAAATGAAGGAAAAGAAGCTCCGCATCGAGGATGCTCTTGCAGCAACAAAGGCAGCTGTTGAAGAGGGTATCGTTGCAGGCGGCGGCACAGCCCTTGTAAATACAATTCCTGCAGTTACTGCCCTTGCAAATGATGTAGAGGGTGACGAACTCACAGGTATCAAGATTGTCCTTAAAGCCCTTGAAGAGCCTGTACGCCAGATAGCAGCAAACGCAGGTGTTGAGGGTTCTGTAATCCTTAACAACATTGTAGCT
>JBJEOU010000049.1:0-14075 GCA_051880875.1 Ruminococcus sp. | reverse complement strand
CCTACAATATCATTCCCAAAATTGTAAACAGATATGACAGCATTCGCTCTGTAATTACTGCCGTATCGTCAGGTATAGGCTTTTCCATTCTGCCCACAACACTTTGCCGTTCAATGCAAAACGGTCAGTTTGACATACACAGAATAAACGGAATAGACACCACAATTTCCTACATTATGGCTTGGAACAGAACAATGAGAAATCCGGGAACACAGCTTTTTATAAAGGAAGCGTCAAATGTAAAAATCGAGGAATAATATTTCAAAGAAATTCCCCACAGGTCGGTAACTTAACCTAACCTGTGGGGAACTGTTTTTATAAAATATTAAGAAAGTCTTATGAAAATAAAATTCTGTCGTTATCAAGGTCCTGGCTCTTCTTCATACTGTACATATTGAGAAGATCCTCTTTTGTCATATTTACCCTTTCCTCAGCAGGAATATCAAGAATAATCTCACCGCTGTCCATCATAATTGTCCTGTTGCCTGTGGTGAGAGCCTGGCTGATGTTGTGGGTAATCATCATTGTGGTTATGTTGTTTTCGCTGACAATCTGCTTTGTAATCTCCATAACCTTTCTGGCGGTTGCAGGGTCAAGTGCCGCTGTGTGCTCGTCAAGGAGCAACAGCTTTGGCACAGCAAGGGTGCACATAAGCAGTGTGACAACCTGTCGCTGACCGCCGGAGAGAAGTCCCACCTTGTTTTTCAGCCTGTCCTCAAGACCCATATCATACCTTGCAAGCTGTTCCCTAAAGAACTTTCTCATCTTCTCGTTTACTGCAGACTGGAAAACCCTTGTTCTCCCCTTGCTGTAGGCAAGGGCAAGGTTTTCCTCGATGGTCATATCAGGGGCAGTTCCCTTCATCGTATCCTGAAAAACTCTGCCGATGTCCTTGGCTCTTTTGTGCTCCTTAAGATAGGTTATATCCCTGTTGTCAAGAATAATACTACCCTTATCACACCAGAATGTACCGCATATTGCGTTAAACAGGGTGCTTTTTCCTGCTCCGTTACTGCCCACAATGGTGACAAAATCTCCATCCTTTAATTCCAGAGAAAGATTGCTCAGGGCGGTGTGCTCGTTTACTGTACCCTTGGAAAACACCTTAGTAACATTATTCACCTTAAGCATTGCTGTCACCTCCGTGTTTAATCTTAAACCTTGTTATGTAGTACTTAAATGCAGGAATAGAAAGGGCAAAGGCTACTATAAGGGCGGTTATGAGCCTTATTACCTGTGCTGTGAATATTCCGGAGTTTATTACCCATGTGATGATAAAGCGGTACAGCACAGAGCCAGCCAAGGCGGAAATCAGTCCTAAAGTGACGCTCCTTTTGCCGAAAATAGCCTCGCCGATAATTACAGAAGCAAGTCCCACAACAAGTATTCCGTTGCCGGAGGAAATGTCGGCGTATCCCTGATACTGGGCTATAAGACCGCCGCTTAGTGCTATCAAACCGTTGGCAAGCATAAGTGCAACCATTTTGCTCACATCAACATTGATTGAGGACGCCCTTACCATATCCTCGTTGTTTCCTGTTGCCCTCAGGCAAAGTCCGAAGTGAGTGCGGAAGAACCACACCATAACGGCAACACACACAGCAACCGCAAAAAAGGATACAATCAGCTTTGCACTATGTCTGCCAAAGAAGTCAAGACCTATACTGCTGAAAAAGTTATCAACAGAGGTGAACAGTCTGTTCTGCCTTTGAACATTGACATTCGGCGAACCCAGAATCATAAGGTTTATGCTGTATAGACCGCACATAGATATGATACCGGCAAGGACAGGGTGGATTCTCATTTTTGTCTGCAAAAATCCTGTAACAAGACCGGCACAGCAACCTGCCAGAAATGCAAAAAGTATACCCAGCCATGTGTGATTCTGGTTAGCTGTTATAGCCGAAACCGCCAGACCCAGAGTAAAGCTACCGTCTGTGGTAAGGTCGGGAATATTCATAATTTTGAAGGATATGTAAAGTCCCAGAGCCATAATTCCATAGATAAAACCAAGCTCCAGACCTCCGTATATAACATTAAGGCTCATACAAAACCCCTTAGAATTTATTTTTTGTTGACTCTCAAATTATTGTTATTATTGCTCAGCGTCAGCTACCTGCTTAACTTCTTCTGTGCCAAAGTCAATTTTGTCAAGGTCAACTCCGATTGCCTTGGCGTCATCTGTGTTTACTGTGATATAGTCATATGGAACAACAATAGCAGGGATTTCCTCTACACTCTTGCCCTCAAAGTATTCTATAGCTATATCAGCAGTCTTTTTGCCGATGCCGATGTCGTCAATAGCCTTTGTTGCAAGGCATCCTGAGTCTACCATTGTTGCAGATGAGCCGTAAACAGGAGTTTTGTTCTCCCTTGCAATTTCTGTAATTGTTCCCATTGCTGCCTGCATAACAGCGTCGTTTGGAATGAAAATAGCGTCACACTTTTTGCAAAAGTTTTCAACTGTTGTTGTGATTTCGTTATCCTCAACCACAGCCCCCTCTGTGTAAGAAATCTTTTCACCGTCAAGGTACTTCTTTGCCTGTTCAACTGTGTTTACAGCGGAATCAGTCTTTGAAGAATAGAGAAGACCAAAGTTCTCAACAGACGGAGTCATAGTCTTTGCAAGACCAAAGATTTCATCAACAGGGATTGCGTTTGATGTACCTGTTGCATTAAGGTCAGGCTTATCCATACTGGTGAGTACCCCTGCGGCTTCAGGTGCAGAAACTGCACAGAAAAATACCGGAATTTCACTTTCCTGATTTACCATACCCTGAGTTGCAGGTGTTGCAATGGTAAAAGCGGCGTCATAGTCACCGTTGGCTACAGACTGACAGATGGTGTTAAGGTTTGTTTCGTCACCGTCTGCACACTGGTAGTCCACATCATCTTCGCCGGAAATGTAACCCTTTTCCTTAAGCTGGTCAATAATGCCTTGACGCATATCGTTGAAGGCACCGTTTTCAACCTGCTGAATAATTGCTACTTTCTTTGTTTTTGAATCTGTTGATTCTGATGATGAATCCGAGCTTCCGCATCCTGCAAAAGCAACAGCCATCATCAGGGCTGACATAATAATTGCTATGATTTTTTTCATTTTTTAGTCCTCCTCAAGGATTTTTGTTTTATTATAAACCGACAATTTTTCAAAAGCCGATTTTAACATCTCTTCATTAATCTCATATGGATTGTGGTCTGTGTCGGGCATTTTTACCGCCTTACTGATAACTGCGGGCATATCCTCATCTGTCAGTTCAAGTTCCTGTACAGAAACAGGCAAGCCTACACTTACATTAAAGTCGTACATCTTTCTGAACATTTCGTACTGCTTGTCAACAAGGAGCAGAACAAGCACACCAAATCCCACAACCTCGCCGTGAAGGTGATTTTCTTCAATGTGTGGGAATGATGTAAGTCCGTAAAAAATACCGTGGGCAAGACCTGTGTTGTAGTCTATGATATGCTCCGCTGTGAGCAAAATTGATGCCACTCCTGTTGTGATTGCAATAGAAAGAACAGTCTGTTCAAATTCGTAGGATGCAACACCTTTCTTGTTATCCTCAAGTGCCTTTGCACCATACTTCAGGATTGGTTCAAGACACATACTGCTTATGACAACTCCCAATCTGTGGTAGTGGACAAGGGTGTCCTCTCCACGAGAGGATATTGTGCTTTCAAAATATTTTGCGTAGGTGTCCCCCATACCTGCCCACATATATTTATATGGAGCATTAGCCATAATATCAGTATTGATAAAGGCGTGAACAGGTGGTTTTTCAAAGAAGAAAGGCTCCTTAAACACGCCCTCCTTGGTGTACATAATTGACACACAGGTAACAGGGGAACAGTTGCTGGCTATTGTGGGGAAAGTGAAAACAGGCTTTGCAACCTTTACCCCAAGGCATTTTACTGTGTCAAGGACTTTTCCTCCTCCGACAGCAAACAGCATATCTGCCGACTTAACTGTATCGGTGTTCATAAGCACCTGCACATTTTCGTAGCAAGCCTCTCCTCCGTACCAAAGGAAGTCGGTTATTTCAATACTGCTGTTTTTAACAGCGGATAAAAGGCTTTCCTTTGCAGAGGCTATTGCCCTGTGCCCCCCAATTACAACCGCTTTCGTTCCGTATGGGGAACAAATCTTTTCAATTTTTTCGTACACATCTTTTCCAATGGAATAAGACGGCAGACTAATCGTATAATTTTCCATTTTATCACCTAAAGAACAAAAATCCCATACGCAAAAGCGTATGGGACGAATTATCGTGGTACCACCCAAGTTCAGAACAGCAAAAATCTGTTCCCTCTATCCTTTAACGCAGGAATACGGATTGGATACTTTGCTGACATCAATAAATTTGATTTCAGCTTTCCCCTCTCCCTCGGTGGGCCATTTGTCAGCACAGTAACCACAGGACTTCCACCATAACCTGCTCGCTAAAGGACTTATGCCGTTTTACTTCCACCTCAACGGTTTAATAAAAGGTTCAACATATATTATAACACTATTTTAACTGTTCTTCAACTATAAATCTGGGTCTGTTTTTAGTTTCCATATAAATTTTTCCTATATATTCACCAACAACGCCGATTGCAAGGATTTGCAGTCCGCCAATTGCCCAGATTGATACCGTCATTGAAGTCCAGCCGGAAACCGTATTTCCGATTGCCCACATAATCACACTGTATATCAGCATAATTATGCTTATGCAAAATACGATTACCCCAAGTGCTGTAATCATTCTGATTGGCTTCATAGAAAGGCTTGTAACACCGTCCCATGCAAGTCCAAGCATCTTTTTCAGAGGGTATTTGCTTTCCCCGGCAAGGCGCTCACTTCTCTCGTATGTAACTACAGAGGATTTGTAGCCCACAAGGGGAACAAGACCTCTCAAAAACAGGTTTACCTCTTTAAACTCTGCAAGGGCATTTAAGGCTCTTCTGCTCATAAGGCGAAAATCTGCGTGGTTATAAACAACCTCTGCCCCTAATGCTGACAGAATTTTGTAAAAGCCCTGTGCTGTCATTCTCTTAAAGGCTGTGTCAGTTGCCCTTTTACTGCGGACACCATAGACAATTTCCGAGCCGTTTTCAAAGTCCTCAAGCATTTTATCAAAGGCGTTTATGTCGTCCTGTAAATCTGCGTCAATGGAAATTACACAGTCGCAGTCATCCTTTATGGTCATAAGACCTCCCAGAAGTGCGTTCTGATGTCCTCTGTTACGGCTCATCTTAATTCCGTTTACATATGTGTTGGTTTTGTAAAGGTCTGAGATTATCTCCCATGTTCTATCCTTACTGCCGTCGTCAATGTAGACGATTTTGCTGTCGTCGGTGATTTTTCCCTGTGCTATAAGCTGGTCGTACTTTTTTGTCAGCTTTTCTGTTGTATCAAAAAGCACCTCTTCCTCGTTATAGCATGGAATTGCCAAATATAACTTAACCACTATACCATACCCTTTCGTCAGTTCTTCTTTATCAGTGAATCAATATCCTCGTTTTTACCCATCATAAGCAAGGTTTCTTCCTTTTTAAACACATGGTCGGGGGACGGCATAGGATAGAGAACATCGTTTTCCTTTACCGCCAGAATTGAAACCTTGTGTTTGTTGCGGACATCCATACCTACGATTGTCTTTCCCACCCATGATTTTGGGGTGAGAACCTCGTAGATGCTGTATTCAGGTGTAAGCTCAATGTAGTCAAATACATTTTTTGCACCGTACTTTATAGCCAGCTTTTCAGCTATCTCTCTTTCGCCATAGACAACATGGTCTGCGCCGTTCCTGAGCAAAAGCTTTTTGTGCACCTGCCTTGTTGCCCTGGCGAGGATGAACTTAGCGCCGTAGTCCTTAAGCAGAACCACAGTTTCCAAAGCCTGCTGAAAATTGTCGCCGATGGCAACAACACAAATATCAAAATTTTCCACACCCAAGGACTCTATAAACTGCTCCTGGGTTGAGTCGCCAATTTGAATATTTCTGACAAATGGCAATGCACCCTCTGCCCGCTCTTTGGAGGAATCTATGGCAAGGACATCGTTGCCCTCCTCAATAAACTTGGCGGCCATATGCCTGCCAAACCTGCCCAAACCAATAATCAAAATATCTTTCATAATTATAATCGTTCCTTTTTCTAAAACACGAAAGCGAATAAAACTAACTATACTTATTCCTTATTCACTATTACCCATTACCTATACTTCTTCCCTATTCACTATTACCTATTACCTTAAAATTATCCGACCCTTACTTCTTCGTTTGGCAATCTGGACACATTGGAAAACTTGTCCGGTGAGAATGCCATAAAAATGGTGAGAGGGCCAACACGCCCTGCATACATAAGCACCATAAGAATCAGCTTGCTTGCACACCCTAAGCCTGAAGTCAAATCAAGGGAAAGTCCCACCGTTGCCAACGCCGAAGAGGACTCAAACATTGCACAAAGCATAGGGATATTTTCTATTCTTGAAATGGCAATGGCACTTCCTGTTGTCAGTATTACATAAATTACAAATATTGTCAAGACAGTCTTAACCACAGGCGGGGCAATGCTCCTGCCAAAGCACTCAACATCAGTTTTCTTCCTAACTGTGCCGACTAAATTAAAGAACAATATACCTAAGGTGGTGGTCTTGAAACCTCCGGCTGTAGAGCCGGGAGAACCGCCTACAAGCATAAGAAGAATAATAATCATTTGTGAGGCTTGGGTCATATCGGCAATATTCACCGATTCAAAGCCGGCTGTTCTTGTCGTCACAGACTGGAACAAGGACACCAGCATCTTTCTGCCAAAGCTCATACCCTCAAAGGCATTTGATTCAAGGAGTAGTAT
This sequence comes from Ruminococcus sp., assembly GCA_051880875.1. Classification (GTDB taxonomy): domain Bacteria; phylum Bacillota; class Clostridia; order Oscillospirales; family Acutalibacteraceae; genus Ruminococcoides. The sequence goes on along the minus strand of JBJEOU010000049.1, from coordinate 7,238 downwards.
AAGCACAGCGCCCAAAATTATGAGAATTGATGACACGGTTACAACTATCTTTGTGTGCAGGCGCATACGCCTGAACCTGAATTTGCTCTGCCACAAATCCACCCATACGAAAAATCCCAATCCTCCTATAATTATCAGAAGCATTGTAACTATATTAAAATATATGTTTCCCTGAACAGAAATCAGGGATTCCTCACCTGTTATTCCCATAAGGTCAAAGCCGGCATTACAGAAAGCTGACACAGAGTGAAAAATACTGAAATAAATCCCCCTTAGAAAGCCAAGAATGGGAACATAAAAAAAGCTATACGCCAATGCTCCCAATACCTCGAAGGCAAGAGTACCAAACACGATTACCCGTGTAAGGGGTACAATCTCTCCGATTGTAGGAGCAGACACCGACTGTTGCATAAGGGTTCTGTTGGTTATGCTGAGCTTTTTCCTCAGAACAGTTACCAGAGTAACTGCAAATGTCATAAACCCAACACCGCCGATTTGTATAAGGCACAAAATTACAATTTGTCCGAACAGGCTCCAGTATTCATATGTGTTAAAAACAGAAAGACCGGTTACGCAGGTTGCCGATGTAGCTGTAAAACAGGCGTCTAAAAAATTGGTGGCACTGCCCGACCTGGAAGCAACAGGCAAGGAAAGTAATGTACCCCCAATAATAATTATGAGAAAATATACAATAGCAAAAATCTTTGTTGCACTTAGCCTTTTCAATAAATTCACCTCGTTTTCAAAATTATATCACTTACCTGTATTAAAATCAATTACATAAAAATTATTTATGATAATACATTCTATTTTGAAATAAATTGTGGTATAATTATTTTGATATGATTGGAGGCAACAATGAATATACCATCACTATTAATACCAAAGGCAAATGTTGTGTATCTTCACAGCAAGGATTCTATTGAATTTGCACTTTCGGTATTCAGACAAAGCTCTTTTCAGGCTGTGCCTGTTATAAATTCCGAGGGACTTTACCGTGGTACTGTCACCGAGGGCGACTTTCTTTACTTTTTGATGGATAACCCCACCGCAGACCTGAAAAAGGTGAAGGTGAGGAACATCCTGAGAAACGGTTACTACGATTCGGTAAAAATTACCGCAAGCATTGACAAGCTGCTTATCAAAAGCCTTGACCAGAACTTTGTACCTGTGACAGACGACAGAGGAGTCTTTGTGGGCATTGTAACAAGAAAGGTGATTTTCAAGGAGATTTACGAGGCACAGCTAAAGGAAAAGTACGGTACATAAACCGGCATTGCATTTTTATATTATTCAGAAACACAAAAAAGGCTTTCGCAAATTTTATTCGTTTGCGAAAGCCGATTTTTTATTTCTTGTATTTATTTGGAATAATTATTTCCGCAGTATCCTGCTTAGCTCGTTTTTTCACAGCCTTTTCATTTTGGGACTCATCAAAATCATCCCCGTAATCGCTGTTGCTCCTGCGTGAGCTTGGAACATAGTATCCGTCCTCATCGGTATGGGAGGAAGCGTGGGAATGTTTTGTTGATGACTGCGGACTTGCCTTAGCCTTTTTGCCCTTCTTTGGCACATAGCCCTTTTTCTTTTTTATTGTGAAAACAACAAAGAGAACTATGCACACAACAGCCAGAATAAAGCAGACAATTGCGGCTGTCATAGCCCAGTTAAGGTTGTTAAAGAAAGCCTCAAGACCTGTTGCCTTATCGCTGTTTTTGATGTAATCAAAGGGACTGGAATCCTCGTCGTCGTTTTCCTTGGTCTGAGCCAGTTTTTCGGCAATCTTCTTCCAGTTGCTTTTACTCAATTCTGTATCGTCAATTTCTCTTCCGCTGTTGTAAAGGGACGAGCTGTTGTCTGTGGGACTTGTGGATTCAGAATCGTAGTATTCCGCTTGATTTTCGTATTCTGTTACAGGCTCTTCATAAAAGCTGTAACCTTCTACATCATTTTGATAGTTATTGTATTCTTCGCCCTGGTAAACAGGTTCCTCCGGTGCCTGAGTGTATACAGGCGGGTCTGTGTAAACCGTTTCCGGCGCCTGGGTATAGACAGGCGGTGCTGTTGTATAAACAGGCTCAGGTGCCTGGGTGTAAACAGGCGGTGCTGTTGTATAGACAACAGGAGGGTCAGTTACAACTTCCTCGGGAGGTGCTTCTGTGATATCCTCTGCCGAAACCATAAATGAGGACACAACCAAAAGCATCATTGCAACCCCTGTCACTCCCAAAATACATAACAATTTTTTACATTTCTTTAGCATAAGGGGGCTCCTTATCTGCAATTACTCTATAAAGGCTTATCTTATTGTGCCGATTCAGTAGTTGATGTTTCCTCTGGCTCTTCCCAGAACATATCAGGGTCGTATTTATCAATTACAGAAGTGTTAACCTCGCACTTAAGTGCCTTTGCCTCATCGTTGACATAATCGCTGAATTCATCCTTCTTCATATTCTGAAGAACACTCTTTCTTGTGGAGTCATCCTTTGTAAGGTATTCCTTTTCAGCATCTTTTGCATTCAGCTTCTGAACAACATAGACAGTCTTGGAATCATCTTCTCCGATAGTAACAGCCTTTGCTTCGCCGTTCTTCATCTCAACAAGTTCTTTTGCAACGTCTTCGCCGATTGTTGAAGAGCTCAGATCGTCTTTATCAAGAAGTTCGCATCCGTCCTGAACTGTGTCGTCAGCCTTTGCGTCACTCTTTATAGCCTTAAGGTACTCTTCGCACTGGTCGCTTATTGAGCTTCCGCCGTTGATTGCCTTTACATAGCTTTCTGCCTGATTTGTAAGTTTCTTCTGTTTCTTTGAGCTGTAGGCCTCTGAGGTCTGCTCACCTGCATCATCGGTTGTCTGCTCATACAGAGGAATTGTAAAGTATGTGTAATAGGTGTAGCTTTCGTCAAAGTATTCCTTAAGCTCTTTGTCGGAAACTTCCTTTTCTCCACCTTCATCATAGAGGAGGTCAAAGAGCTTTTGCTGTTTGCCTGATGTAATATACTGAAGCTCGCAGTAGCTATCCTGAGAAATACCGTATGGTTCAAGAATCTCCTGCTCAGGAGTTGTGCTGTAGCCGTACTGGCTGTAATAGCTGTACATATAGCCAAGCTCCCAGTCAGAGCTTGCCTGTTCCTCGTAGCCTGCCTCGTCGATAGTAGCATTTCTCTCGTCAAGAGCCTTGTCGAAGAACAGTGACTGTCTTACTATAAGGTCAGCCTTTTCCTTAATCCAGTCGGATGCAACAGCTTCTTTTCCGTCGTCATCTGTAATCTTAAGGTCTAAAAAGCTTTCGTCCTCTTTGTAGCCGTCAACATCCTCAGCATATGTCTTTGCTTCGTTGTAAGCATTGTACAAAGCGTAGATATATACGCCGATTGCCTTTTCGTTGTCGCCGTCCTTGTAGGACCACTCAGCTTTCGTGCTTATTGGAGTACATGCTGTTGCTGAAACAATCAGCGCACCTGCAACTGTACCTGCCATAATTTTTTTTATGTTCTTTAATTTCATTTCATTATACCTGCCTTTAGGATAATATAACATAAGATGTATTATACATTATCTTTCACAAAAAGTCCATAAAAATAACGAAAATTTAAAAATTAAGTCGTTTTTATCGTGAAAAACATCAAAATTTATGCATAAAATCCTTATTATAGAGTGAAATATATACTTATTCTTCCTTAAATAATTCTATTAGAGCATTAAGAGCCTTATCCCTTTTGCCGAAGGATAGGGTGATATACGGCTTTTGGCTGGGGGTAAGTATCGCCTTGCCCTTTGCTTTGCCTATCAAATCATAAATCTCAGGGTTGTTTAAGTCGTCAAAATACAGGAGCACAGCGTTTTCATTTTGCTTTATTTCCTTGATTCCGTAATGGTTTGCACGGTTGCGTATCAGGGCAATATCACAAAGTCCCACAACTGCATCGGGCATATCTCCGTAGCGGTCGCAAAGCTCATCCACCACATCGTCGTAGTCCTGACTGCTTTTAATATCCGCAATCCTTTTGTATGCGTCAAGGCGAAGGGAAAGACTTTCGATATAGCTTTCGGGGATATGGGCATCCATTTGAATATCAACTGTACATTCGTTGATATTGGAGATATTTTTCTCCCCTTTTTCCTCTTTGACAGCCTCGTCAAGGAGTTTTAGGTACATATCGTAACCAACATCCTCCATATGGCCGTGCTGTTGACCGCTGAGGATATTTCCTGCTCCCCTAAGCTCCAAATCCCTCATAGCAATCTTAAATCCACTGCCAAATTCGGTAAACTCACGAATTGCATTAAGCCTTTTCTGGCTTATATCCGAAAGCACCTTGTGGGGATTGAAGGTGAAGTAGGCGTAGGCTCTCCGTGGACTTCTGCCAACTCTGCCCCTAAGCTGGTGGAGCTGGGAAAGTCCCATATTCTCCGCATTTTCTATTATCAATGTGTTTGCATTTGGAAGGTCAACACCTGTTTCAATTATGGTGGTGCAGACAAGCAAATTAATCTCCTGATTTATCATCTTTGCCCATATGTCGGAAAGCTCATTTTCTGACATTTTTCCGTGACCCACCGCTATTTTCGCCTCGGGAATTGCCTCGGAAAGTGCCACAGCTTTGGCGCTTATTGACTCAACATTGTTGTGGAGGTAGAAAACCTGACCGCCTCTGCGCAGTTCTCTGCGGATAGCCTCGTGGATAACGGCAGGGTCATACTCCAGCACATAGGTCTGAACGGGCTGACGGTTTGTGGGGGCTTCCTCCAGAACAGACATATCACGAATACCGCTCATTGCCATATTTAGGGTTCTTGGAATTGGTGTTGCAGAGAGTGTGAGAACATCAACATTTTTGCAGACCTCCTTGAACCTTTCCTTGTGGGCAACTCCAAACCTTTGCTCCTCGTCAATTATGGCAAGACCTAAATCGTGGAAAACCACATCCTTTTGAACAAGCCTGTGGGTGCCAACCACAATATCAATTTCCCCACGCTTCAGCTTTTCAATTATTTCCTTTTGCTGTTTCTGAGTTCTGAATCGGCTCAACAGTTCTATCCTTACGGGATAACCGTCAAATCTGCTGAGAATGGACTGATAGTGCTGCCATGCAAGGATTGTTGTGGGGCAAAGTATGGCGCACTGCTTGCTGTCGCACACACACTTAAAAGCCGCCCTGAGGGCAACCTCGGTTTTACCAAAGCCAACATCACCGCAGAGAAGTCTGTCCATTGGTGCAAGTCTTTCCATATCCCCCTTGATTTCGTCGGCACATCTCAGCTGGTCGGGGGTTTCATCGTACATAAACTTTGCTTCAAAATCCCTTTGCCATTCACCGTCGGGAGAAAATGCGTAGCCCTTTGCCTGCATACGCTCTGTGTATAGCTTGGAAAGCTCCTTAGCCATATCCTTAACGGCTGTTCGCACTCTTGACTTTGTCTTTTGCCAGTCTGTACCCCCAAGTCGTGACAGCTTTACACGGTCGTTGTCCCTCGGGCCGATATACTTTGCCACCAAATCAAGCTGGGTTACAGGAACATAGAGAACATCACCCTTTGCATAGGTGATTTTTATGTAATCCTTTTTTACACCCTGTACATCCAGCTTGTGAATACCGCTGAAAACACCTATTCCGTGGGTGGAATGAACAACATAATCCCCCTTGCTAAGCTCTGCAAGGGAATAAATCTCCTGTCCCTGTTTTTTACTTTTTACTTTTCTCTTTGGCTTTGCCATTGACTGGCCGTAGGTGATTAGGTGGAAGTCGGTTTGTAGTAGCTCAAATCCTCCGGACAATGCCCCAGCCATAACATAGATATTCCCCTGCTGGGCAACACTAAGGTCATTTACAAACCTTGATCTGAATCCTTTTTCGGAAAGCTCTGAAGCAAGATTTTTTGCCGATTTTTCAGTACCGGCTAAGATAACAACAGTTGTTCTCTCCTTGTAAAAATCCCTTAAATCCTCACAAAGGACAGAAACAGCACCGTTCCACAGGGGAAGTTGCTTGATGTTAAAGGTTACGATGTCGCTTAAGGGCAAATCAAAATGGCCGGAAGTAAAGTTATCTAAAAATACAGTATGCCTTTGATTAATTTCCTCAATGAATTCTTTATAACTCATTGAGAATTTGTCAAGTCCCTTGCAGAGAATGCCCTGGGTAAAGAACTCAGTCATATCCTCTTTGTACTGAAATTCTGCTCCCTTTACCCTTTCACCAACCTTTGTATGCTCGCTGATAAAAATAAAATCGTTTTTATCAAAATAGTCAAAGACAGTTTCAGGCTTGTCATATACAAAAGAAATATATTTATCCAGATTTGTAAGGTTTACTCCGCTTTCTATCGCCTCTGCGTCACGGTATAGGTTTTCCTTTGCCTTTGCAGTTTTATCACTTCGCAGAGAATTTGCCTTTTTGATTATTTTTTGTGCAAGGGTGTGCTTATCCTCCACCAAAAGCTCGTTTGAGGGGGAAAGCATAATCTTATCAATCTTGTCAAAACGCCTTTGTGACTCAATGTCAAAATAGTTTATAGAGTCGATTTCGTCACCCCAGAACTCTACACGGACTGGATATTCGTTGTCTGGAACAAAAAAGTCCAAAATTCCTCCTCTTACGGAAAACTGACCCGTGCCCTCCACCATATCTGTTCTTTCGTAGCCAAGTAGGGTGAGGGCATTAACACAGCTTTCTGTGGAAATCTGCTGACCCACTTCAATTCTGAGGGTTGCCTTTTCCAGCACATCCTTGGGGATAGTGTACTGGAGAAGTGCGTCAATGGTTCCGATTACCACATCACATTCGCCAAGGGTTAGTTTTGTAAGCACCTTTAGCCTTTGGTGTTCGTAATCTCTGGAGATACCGCTGACCTCTCTGAAATTCATATCCCTAAGGGGATAAACGCAGGCACTTATGCCAAGGGTGCAAAGGTCGTTGCAAAGCACCTGTGCTTCCTTTTCGTCGGAGGCAACACAAAAAGCCCTGACATTATGAAAATGGCAGAGCGTACCTATAATATTAGCTTTAAATTCGGTGTTCAGTCCCGTTACGGCAACTGCACCGTTGATATCTGTGTAGGAATCCAGCTTTTTATAAGCTTTTAATTCCGATACAGAATTAAATATAAAATCCATTTTTCACCTGTAAATTAGGAATTAAACAAATTCATCGCCTTGTCAACATTGCCGTCTAAAATGTACGGCAGGGCTTCACAGCAGTTTTCAGCCATTTGGTCAATTATCTTAATTTCTTCAC
>JBJEOU010000048.1:11028-14160 GCA_051880875.1 Ruminococcus sp. | reverse complement strand
TTATTCAAAATATTTGTCGATTTCTGAGGTCAGACTGCTGTCCAGCTCATAGTATTTGTCATCAATCACACGGATATATTTTTTGTTATTGTCCTTTGGGTACAGCTTAACCTGCTCCGAAATCAGTTCATCGTCGCTTGTTGCCCAGAAGATACAGCACTTGGTGGAGTCTATGTCGTCGGCGTATTTTACATTTTCTTCGTCAGTTTCAGTGTAATTATCTAAATCGGTTACCTTTTCGTAAAGGGTGTAGTCGGCATCCTTCTGGGTGGTGGTGAGCTTTTTGTCCTGCTTATCAAACACCGCACCTGTACTATACTTGCTAAGGTCAGAATAATATTCCTTCAGCTCCTGCTCATCGTCCCTGGAAACAAATATTTCTCCCGTTACATTTGAGTCCATACTAACCAGAATATCAAAGCGGTCATATCCCTTCAGGGTATACAGCTTTTCAGCTCCGGTGAGAACCGACTCCGCCTCGTTTATCTTGTATTTACCGCTGCCCCCGTCAAAGGTAAGGTCTGTTTTTACATAATACTTATCGTTGTAAATTGCTCTGCTGTCGTCACCCATTGTGCCTAAAATTGTAGTAACACCGCTAAAAGTGCCTGTGCAGACCATTATGATGGCAAAGATTAGGCAAAGCACAATGCCTATTCCTCCAACCACAAAGCCGGACTTGTTAAATTTTTTAGGCTTTGGGCTTTTGTCACGCTTCCTCAGCATTATAAAGACAAAGCACAAAAGCGCCCCAAGAACCAAAAGGGAAAATCCAAGGAGAAGTCCCCCTGTTACAGTTTTTGCCGTTGCTAAATCCATAATAAAACTCCTTAAAATACAAACAAGCTGTTTTGAAATGTTCTTTTGATTATACTGATTATAAAGTATGGTTTTAAAATAGTCAATCAGAGGGATATTGTTTATTGAAAAAATGGCAATTGTTTGGTACAATATGGGCGAGGTTTTAGGTATGAAAATAGTAGATAAGATTTTTTCAAGAATTTTTATAGTTGGATTCATATTGTTTTTGCAGGCGGCTTTTTTGCTGTTCTTAATGTTTGAGTTTCAGCTTGTGTTTAAAATTTTCAAGGTGATTTTCATTCTCATTACTGTGGCTGAAATTGTTTCCATAATAAATTCCGACAAAAATATGGCTTACAAAATGGCATGGATTATACCCATGGTGGCTTTTCCATTGTTCGGGGGAGTAGTTTACTTTTTTGCAGGCGGTAAGCGTCCTGCACGAAGGCTGAGAAAAAAGCTGGATAAGGCACAGCTCCATACCGACCAGTACAAGCCGGACTGCAGTGTTGTCCTTTATGAGGCGGAACAGCAGGATTTGGCGGTGAAGAACATCTTTGCTTACCTTGATAAAATGGGATTTCCCGTTTACAACAAGACGGACGCCTGCTATTACCCCTTGGGGGACTACAACTTCCCTGTAATGCTGGAGGAGCTTCACAAGGCAAAGCACTACATCTTCTTGGAGTACTTCATAATTGACGAGGGCGTAATGTGGAACAGCATACTTGAAGTGCTGAGCGAAAAGGCGTCAATGGGTGTTGATGTGCGCCTTATATACGACGATGTGGGATGTATCTCTCTGCTCCCTACGGATTTTCCAAAGCAGATGGAAAGGCGGGGTATAAAGTGCCTGCGTTTCAACCCCTTCCGCCCTGTGCTTTCCTCTGTTGTAAACAACCGTGACCACAGAAAAATACTGGTTATTGACGGTCACACCGGCTTTACCGGGGGAATTAACCTTGCAGATGAATATATAAACAAGAAACAGCGTTTCGGACATTGGAAGGATAACGGAATAATGCTTGTGGGGGACGGTGTGTGGAATTTAACCTCAATGTTCCTGACCACATGGAATGCCCTCAGAAGGACAGAGTGGGATTACTCCCTGTTTTATCCCCAAAGGTATGAGGATGAAATGAATATGAAGCCACAGGGTGACGGATTTATCTGCCCTTACGGCGACACTCCCCTTGACGACGAGCCTGTTTCGGAAAATGTTTATCTCAACATAATCAACAGAGCACAAAAGTATTTGTATCTCACCACACCTTACCTTATTATTGACGCCGAAATGCAAAGAGCCTTGATTCTTGCGGCATCAAGAGGGGTGGATGTGCGTATTATCACACCGGGAATCCCCGACAAAAAGACGATTTTTCAGGTTACACGCTCCTATTATCCCCAGCTTATAGAAAGGGGAGTTAAGGTCTATGAGTATGTTCCCGGCTTTGTTCACGGAAAGACTGTTGTAAGCGATGACGACATCGCCACAGTGGGAACAATCAACTTTGACTACCGCAGTTTGTACCTCCATTTTGAAAACGGTTGTATGTTTTATAAATCCTGTGTTGTACAGCAGGTCAAGGAGGATTTTCTCCAGACTCAACAGCATTGCACACAGATGGTTCTGGACAGCAATATGAAGGTGGGCTTTTTCAGAGGGATTTACTATGCAATTTTAAGACTGTTTTCTCCTCTTATGTAAATAAATAAAAAATATTTGGGGTAATCTTAGGATTATCCCAAATATGTACTTGATTTTTTGAAAAAATAATGTTATATTACTAATGTTGTTGTTTTTCACAGAGAAAAATGCTGGTATAGCTCAGTAGGTAGAGCGCTTCCATGGTAAGGAAGAGGTCATCGGTTCGAATCCGATTATCAGCTCCAAGCAAACCCCGTTAAAAGGCTGGAAAAGGCTTTCTAACGGGGTTTGTTTTATGCTATGTTACATCTTTGTTTCTTGTTTTATGTTAAATACTGTGGTATATTCTGAATTGTAAAGGAACGGTGGTGGCTGTTCCGACACCCCAATGAAAGGGGGTGTTGATGTTTGGAATACATAATTTGTTTTACTTTATTAGTAACTGTTATAGTTTTAAACATAAAGAAATAACCGCCCTGTGCCAGTAACACAAGACGGTTAATTTAATAAAAACTTTTCGTGTTGTAGCGGAACAGCCAAAACCGTTCCTTTACACTGCTATATTAACACAGCGATACCCTTATGTCAACACAATTTGTTTTACTTTATTAGTAACTGTTATAGTTTTATGCACAAAGAAATAACCACCCTGTAGTAGCAATACAAGGTGGTTAACAAAAATA
>JBJEOU010000048.1:0-10928 GCA_051880875.1 Ruminococcus sp. | reverse complement strand
AATTGTTATATTATGTAACAAATTAGTAATTGATATTGATGTCACTTAATGATATAATGGAATATAAATATAAACAGGGATTATTGCGGGGGTATTATGGACGAAAATAAAAAGATAAAGGAAGAAAGCGGTGCTTTAAGCGTTAAAAAGCAGATTGTATATGTTGCTGTTTTTCTTGTGCTTATTGCCCTGACCTTTTATGCAATCGTAAGTCAGAACAAGGATTTGACCTTGGCGGGATTTCTTGACTATACCTTCAGTCTGAATTTCGGTTGGCTGTTGGCGGCGGTGATGTGTGTTTTCCTCTTCATATTGTTTGAGGGGATGAGTATCCGCTATATTGCAGGAAAACTTGGTTACAAGCGTGGCCTTTACAACAATTTCATTTATGCGGCGGCAGATATTTATTTTTCCGCCATAACCCCTTCTGCCACAGGAGGACAGCCGGCGTCTGCTTATTATATGGTAAAGGACAAAATACCAATGTCCGTCACCACCATAACCCTTGTGTTTAATGTTATGCAATATACCATGTCTATTGCAGTAATTGCGGCAGGATGCTTTATTTTAAGACCGGAATATTTCTTCCAGTTTGACAGCTGGTCAAAACTCCTTATAATTCTGGGAATTGTGTTCCAGATGCTTTTTGCACTGATATTTGCACTTCTCATATTTTTCCCCAATATTATCAAAAACTCTTGCGAGGGGATAATTAATTTCCTCACAAGAATTCACCTTATGAAGAAGAGAAGAAAAAAGCTGAACAAGCTTTACAAGATGATGGATGAATACAAGGAATGTGCAAAGATAATAAAGCAGAGCCCTGTAATAGTTGCGGTTGCATTTTTGCTTAATCTTTTGCAGAGAATTTCCATATTAGGCGTTACATACTGCGTTTATATGGGAGGAGGACAGAGGGGTCACTCCTTTATTGATTTGATGGTAATGCAGGGATATGTACTTGTTGGAAGTAACAGTATTCCAATACCGGGTGCTGTGGGAATTGCAGACTACCTGTTCCTTGACGGATTTAAAAATATTTTCAGCAATCCTGTCAACGGAGAAATTATCAGCAGGGGTATATCATTCTATGTGTGCATCATTTTGTGCGGCGGATTGACACTTGCACACCATGCCCGACTTATGTACAAAATGAAGAGAGGAAAAGAGGGTTAATATGTTAGGCTTTTATAATTATACGGTAATTCTTACCTACATATCTTTGTGTTCTGCGGTAACCGGAATTTTTACTGCCATTGCAGGAACAGGACATCCCTTTATAGCCACAGCCTGTCTTATGGTATGCGGATGCTGTGACGCCTTTGACGGTATGGTGGCAAGGAGTAAAAAGGACAGAACCGACATGGAAAAAAGGTTCGGAATTCAGATTGACTCCCTTGTGGACTTAATCGCCTTTGGTGTTCTGCCCTGTGCAATCGGCTATGCCTGCTATATGAGTCATCATTTGGATGGTTTTATCCTCAGCGACAAATTGATATTTTTAAAGCCAATAGCTGCTGTTAAAATACCAATCTTCTTCATTGTATTTTGCCTGTTTGTTTTGGCGGCGCTTATTCGTCTTGCATACTTCAATGTTATGGAGGAAGAAAGACAGAGCAAAACTGATGAAAAGATGAAGTTTTATCAGGGCCTTCCTGTAACATCCACCTGCCTTATTTTCCCCACAATTATGCTGATTCAGTATATGGTGGGAAGGTCTTTTGATATTTCCCCATATTATGTATTAGCACTTTTTATTACTGCAATCTTGTTTGTAAGCAAAATACATATCAAAAAGCCCGGAATGAAGGGAATTTTGATTATGGTGGGTATCGGCACAGTTGAATTTATATTACTATTAATATTCAGATTTTGTTATGGACACTAAAAAGACTATCGACTTAAACAGCTTAAAAAAGGATAGCACCCTTAAGTTTTTGTACGAAAATCCATTTGGCAGAATAATCCTCAAGGTGATTACTCTGCCTTTTGTTTCTTCTGTTGTGGGAAAATATATGAGCAGTTCCCTTTCTAAGGGGAGAATCAAAAAATTCATTTCCGCAAACGGAATTAATATGGAGGAGTACGAGGACAGGGATTTTGCGTCCTTTAACGACTTTTTCACCAGAAAAATCAAGGAGGGCAAAAGACCCCTGCCACAGGACAAGGAGGTGCTTTTCTCCCCCTGTGACGGCAAGCTGAGCGGATACAAAATAGATAAGGACACAGTTTTGCCTGTTAAGGGCAGTCACTACACCATAAGTCAACTCCTTAGCAATAAGCAGTTAGCAGAAAAATACAAGGACGGATATTGCCTTGTCTTTAGGCTTTCCGTTGACGACTATCACCGTTACAGCTATATTGACAGCGGTGAAAAAGAGGAAAATGTAAAAATAAAGGGCAGACTTCATACAGTTCAGCCAATCGCCCTTGAAAAATCCCCTGTGTTTATTCAGAACAGCAGGGAATATACAGTTATGCACACCGAAAATTTTGGCGATGTTGTACAGGTTGAGGTGGGCGCATTAATGGTGGGAAAAATCAAAAATCATCAAGGAAAAGGCAGGATGATTCGTGGGGGAGAAAAGGGAATGTTCCTCTTCGGCGGTTCCACAATTATTCTTTTGATTAACTCCCATGAAGTGCAGGTTGATGAGTTATTTTTTGAAAACACAAAAAATCACCTGGAAACCGTAATCAAGCTAGGTGAACCCCTGGGGAGGAAAAGAAAATGACTTTCCTGTACTTAATGGCAGTAGTGATGTGGCTGGTGATTATCATTGTCCACTTTACCATACGTCGACAAACCCGACTTACCCAAAAAAGCAAGGAAAATAACGCATTGTACTTAACCGGCAAGGCATACCTGAAACTCCACAGCGACGGGGTTATTTCTTCCCTTTATGTAAAAGATGAAAAAATCGCCGATGATGTGCTGGAATACAGTACGGGTATTTTTAAAATAAAATTTAAAACTATATTTTCTTCATTTTATCTGAATAAATTTACAAATAAGGTTACTAAAGTCGAAGAAAATAATGAAAATAATAAGGTTTGACTTTGTTCCCCTGTGTAAGGATTTCCCTGACACAGGGGTTTTATTATTCAAACATCCGCCAAACATATTTATAAGTTGAAATTAGGAAGGACAGGGAAAAGTTTTCCCAGAAAAGGCGTTATGTGAAAAATATTTACCGATTTTCCACTATTTTTACCAGAAAACCGCCTTTTCTTACCAGAAATGAAATTTTTCAAAAAACTATGATATGATGTAAGAAAGATACCATTTTTGAATTAATTAATAGTTTGTATTTGTTTAATAAAAAATTCACTATTTATACACTGAATATATTTATTTTGCGAATAAAAAGTGTTAAAATATGGATATAGAATAAATATATACTTTAATAATCAAATGAGGTGATGAAAATGGTTAATTGAGTTTTTTGTGAATAAATTTTATTAAAAAAGGGAGAATTAAAATGAAAAAATTATTATCAATCACACTTTCTGTGGTATTAATGCTGACAATGATTGTCACAGCATTACCTGCCGTTAGTGCCGAAACAAAAGAAGAAAGTACATATTCTGTTACTATTCTGAACAAAACAGACGCAGTTATCAGCAACAATGCTGTTGAAGTTAAAAAGGGCGACAGCTACTCAACAACAATCTCAATTAAAAACAAGGACGAAATGGGCGAGATTAAGGTTGGAGTAATTATGGATGACGGCACTATTGTTGAGCCAACAGTTGTTGACGACTACACCTTGTCTGTTGACATCCCAAAGGTTACCGGCAATCTTTATATTTCTGCATATACTGCGTCAAAGACCAGCCAAGCTCAAGCCGGAAGTAGCGGATACGGTGAAATTGTCAGGGTATTAGAGAATGCAGTGTCCGATATGCCTAATGTTAAGTACTACAGCTGCGAGGATTATTATTTGCCAAACGGTTCTTTCTATTTTGAAGAAACCTTTACACCAAAAGAGGGCTATGAAATAAAGGAAATTAAGGCAGTAAGAACCTGTGCACATCTTTATGATACTGTAAATTATTACGGCGAACCACTTGCCAAAGGTTATAAGTACGATGAACAGGATATGCTGGATGAAGAATATGCAGGAAACTTAACTAAAAATGATGATGGCTCTTACACACTTAAATATATGCCGTCAGGAAGTATGTTTGTTAAAGTTGTGGCAGAGAAAAAGGCAATAGATCAAGATAAATATGTAAAGGTGAATTATACAAATTATTGCGAAGGTGAAAACTGGATTACATTTACAAACAAACCCACAAAAGTAAAATACGGAAGTGAGTTCACTACAATTCTCAAAGCATCCAGTGACAAATCTTACATTACCAGCATTGCTGCCACAATGGGAAAAGGAACCGTTATTGATCCCGTAAAGGGTGATGACGATACATATATCATTAGTATTCCATTTGTGACAGATGATATTACCATTGGTGCATTGGTCAACGGTAAAGAACCACCAAATATTATTGTTGGGGACGGCAAAATGACAACCATTACAACAAATCTTGACCATGTAAAGATTTACAGAAATTTTGGCGATACATCTGTGCCTGTTACCCTCAATGTATTCAATGTGTTTAGCCCATTTGACTATAAAATAGTTCCGGAAAATGGATATGAGATAGTATCCCTAACTGCAAAAAGAAGACTGTTAAGTGAAACAGGGGAATATATATTGTGTGAATACCCTGTTGAAACGGTAAGATTAGATGATAATTCATATATTGTGCCTTCTTTTGGTGAGCCCGTAGTTCTTGAGGGCGTAGAGAGGAAAATTCCGGCAGAGATTTCCAGCTCACAATTAACACTTAAGGTCTTTGACTGTAAGGTCCTTAGCATTGTTAACGGAACAGCAAAATCCTGGTCAACCTCCAACAAAAAAGTTGCAACTATCAATAACGGCAAGGTTACAGCAGTAGGTGAGGGCACAGCAACAATCACAGCAACCCTTACAACGGGAGAAAAACTAACCTGCAAGGTAACAGTATCGGGTATGCATGCTCACTCCAGTGTAGGATATCCTACCAATATTACTATAAATGTTGGTTCTAAAATAGTCTGGGATCCGTTTGGAAAATGGGCAAGCTATGTTTCATCAAATAAAAATGTAGCAACAGTTAACTCTAACAAAGTTATAAAGGGTATAAGTAAAGGCAAGGCTGTTATTTCAATTAAAGCCGAATGTGGCTGTACGGCGAAATGTACCGTAACAGTAAAACAGCCTGTAAAAAAGATAAAACTCAGCCTTACAAAAAAGACCCTTAAAGTAAAAGAAAGTTGTAAGATTAAGGCAGTTGCAACCCCCGGAAACGCAAACAACAGCCGGATTAAGTGGACAACAAGCAATAAAAAGGTTGCCTGTATTACAAAAGCAAAAACCAAGTCAAAAGAGTGGAATTGCATTAAAGCAAAAAAGAAAGGTTCTGCTGTAATAAAAGCGAAAGCCGTTGACGGAAGTAAAACATCTGCAATCTGCAAAGTGACAGTAAAATAGAGTGAACACAGCAAGAGAGCCAAGGAAACCCTTGGCTCTCTTTTTTCTGCTTTGCCCACTCATTCCGTAATGTCTTTGAAATAATACAAAACCGTACTGCAAAATTCAATACAGTACGGTTAATTTTTTATGATTGTTATATCAAGCCTTGTCCTCAAGCTCTTTGTACACCTTTTTAAATGTATCAATTACATATTGTGCGTCGTCAAAGCTCATTTTGCTGTTCATAGGCAGGGTGAGCTGATTTTTGTGCATATTGTAGGCATTTGGATAGTCAATAATGTCAAATCCCCTTGTCTTGTAGGCTGTAAGCATTGGCAAAGGCTTGAAGTGTACATTACACACAACTCCGTTTTCTGCCATTTTGCTGTAAAAGCTGTTGCGGTATTCTGCTGATTTGCCTAAAAATCTCACAAAATACAGGTGGCCGGAGGAACGGCTGTTTTCATCGTGGTGATTAAGCACCTGAATGTCCATATCCTTAAAGGCTTCGTTGTACATATCAATCATCTTGTGGCGCTTGTCCAGTATTTCAGGATATCTTTCAAGCTGTGCCAGTCCCATCGCACCCAGGACATCAGGCATATTGCACTTGTACTGCGTGTCCACAACATCATATTCCCAGGATGTGCCCTGATTTTTTGCAAAGGCATCCTTTGTCTGACCGTGGAGGGAAAGTAGCATATATTTTTTGTAAAGAGCCTCGTTATCAATGCCCTTGTGGTTTCTCCAGGTTACTGCACCACCCTCGGCGGTGGTCATATTTTTAACAGCGTGGAAAGAAAAGTTTGTAAAGTCGGCAACAGAACCGCATGGCTTGCCGTTCTGAACAGCACCAAATGCGTGAGCACCGTCAGCCATTACAACTATTCTGCCAAAGGCGTCCTGCAAAGGACTGTTTGGAACAAAAATATCCCTCTTGCTCCTTACGATTTCAAAGATTTTCTCGTAGTCGCACATTACACCTGCAAGGTCAACAGGAATGATAACCTTAGTCTTTGGGGTGATTGCACGGGCAAGCTTGCTGTAATCCATTTCGTATGAATTTTCTTTGCAGTCGATAATTACAGGGGTTGCGCCCACATGGTAAATTACCGATGCAGATGCTGTGTAGGTGTAGGCAGGCACTATTACCTCGTCCCCCGGTCCTACGCCCAGAATGCGCAGGGTCATCTCTGCACAGGCTGTCTGTGAGCTAAGGCAAACAACCACATCTGTGTTGCACCACTTAGCTATTTCCTTTTCAAAAGCTTTTGTTTTTGGTCCTGTGGTAATCCATCCCGATTTTAACACCTCAACAACGGCGTCAATTTCCTTCTGTGAAATATCGGGAGGAGAAAAAGGTATGTTTCTCATAAGAATATTCCTCGCTTAATTTAGGACTTGCTTAATCATTGACAAATAACTCAGAAGTAGATCTTTTCTCAAATCTGCGTTTTGCTATTTATTAAACAAGCCATATCCATTATTAACCAAAATCAAGGTTTATTATACTACTAATATTTGAAAGTGTAAAGTAGAATTTTCCTTAAATACGGCTACACCAAAAATCCTCCGCTGACATTTAAAATTTGTCCTGTGATGTAGTCAGCCTCTTTGCTTGCAAGAAAACTTACCGACTTTGCAATATCCTTTGGAGTGCCCAGTCTTTTCAGCAGGGTTTTATTTTTCAGGTCATTCAGGGTTGTTTCGTCAAAGATTTTTGTCATATCCGTTTCAATCACACCTGGGCAGACGCAGTTTACTGTTATTCCGCTGGGTGCAAGCTCCTTTGCAAGAGCTTTTGTAAACCCTATAAGTCCTGCCTTGGCTGTGGAGTAGTGAACCTCACAGCTTCCCCCTGTGATGCCCCACATTGAGCCTATATTTATTATTTTGCCATACTGCCTCTCTATCATTCTTGGCAGTACACATTGTGTGCAGTTAAATGTGCCGTCAAGGTGTGTGCTCAGCATTGTTTTCCACTCATCTTCACCAATGGAGCGAAAGTCTCTTTGGGTGCTGATTCCGGCATTGTTAACAAGAACGGTTATTGTGCCAAGGTCGTTTTGGATTTTTTCCGTCATTTCCTCAACTTCATTTCGGCTCTTAACATCCGCCTTGTAGGCACAGGCAGGAACAGAAAATTCCTTCATAATCTCTGTGGCAAGGTCTTTTGCGAAAATTTCGCTTTTTACATAGTTGATTGCCACAGCGTAGCCGTTTTTTGCAAATTCCAAGGCGGTTGCCCTGCCGATTCCTCGTGAACCGCCTGTTATCAGTGCTGTATTCATAGTTAATCTGTGTTTCCCCAAAAAAGGCATTGGTTTCCCAACGCCTTTGATGTAATAAAATTTATTTTTTCTTTTTAAAGCCGTCCTTAAGGCTTACACTTCTGTTGAATACAAGGTGGTTTTCATTGCTTTCCTTGCTGTCAACGGTGAAGTAACCAAGCCTCATAAACTGGAAATGAATGTTGCTGTTGTCCTTTACAGACGCCTCAATTTTGCAGTTTTCCAGGGTTACAAGGCTTTCGGGATTAATGTAGTCCAAGAAGTTCTTGTCACCTGTGTCAGGCTCCGGGTCTGTGAACAGGTTGTCGTAAAGCTTTACCGTTGCAGGAACATAGTTGTTTGCGTCAACCCAGTGTATTGTACCCCTTACCTTCCTGTTGTCCGGGGCATTTCCGCCTTTTGTTTCAGGGTCGTACTCTGCATAAACAGTTGTAACATTGCCCTCTTCGTCCTTTTCACAGCCTGTGCAGGTTACAAGGTATGCAGACTTTAGCCTTACCTCGTTGCCGGGGTACAGCCTTTGGTACTTCTTTACGGGGACCTCCATAAAGTCGTCACTTTCTATATAACATTCACGTGAGAATGTGATTTCTCTCTCGCCGTCCTCTGGGTGGTTAGGGTTGTTTTCCACAGTAAAGGTTTCTGTTTTGCCCTCCGGGTAATTTGTAATTATAAGTTTAATAGGTCTTAAAACACCCATAAGCCTTTGTGCTGAGTCGTTAAGGTCGTTCCTCAGGCAATGTTCCAAAAAGCTGTATTCAACTGTGGAATTTACCTTTGCAACACCGATTTGCTCGCAGAAATCCCTGATGGACTTTGGTGTGTAGCCACGCCTTCTCAGTCCGCAAAGGGTAGGCATTCTGGGGTCGTCCCAACCCTCAACATAACCCTCTTCAACAAGGGTTCTCAGCTTTCTCTTGCTCATAACGGTGTTGTTTATGCCCAGCCTTGCAAACTCAATCTGCCTTGGCTTTGACGGACTTGAAATATTCTCAATAACCCAGTCATAAAGGGGTCTGTGGCTTTCAAATTCAAGTGTGCAAAGTGAGTGGGTAATGCCCTCGATAGCGTCCTCGATGGGGTGTGCAAAGTCGTACATCGGGTAAATGCACCATTCGTCTCCTGTGCGGTGGTGGTGCATATGGTTAATTCTGTAAATAACAGGGTCACGCATATTGAAGTTGCCCGAGGCAAGGTCGATTTTTGCCCTTAATGTCATACTTCCGTCCTGAAATTCTCCCTCTTTCATACGGCGGAAAAGGTCGAGGCTCTCTTCAATGGGTCTGTCCCTGTAAGGACTTTTTGCAGGAGTTTTAAGGTCGCCCCTGTATTCCCTCATCTGCTCTGCATTAAGCTCACAGACATATGCAAGTCCCTTTTTGATAAGCTCCACAGCATATTCGTACATCTGCATAAAATAGTCGGAGGCATAGTAAAACCTGTCGTCCCAGTCAAAGCCAAGCCACTTGATGTCCTCCTTGATGGCGTCAACATATTCTACATCCTCTTTTGTAGGGTTGGTGTCGTCCATACGCAGGTTACACATACCACTGTATTTTTCGGCTGTGCCGAAGTCAATGCAAATCGCCTTTGCGTGGCCGATGTGCAAATATCCGTTTGGTTCGGGAGGAAATCGTGTGTGAACGGTTTTTCCCTCATATTCTCCGCCGGGCGCAATATCCTCGTCAATAAAAGAGTGGATAAAGTTACCGGCCATTATTTCTTCGTTGTTCTTTATTTCCTCTGCCATAGTACCCCTCGCTTAAAAAGTTATATGTACGCTAATTATATCACAAATACAGAAATTTTCAATATGTATCTATTTTATCCCCTTTTATCCTCTGTATTACCGTAGAAAAGGGTTGGTTTTGATTTTTTATAGTATAAAAAGGAAAATAATTTTTGCAATTTGCCCATAAAAGTGGCGTCAGTATTGTTGAAATATACAAAATTGCTGAAAAATACTTTACTGATTTAAAGCAAAGTGGTAAAATTCATTTGTCTGAAATAGAAAAATCATTGAGGAGGAATTAACAATGAAAAAATTAATTGCACTGTTGTGTGTAGTTGCAATGGCAATTGGAATCACAGCCTGCGGCTCAACCGACAGCAACAAAGACGAATCAGAATCAAAAACATACAAAATAGGTATCTGCCAGTTGGTTCAGCATCCTGCCTTGGACGCTGCAACAGAGGGCTTTAAGGATTACCTTACAGACAAGCTTGGCGACAGAGTTGAGTTTGATGAGCAGAACGCAGCAGGTGACTCCGCAAACTGTTCAACAATCTGCAACCAGTTTGCAAGCGAAAATGACGACCTTATTATGGCAAATGCAACAGGCGCTTTGCAGGCAGCAGTATCCGCAACAAAGGAAATTCCTATTCTGGGTACTTCCATAACAGACTACGGCTCAGCACTTGGAATTGACGGTTGGGACGGAGGCGCAACAGGCGCTAATGTTTCCGGTACAACCGACCTTGCTCCACTTGACGAGCAGGCTAATATGGTTCAGGAACTCTTCCCTGACGCTAAGAAGGTTGGCATTATTTACTGCTCAAGTGAGCCAAACTCTGTATATCAGGCAGAGACAATTAAAGGTTATTTCAACGACCTGGGTATTACAACTAAGGAATACACATTCTCTGACTCAAATGATGTAGCTTCTGTTACAAAGTCAGCTTGTGCAGACAGCGATGTTATCTACATTCCAACAGATAACACAGCCGCTTCCTGTGCAAAGGCTATCAACAACGTTGCACTTAAGGCAGAGGTGCCAATCGTGGCAGGCGAAGAGGGAATTTGCTCCGGCTGTGGTGTTGCAACACTTTCAATCAGCTACTATGACCTCGGTCAGAAGACAGGCGAAATGGCTTACAACATCCTTGAAAAGGGCGAGGACATTTCCAAGATGGAAATTCAGTCTGCACCAAAGTTTACTAAGGAGTACAACGAGGATATCTGCAAGACCTTAGGCATTGAGGTACCTGAGGGATATGAGAAGATTGAGGCTGAGTAATAGGCAGATTGCTCAGATACTAAAAACTAAAGTTTAAATGCATATGGGCAACGCAGTATTTCTGTGTTGCCCAAGCATTATATAAGCTCAAAGGTGTATAA
>JBJEOU010000047.1:0-3147 GCA_051880875.1 Ruminococcus sp. | reverse complement strand
TTCAAGCATTTTACTGGGCATCCGTCAGCCGGAAAGCAGTGACCCTTGGGCATAATCAGCAATATCGTAAACTGAATAATAATTACACACCACGGTATGTGTCCTCACCCTGTCATTCCGAGGAAACGAAACTTCTCTAACCCTGTCATTCTGAGGGAGAGAATCTCCTCTCCTCTGTCATTCCGAGCGTAGCGAGGAATCTGAAAGGATAGCAGTAGTGGATTAATCTACACTAACAGGTTAGATGAAAGTATTGGCTTAACAAAGGCTCCATCGGATGAGTATTCCCTTGCTAAGGGAAATGCCCCAACGGGGCAAAGGGTTTGCCGTTTTCGCCAGAAAAAGCTGTCGGCTCTGCCGACTGAGGGAGTGAAAAAGTAGTCAATATATCTTGCTTTGTCTTTAGATAACACAGTATAAGTCAGAACATATAACCCCACTATCTTCTAAAGACAAAGTGGTGAATTTACTTAAGTTGATGACATTATCATAAATAGGAGGTAAAAATGAATATTATAGGAAAATGGAAAGTTAAAAAAATCGGAGTTTTTCAGCCTGATTTCAGCATTAAAATGCTTACACCCGCTGAGCTTGAAACCCTTGAGGACGGCGAAGAATACCTTAAAATGGCAAAGGTGATAATTGAATTTCTGCCTGACGGCACAATGAACACATTGCTCCCTGTGCCAAAGGAGCTTGAAGGTCAGTTGATTGCCGAGGGCAAGAAAATTGTTGACGGTTTTGGCATTATGGACACCACAACCTGGAAAGAGGAAAAGGGAGAGTACTTTTACGACACAAAAATTGACAGCGAAGTTTTCGGCGAAAAGGTAACCTCCTTTGCAAAATTAGAAATAGAGGACGACTGTATTTTATACAGTCAAATGCTTTTAGAAAAGCAATAATGAGATATACTCGATTAATCACATCGTTATCATAATTGTTAGGAGGAAAAATTATGAGTAACAAGCAAAAAGTAAAACCAAAACGACTGTTAAGCCTATTGCTTACGCTGGCTATGGTGCTGACAGTGTTCCCGATAATAGGAACAACCACAGCCACCGCCTACACCGGCAGTGGTGAAAGTATCTCTGACCCATATATGGTGGATACCTACTCTGACCTGAGAACGGTTATGAAAACCCGTGCCTGGATGTCAGACAGCAGTAACGACAGCGCAACCTATATTACCCTTGAATCGGATATTCGCCTTGAGGACTCAATAAGCGATTATTATCTTGAAACCTTTAGTGCAGAAACCCACAAGGTGTACCTTAACCTGAACGGTCATACACTTAGCCGTAATACCAACTCATCGGACAAATATATGTTTGATGTAAAATGCCACCTGCTGATTTCCGACCGTAAGGGCGGTGGTACAATCCGATTTAAGACAACTGC
This sequence comes from Ruminococcus sp., assembly GCA_051880875.1. Lineage (GTDB taxonomy): Bacteria > Bacillota > Clostridia > Oscillospirales > Acutalibacteraceae > Ruminococcoides. The sequence continues at coordinate 1,746 of JBJEOU010000047.1, read as the reverse complement.
CTCTGACGGCGACACAGCTGTATTTTACGATAATACATATAAAAGCTGGCTTGAAATATTTGACGACGCTTATGTTGTAAATGATACAGCGGAAAATTCCGAATATAAAAACTGCGGTGTGCTGGCAACAGGTACTTATCCAAAGAAGATTTATGCGGAGAATTGCCGAATTGCCGCCCAGCTTCCCTTGAAGATGACAGGTGCAGGAGAGGGTTTTGTTTATGGCGCTTCCCTTTGCTCCACATCAAAATCATCATATGTTGCCCTTGATTTTTACGCCACAGATATAGATATATATGAATGTTCTGCCTACGGCGATATTGTACTCAAAACTAACAACACTTGCAGTATATACAATGCCCTAACGGACACCACTATTTACAGAAACGGTATAGAAAAGGACTTTTCCTCAATACGCAAAAATAATGTTTATGAGGCAACACTATCGTCAAACGGCGGTGTTCTCACTGTAACAAAACAGGAAAATCCCTTCATAGAAAATATTGATATTACCGATGTTTCTACTCCCTCGGGCGGTACAAAAATCGGGGATTTTAAATATACGGTAAAAACCGAAAATGTTATAGATTTGGGTGTAACTATCGTTAATTCCAAGGGAATAGCACTGACAAGCGATAAACTGTTTGTGGAGGGAGAAACCTACAAATATTATATCCATGTTATGCCAAAGGGCGGATATATGTTTAAAGCCAACGCAATAACAGGGGTATCAACCGGTACAATCAACGGCGAATCGGTTGAAACAGTTACGCACCCAAGCTGGTATTCGTCCTTCGGTACAGATATAAGACTTATATCTTCCTTTACCGTAATTCCTGCTGTAAACGAGTTTTCTGCAACGGTTCAAGAGCCTGTTGTCGGCTCAACTCCGTCTTTTGTCGCAACTCCCGGCGACAGCAAAAAATATACTGCTACTGTTGATGAATGGGTATATGAAATGTCCGACAAATACAGTATGGTTATGTCAGAGGATTCTGCTTTCCAGTATGGCTGTACTTACACGTTATATGTTAAGTTTGAAATAAATGATGGCTATGAAGCGTCAGATGCGACTTACAAACTGCCGGGAACAATCAACGGTAAAACTGCAAAAAATATTTCCCCCGGAAATGTTAATTATGGAATGTTCGTAATCACCTACACTATGCCGGAGGCGCCTGCAGAGGAATACGACATAACTGTGTACAGTGGTTCTGCAAGAAACAGCACGGGATACAAAATCACCAGAGCCGCCGCCGGTACAGTTGTTACCCTTACAGCAAATGAGCCTGCCGAGGGTAAATTGTTTGACAAATGGTCTGTGAGAGAGGGTACAGTTGAGTTTGAAGACCCGTACAGCACAACCACTACATTTGTAATGCCTGCTGAAAGTGTACAGCTTGTTGCAAGCTTTAAGGCAGGACCTCACACTCACATTTTCGATTTGGAAATAATGAAGAGTGATGCGCTTAAAACTCCTGCCGACTGCGTAAATGATGCAGTTTACTACAAAAGCTGTTCTATCTGTAGGGAGGAAATCAGCGACACAGAAACCTTTATAGCAAAAGGCACAGCCAAAGGGCATAAGTACTCCGAGGAATGGAGTAAGGACGAAACCCACCATTGGCACCAGTGTTCTGTATGTGGAGATAAAAAGGATGATGAGGAGCATATTCCGAATATAGCAGAGCCAACAGAAACACAGGCAAAGGTTTGTACTGTATGCGATTATGTAATTGCCGACAA
>JBJEOU010000046.1:9408-14293 GCA_051880875.1 Ruminococcus sp. | reverse complement strand
AGGCGTAGCTATCATGGTCATTCAAAATTGCCAGAATAAGAATTTCTGTTATTCCACTGAAAAAATTATTTTTAGTACCCATAAAACACCTTCCAAAAATTATGATTTACCAATAATTTCATTATACATAAAAATATTGTAATTTCAATATTTTGAATATCAAAATAACTATTGACAAATTATGTTATATAGTTATATAATTTAATCAAAAGATAATTGAATTATGGTAACATTGTTCAATTTATTGTAGTTTTGTGATTGTTATAACAAATTACAGAAAAATAATGAAATGAGGTATAAAGATGAAAAATATATTGTCGGTGATATTAATATCAGCAATGGTTTTATGTATTCTTTCAGGCTGTGGTAGTGAAGGGGATGATACAAAGGTGACTATGCCCACATTGACTACTACTGAAACTACTGCAACAGAAATAACAACGGAGAAAATAACAGAACCTGTAACTGAAGAAATTGAAAGAGTTGACCCAAAAGATGTAAATGTTATACCTATTGATGTTGACCCTCCCACAAGGGAGAAATGCCTTCAAGAGGATACAAGCGGTTTTAGGGATTTGGTGTATGATATAGGAGAGGACGAAAACGGAAATGTAAACACCTATACATACGACGGAGGGTATATGACCTTCCATGTTGAACTTAGTGCAGAAACTAATAAAACTGTATCAATGGGTGTATATCTTACAATTTCGGGAGTACAGATTCCTTTTACTATGCGTCAATGTTCAGACGCCTCATTTGAAACAAAAATGGGCGAAGAAACATCAAAGGACACCTACCATCAATTGTGGTTTTCGGACAAAAACAACTACTATTTCTTAGTGAAGTTTAAGCCGGATATGTTTAAGATGGGTGATACAATTTATCCTCAGTTAGTTTTCGTGGGTAATGACTCATATCTACCGGACAAGGACGGTACAGTGGATTATGGTGCAAGGATGCCATTTGAAAGTCACGGTGTGAAGGTTATTGCAAAGTGTGACGGGAAAAAATCCGCACCGGAAGTTGACACAGAATACACCACAGAGCCTATGCCAAGTGATTATTATGACGACAATGACAACGGTTATCCTAAAATTATTTTTGATACTGTAGAGGGATACGGCTTCCAAAAAATCAGCAAGAGCGATGATGTAACATATAAAATCACAGGTTACACAGCAAACTTCCCTGTTGTTGATGAATTTGCCAACCAAAAAGTGCGATTATATGTACTTGTAAATAACAAGCTGTACCCTGCGTTTAGCGGAAAATATTATTGTGATATGACTATGAATGAATGTACTTATTATTACAAGAATTTTACTGTTAAGGGCAAAGACCTTGAAAAAATGAACAGTGTAATGGTATGTGCCTGTCGTTTTCAAAAGACAGAAGATGACGGTGGTGATAGTTTGATTTCTACAGAACCACTGTATATACAAGTGGATTAAGGTGTTTTTATGAAAGAACTTGAACTAAAAGCAATCTCAAAATCTTATGGAAAGAAACAGGTGCTTAATAACCTATCCTGTAAATTCGGAAAAGGAGTTTATGGGTTATTAGGGCCAAATGGCGCCGGAAAAACTACACTTATCAGCATTATAGTAAACATCCTTAAAGCAAACAGCGGTGAAGTGCTTTTCGGCGGTGAAAAAATAGAAAAGCTGGGAAAAGAATACTTTAGAAATATTGGGTATCTGCCTCAATATCCTCACTTTTATTCCAACTATACAGCACAGGAATTTCTTGAATATATTGCCGTTATTAAAGGGCTGAAAAGAGATGTGGCGAGGAAAAGAATTGACGAGCTTTTTGAATTTGTAAATCTTCAAAATGACCGCAAAAAGAAGGTAGGTGCATATTCAGGTGGTATGCGTCAAAGACTTGGTGTTGCACAGGCAATAATAAATAACCCCCAAATTCTTATTCTTGATGAACCTACAGCAGGTCTTGACCCAAAGGAAAGAATACGGTTTCGCAATTTGATTTCAAGTATAAGTCAAGATAAAACAGTTATTCTTGCAACACATATTGTTTCTGATGTTGAGTATATGGCTAAAGAGGTTGTTATGCTTGATAAGGGTAGGTTTGTATGTAATGACACACCTGCAAATCTTATTAACTCAATAGGGGATAAGGTGTGGAATATTAACGTGCCTGAAAATGCTATTGATGAATGTATGGAAAAGTACATTGTCAGCAATGTTCAGCATACAGATAATGGATTTTTGATAAAAACTGTTGGCGACAAACCCTCAGCGGATGCCACACAGGCATCTGCTACGCTGGAAGAGGTGTATCTTTATTACATATCCGAGGGTGACACAAAATGAGAATAATCATCAGTGAGTTAAAAAAGCTCTTTAAAAGCAAGATTATTGTAGTCGCCTTACTGCTTTTCATTGCCCTTGACTTCACCAATATTTACAGAAATTATAATGTTTCCTCAGGCTTTAGGGATATGTCAAAGGTGGTGACTGAGGCAAGGACGGTTATGCAGAAAAATCTTGACGGAAAGATTACTGATGATAAGGTTAAGCTCATTAAAACTCAGGTGGAAAAGCTGAGTAAGCTTGAAGCCGGAGAATTTTCTGAACAAAAAGAACCTGACAGTCAGTTTATGACAGGCTATGCTTATTATGATTCCTACCTATGGGGAATTTTTAATAATTACCTTGACCACGGTCAGCAGTACTCAGAAGAACTGTCAGAAAAATTAGATACAAGCAAAGAAAATATTGATTACTATAAAGGTAGAAATGATTATTATGTGCGGGAAAATACCCTGTATCAAGACACTTACAGCGGACGACAAATAGAGGAAATTTACGATACAGAAAATTTGCCCTACTATTTTCAATATAGTTTTTCTGCAATCTTAATAATTATTATGCTTCTTCTCGGTGTTGTGCCGGTGTTTTCCGGCGAATGTGAGTCCGATATGGATATTATTCTTAACACCACACCATTGGGAAGAAGAAAGACGATTCTGGGCAAAATATCTTCAACCCTGATTTATACTGTGTTGGTGACTCTGATTTTTTCAGCTTGTGATTTTATAGCATTTTTGATTTTCGGAAATATGGATGGACTTAACCAAAAACTATATGCTTTGGATATGTTCAATTACACTCCTGTGGATATGACGGTATGGCAGTTTATCCTTGTGATGTTTGCAATAAAACTGCTTGGTATGATAATACTTTCCCTTGTATTTCTGCTTTGCTCAAGGCTGTTTAAAAATTCGGTGACGCCGTTTATTACGGGAATGGTTATTTTCGTTTTGCTTATGCTGTGCAGAACTCTGTTTACCACCCACACAGGGGATGTTTTCAATATGCTTAATCCTGTTTCACTGATTATTTATCACAGCTACTTTACCTCTTTTTCAGTTGTTAATGTTTTTGGCAGTCCTGTGTTTATGTATCAGCTTTCCGTAATTTCAGGAATATTAATTATGACAGCTCTGATTTTACTTATTGCACTGATGCCGTTAAAAATAGAACTTCCTAAAATAAGCATAAAAATAAAAAGGAGAGTGAGGGTATGAGCATATATATTGCAGAGTTTAAAAAAATCTTTATAAAAAACAAAATGCTTATACTGGCACTCCTTGTTATTTCCTTTTGTGTTTTTTCGGAATTTAGTTCAAATACCTACACCACTATGAGCAGTATAAATACACAGAAGTATTACGACAGTTGTATTGAGAAAATCAGCGGTAAGTATTCTGAAGAAAAGGCAAACTATATTAATGAACTAAAGGGTAAATTCAGCGGTGCTGACTCAAAGCTCAGTTCACTTTCCGAGGAACTTGCAAGGGGCGAAATCACTGCGGAGGACTATCTAAAGGAATATACCGAATACAGCTCTGTCAAGGCAAGTGGAGATGCAGTGACAGCGTTGCAAAATGACATTTCCTATGTGAAAAAGGACGTTGACCACCATTATTTTATTGACAGCCTTAACTGGACGCAGGTTTTTCAAAACTTTGGTTTTGATTTTATACTTATGCTTTTTGTACTGATACTTTCGGTAAACAGTGTTATGGTTGAGTACAAGTCGGATATGACAGTAATAAATTCAGTTAGTGTAAAGGGCAGACAGTCAGGTGGCAGAGGAAAGATGCTGACAGTAGTTGCCTTTACCGCTTTAATGACAATACTCTTTTCCGTAATTCACCTTGTAGCATATAGTCAAAAGTACGACCTGACAGGCTGGAACTACCCGATTCAAAGCCTGACGGCATATTCAGGCGTTTCTAAAGAGATGACAATAGGCGGCGGATATTTACTGGTATCAATAATAAAAGTAATAGGATACTGTTCATTTGCTGTTTTTACTATGTTGTTTACAACAATTTTCAAAAAATCTGTTCCGGCTATGACCTTCTCTTTGGCGGGGACTTTAGTGCCGATGTATATTCTCAATTCAAATACAGAGTCACAGTCGCTTTATCTTCTTCCTTTCCCCATAGGCTCAATGATTGCAACAGGATATATTATGGGAACTAACAAAGAGGACTTTGGCGAAAACTATTTTTTCAGAGAGATAACTACATCTCAGCTAATTACTGTTCTGTCTGTTTTAGTTGTGGTTTCTGTTCTTATGGCTATATATGTTTCAAGAAAAATGTCAGGAAAAACCTTTAATCTGAAATTTCTAAAGAAAGCTCCGGCTTTCGTGTTAGCCTTGATTATGACCTTCACTATGTGTTCCTGTTCCGGAGATTTTAAAAATACAAACGAAGGTTATGTTCTGCTGAAAGATTATAACTTGATTTACAGCAAGGCTGACAAATATTTTATTAAAGCTGATGAAATACCCACAGATTATCAGGGCTACATAGGATTTGTTGACGGGGAGTGTGCCTATATTCAAA
>JBJEOU010000046.1:0-9308 GCA_051880875.1 Ruminococcus sp. | reverse complement strand
ACAGATTATCAGGGCTACATAGGATTTGTTGACGGGGAGTGTGCCTATATTCAAAATGAGGGAACTATATATGAAATGAACCTTAAAACCTTGGAAAAAAGTGAGTTTGCAAAGATTTCCACCGATTACGATTCAGACGGATTTTTAGGATTAGAGGATTTAGTACCCTCACTTTCCGGTGCAGGAGTGGACACCAATATGTCTTTGCTTTCCTATCTTGAGGGTGGATATAAGGGTAGGTTATATTTTTCTAATATCGAAAACGGTATATCAGAATACAACATATCTAACGGCACTGTTAATATACTTGTTGCAGGTGCAGATATAACAAAATTTAAAATTGTAGGCAACTTTGGGTATTATCTTAATTCAAATAAATTTATGAAAATCAACCTTGATACAAGGGAAGAAACCTTATTAACAACTAATCTTGTAAGTGATTATGCTGTGACGGATGAGGACATATTTTACATAAATCAGATGGATAAGAATTATGTTTATTCTCAGAGTACAAGCAGTCCTGTATTTTCAATTCCTTGTAAGGAAATTTGTGCAAATGAAAACAATATCGTGTGCAGTACAGCAAAGGGTATTTTCAAAATTACAAACAACAGTTTCAATTTAATAACAAAGGAGAATACAGATAAGCTATATTCGGCAGATGAAGAGTACATTTACTACTCCACCTACGAAAACGACACAGCATATTTGAAAATATGCGATTATAACGGCGATAGCGAAAGAATTATAATTAAATAGGAATAGTAAGAAATCAAGAACAAGTAGAATCTATATTTTTAGAAAATATAGTATCACAAAAGCAATAACCGGACAGATTCTGCCCGGTTATCTTTATGTTATATGTAATTTATAAAGTTTTTACAAATTCCTTAAGATATTCCTTAAGTCCTTCGCCGATTTCGGGGTGGTTTACTCCCACCTCAACTGATGCCTGGAGTATTCCCAGCTTGTTGCCCATATCGTACCTTGTGCCTGTGTATTCCACAGCGGTCATACCTTCGGTTACTGCAATTTCTCTCATTGCGTCGGTAAGCTGAATTTCTCCACCCTTGCCGGGCTTTGTGTTCTCCAGAATTTCAAAAATTTCCGGCGGAAGAACGCATCTGCCGAGAATTGAGTAGCAGGACAGTACCTCTTCCGGAGTCTGTGGCTTTTCAACCATGTCCGTGCATTTGAACACATTGTCGTGGAGGTTTTCAACCTTTAGTGAACCGTACTTGTGAATTTCACTTTCAGGTACAAGCTTAACTCCCACAACGCCCTTGCCGAATTCACCGTAAGCATCTATAAGCTCGCCGATTGCCGGACTTTCGCCAACAATTACATCATCGCCGAACATTACCGCAAATGGCTCGTTGCCCACAAAGTTCTTTGCCCTGAGGATTGCGTGGCCAAGACCTTTAGTTTCAATCTGTCTGATAAATGTAATGTTTGCAAGGCTTGAAATGCTCTTGACCGTTTCAAGGATTTCCTGCTTTTCAGGCTTGTCAAGCGCTGTTTCAAGCTCCGGAGAACGGTCAAAATGGTCCTCAATAACACCCTTTCCTCTGTTTGTGATAATCAGTATGTCGGTGATTCCCGCCTTGACAGCTTCCTCTACAATATATTGAATTGCAGGCTTGTCCACAATGGGGAACATTTCCTTTGGCATAGATTTTGTAGCAGGCAAAACCCTTGTGCCAAGTCCTGCCGCAGGGATAACCGCCTTTGTGATTTTCATATCCAACACCTCTTTTTAACTCGTTTTATACTTAAAAAATAAACATAGGAACATAATTAATTATCAGCATAACCACCAAAAGACTAAGTGCAAGAGCTGTGTTTACTCCGCCCTTTGTCTGCAATTCATTGTCAGCCTCTGTGGCAGATGGTGTGTTTGCCTTAATTTTATTAACCTGACGACAGCAATGCTTGTAGTAGCATCTGTTTGCAATAAAACCGCAAACAAGATGGAGAGCATAATATATAATGTTGCACACAAATGATGCAATAACCATAATATATTCCCCAAGACTCAGGGTCTGCATCTGCTCCATAAACAGGGGATATAGGTTTTGGTACGAAACATTGCTGTTTTCCTGAGCAATATTGGTCATCATAGTGTTTATCAGGGTATAGTTTGTGAATGTTGTGAAGATAAGGCAAGCCGCCATGATAAATGTAATAATAGTACCGAGAACATATTGCTTTCTGTACAGCAAATATCCACCGCCAAACAAAAGTCCGGCAAAGTTAAACCTTGACTTGCCAAAGGTTTTAATCTTGTTGAACACCTGCATAAAGTAGGATGGGTTCTGCTTCACATACTTTGCAACCTCTCCCGCTTTTGCACCCTCTTCAAATTCTGTGTCGGGAGAAACTCCACCCATAGGGTCAATCTGAATTGGGTTAAAGCCTGCCTGCGGGTTACCGCCAAAGGGAGGTGTTCCGCCCATAGGGTTACCGCCAAAAGGCGCACCGTTATTGCCAAAGGGGTTACCGTTCTGATTGTTTGCACCGTTAGGGTTTCCGGTGTTGCCGTTAGGCATATCAATTAGTGGTGCGTTGCACTTTGAGCAGAAGAAGGTACCCTCTTCATTAATTGTTCCGCAAGCCTTGCATTTTACAGAGCCTTCGGGAATATCCTTTTCCTTGGCTTCCTTTTCAAAATCATATCCCTGTGCGTGCTTGTCCTGATTCACACAATGACCAACTTGTTCGTAGCAATCCCTGTGATGTGGAGTTCCGCATACAGGGCAAACAACAACATCATCGTCTGCGTGAAAGTTCTTGTCGCACACAGGACATTCATATCCAATAAAATCCATTTCTTGTTCCTTTTCTTTGTTTTTAAACTTACTAAAATAATATTATGAACCTAAGTTTAACTAATTATATCAAATCATAATAAAATCTGCAACATTATTTATTAATTTTATAAGATAGTGTTACCCCTGTGTTTACTTTTTCAACTTTTTGGGATATAATGTACTTCAAGTAATAAAAAGAGGTATAAAATATGGTACAGTTTGAAGAACTAAAGCTAAAACTTGAGGGGATGAAGCCGGAGATTGACGATTTGTCGGACGCCCTTGGTCTTGAGGCTATAAAAAGCGAAATAAAACAGCTTGAAAACAGGGCGGCAGAGCCGGGTTTTTATGACGATATGGAAAACAGCCAGAAGGTTTTGAAACGCACCTCTGACTTAAACAATAAGGTGGAGAGTTTTAATTCCCTTGTGGAAAAATATGAGGACGCACTGGCTCTCATTGAGCTTGCTGATGAGGAAGAGGACCTTTCACTTTTTGAAGAGGCGGAAAGCGAGGTTAACGGTGTACAGGATACTGTGGAAAGGCTCCGTCTGCAAACACTTCTCACAGGTGAATACGACAAGAACAACGCAATCCTTACATTCCACGCAGGAAGCGGCGGAACAGAGGCTCAGGACTGGGCAGAAATGCTATACAGAATGTACAACCGCTGGGCGGCTGACCACGGCTTTAATGTAAAAGAAATAGATTACCTTGACGGCGACGAGGCAGGGCTAAAGTCTGCTGTTCTCCTTGTTGAAGGAGAAAATGCCTACGGTTACCTGAAGGGCGAGGCAGGTGTACACCGTCTTGTCCGTGTTTCTCCCTTTGATTCCGCAGGCAGACGACACACAAGCTTCAGCTCACTTGAAGTTATGCCTGAGATTGATGACGATATAAAAATTGACATTCGTGATGAGGACATCAAAATGGATGTGTACAGGGCATCCGGTGCCGGCGGTCAGAAGGTTAACAAGACATCTTCTGCTGTTCGTCTTACCCATATTCCAACAGGAATTGTTGTGGCGTCACAGGTCGAGCGTAGCCAGTATCAGAACCGTGATGTTGCTATGAAGATGCTTATGTCAAAGCTTATGGAAATCAAGGAAAGAGAGCATCTTGAAAAAATTGAGGACATCAAGGGTGTTCAAAAGGAGATAACATGGGGCAGTCAGATTCGCTCCTATGTGTTTATGCCATACACTTTGGTTAAAGACCACAGAACAAATTTTGAAACCGGCAATGTAAACGCTGTTATGGACGGCGACCTTGACGGATTTATTAACGCCTATCTTAAGATGATAGGACATAAGGAGAATTAGTATGAAATATCTTGTAATGCTGTGCGACGGTATGGCTGACGAACCATATCAGGCGCTGGACGGTAAAACCCCAATGGAGCTTGCAAAAAAGCCAACAATGGATATGCTTGCGTCATTGGGTGAGGTTGGAATGGTAAAAACTGTTGCAGAGGGTCTAAAGCCCGGCAGTGATGTTGCAAACCTTTCTGTCCTTGGTTATGAGCCTGCTGTTTACTACACAGGCAGAAGTCCCCTTGAGGCGGCTTCCATCGGAATTGATTTAAAGGACACAGATGTAACACTGAGATGTAACCTTGTAACCCTCTCTGACGAGGAAAACTATGAGGATAAAACAATGGTTGATTACTGTGCCGGTGATATTTCCACAGAGGAGGCAAAAGTCCTTGTGGAATATCTGGAGGAAAAGCTGGGCAACGACATCTTCAAGTTCTATTCTGGCGTTGCATACAGACATTGTCTTGTGTGGGACAATGGCGACAAGGACAATGTTTCCTTTACACCTCCTCACGATATATCAGGCAGAGTTGTAGGGGAATACCTGCCACAGGGAAGTGCAGTTGCTCCCCTTTACGACCTTATGAAAAAGTCTTATGACCTGTTGAAAAATCATCCTCTGAATAAAAAGAGGGAAGAAGAGGGCAAAGCTCCTGCAAATTCAATATGGCTGTGGGGAGAGGGTACAAAGCCTATCCTTGACAGCTTCTATAAGAAATTCGGCAAAAAAGGCTCAATGATTTCCGCAGTTGATTTGCTGAAAGGTATTGCAATTTGTGCAGAGATGAAAAGCGTTGATGTTGATGGTGCAACAGGCTACATTGACACAAACTTTGAGGGCAAGGCAGACGCCTCCATCAAGGAATTTAAGGACGGCCAGGACTTTGTGTATATCCATGTTGAAGCTCCCGACGAATGCGGTCACAGAGGTGAGTACGACAACAAGGTAAAGGCTATTGAGCTTATTGACGAAAAAATCCTTACACCTGTTGTAAACTTCCTAAAGGACTATGACGATTTCGCAGTTCTTGTATGCCCCGACCACCCGACCCCACTAAACATCAAAACCCATTCATCAAATCCTGTTCCTTATCTCATTTACAGCAGTAAGGACGAAAAGGAAAGCAGTGTAAAATCCTTTACCGAGGCGAATGCCAAGGCAACAGGGGAATACATTGAAAAAGGCTTTACAATGATGAATTATTTTTTAAGTAAATGATTTTCTAATAGCATTAAAACCCGAAGTCATAAAGATTTCGGGTTTTGTTATTTCAACAGCCTCCCTTGTGTAAACAATGTAGTCAACTTAAGAATATTTATACTAAGTGGTCAGCACCGCTTATTCTGTCATTCTGAGGGAGCAAAGCGACTGAAGAATCTGAAAGGATAGCAGTAGCGCCTTAGCCGACACTATTAGGCTATATGAAAGTACGATTTTCCTAACAAAATAGGTGGTAAAGGTGGGGGATTCCTCGACAAGCTCGGAATGACAGAGAGAGGAGATTGAATGACAGAGGGATAACAATTTTCCATTTTCAATTAAAAAAACCGAACAACCCATTGCGGATTGCTCGGTATCAGCTACAAAATAATATTCTTAAAAGGAAATATAATTAAAATTCCTCCAAAGCCTCTTCCAGTGCTGTGGCAAGCTGGTCGGGACAGCTTGTTCCTCTGCCTCGGCAGTCAATTCCCTTTAGTCTGTTAATTGCTTCCTCAGCGCTCATTCCAACAACAAGGGATGATATTCCTGCTGTATTTCCGGCACATCCGCCGTGGAATTTTACATTGATTATTTTTGCGTTGTCGTCAAGCTCAATGTCAATCTGCCTTGAGCATACGCCAACAGGTATATATGTGTGTTTCATAAAAACCTCCAAAGCATTATATAATAAAAAATAGCGGTAAAAACCGCTAAATGGAGCGGATGACGGGGCTCGAACCCGCTACCTCCACCTTGGCAAGGTGGCGCTCTACCAGATGAGCTACATCCGCAAATCTTATTACCAACAATATTATAGCACAGATTTTCCATTAGTCAATAATAATATTCTTAAATATATTTATTTTTTCTTCGCTTTATAGTATAATTTGTGATATAATGATTTTATCAATGAGGAAAGGACGGATGCAGTTGTCAATTCAACTTAACCTGGGCAAGTGGGGGACAATCTTCCCTGTGCCCAACTGCGTTGTGGATGAGGACATCAGGCTGGCTACCGAAAATCAGCTTAAGGTACTCCTCTATATACTGCGCAACAACGGCGATAGCCTTACAGAAAAGTCTGTGGGGGAACAACTTAATATTGCCGAGGGGGATGTAAAGGACGCTGTATCTTTTTGGATAGATAGGGGTGTACTCACTTCCGGCGGCGACATTCCACAAGGGGAGAAGAGGGAAATTTCTGATGAAACTCCTGTGGAGCTAAGGAAGAAACCACGACCCCTTTCCCGTGTGCAAAAGCCGGACAGCATTTTTGTTTCAAGGCGAATTAATGAGGACAGCGAGCTTGCCGCCCTTGTTCAGGAAACACAGGTGATTCTGGGCAAACCAATCTCAAACGGCGACACCGCAACCCTTGTAATGCTCCACGACACCGACGGACTTCCCTGTGATGTTCTGATGATGCTGATACAGTATTGCCATTCCATTGGCAAGGACAATATGAGGTACATTGAAAAGATGGCTGTTAACTGGGCGGCAGAGGAAATTACAACCATTGACCGTGCCGAAGAAAAAATTACCAACCTTGAAAAATACGGCGAGGCTTGGAACAGAGTTGCCGGAATTTTTGGAATTCAGAACTCCGGCTCACCTACAAAGGCACAGCAGGAAAATGCAAACCGTTGGGTGAATGAGTGGCATTTCAGCGATGAAATGCTCAGGGAAGCATATGAGAGATGTGTAAACAAGAAGAATAATTTTAACATTACATATACAAATGGAATCCTTAAAAATTGGAATAAGAGGAATATTAGTTCTTTGAAAGAATTAAAAGAATTTGAAGAAAAATCCCCAAAGAGAGCTTCCCTAAACGGCGGGGGAGGAAAGACCAATGTTTCCTACGATATTGATAAATATGAAGAATTCAGTATGTTTGATTAAGAGGTAGCTATGGCTTTTAGCAGTAATATAAATCGCAAGGCGGATGAAATTATAAACGAAAGAAGAATGAAAGCCCTGGGCAAGCAGGATATGGCAAAGGAAAAAATCTATGCCGAAATTCCAAGACTTGAAGAAATAGAAAGACAGCTTTCAGTAATCGGCGCAAAGACAGCAAAGGCAGTTCTTATGGGTGAAAATGCCGCCGAAAGTGCAAAACAACTTGCAAAAGAAAGTCTGGACCTTCAGGCGGAATATCGTAGGCTCCTTTTCTTAAAAGGATATAACCAGAGTGATTTGGAACCTCATTTTGTCTGCCAAAAATGCAAGGATACAGGCAGATATGATGACGAAAAGGGCAGGACTGTACTGTGTGAGTGCCTTAAAAAGCTAAGGGCAGAGATTGCCTGCGAGGAGCTTAACAAGGTTTCTCCCTTGTCCCTTTGTTCCTTTGACAGCTTTGATTTGAATTATTACGATTTGGATATTCAGGAGGGTTACTCAACATCTCCATACGACAGGATGAGAAAAATTCTTGCTTATTGCAAAAAGTATGCGGAAAACTTTTCCCTAAATTCTCCCAGTCTTATGATGAAAGGAAACACAGGATTGGGCAAGACTCACCTCAGCCTTTCCATAGCCAAGGAGGTTATTGACAAGGGCTTTGGAGTTGTGTATGTTTCCGCCCCAATGATTCTTTCAAAGCTGGAAAAACAGCATTTCAGCTATGCCTATGACGAAGAGGAAAACACCATAAACACCCTTGTGGACTGTGACCTTTTAATACTTGACGACCTAGGCACAGAGTTCCAGAGTAACTACACATCCTCAACAATCTACAACATTTTCAATTCAAGACTGCTGAACGGAAAGCCTACCATTATGAACAGCAATCTCACTTTGAAAGAAATGGAAAAGTATTACTCACCTCGCTTTGTGTCCAGAGTTATGGGCAACTGTGCAAAGCTTGACTTTATTGGAAGTGACATCCGTGTTCCAAGAAGATGATTTGGTAGTTTATATAAAAAGGGATATAATAGTATTATCAGTTAATAAGACGCAAAACCACATAAAATTCTTATAAAGAATTATTTTAAGTGCCTTTTGGGTCATATTATATAAATCTTATTCTAAGGAGGAAAATCGAATGAAGTATGTATGCAGCATATGCGGTTGGGTTTACGACGAAGAAGCAGGCTATCCTGATGGCGGAATTGCACCGGGTACAAAGTTTGAAGACTTGCCTGATGATTTTAAATGCCCTCTTTGCAAAGTCGGCAAGGATAAATTCAACGAAGCATAAAATTTGCAGTATTTTAGCTACAAAAACCGGACAGCCCTTTTTGGACTGTCCGGCGTTGCTTTTGTATAACTGAAAAAAGTCTGTTCTATTTAAAATTCACATCAATGGAAACTACCTCTGCGTGAGTTCCAACTCTGATGTAAGGGCCGTAAACCCCCACTCCCGAGGTTACTATGTTGTGCATATTTCCCTTTTTAAGGTATCCGCAGGAGTTTTCCCAGGAGAGCTTTGTAATAAGGTTGCCGGGGAAAATCTGTCCGTCGTGGGTGTGCCCGCACAAAAGCAGGTCTGTTCCTGCGTTAGCAAGCTCGCTGAGCTGGTCAGGTTCGTGGTAAAGGGTAATTATAGGCTTTGTTTTGTCAAGCCCACTAAGCAGTTCCTCAGGGGTTTTCTTTTTGTTATCTTCCGTTGCAGGCTTGTCACGGTCAACTCTGCCGGCAACATAGAATTTGTTGTCAATCAGCGTAACCTCGTCGGCGAGAAGATTAATATTTGCATTTTTTAAGAACCCGTCCATTCTGGAGTCGTGCTGTTTTTTGCCTCCGAAGTCAAAGGTAAATCCGCTTAGTATCTTTTCGTTTACATCGTGGTTTCCCCAGCAGGCGTAAGTTCCGTATGTGCTTTTCATACTTGCAAGAATTTTTGCCATTTTGTCCGGCTGTTCAATGGCGTCGTAGTCATTGTCATAAATATCACCTGCAATGCACACGATATCAGGGTCTTGGGAGTTAACAATGTCAACCGTCTTTTGAATGTGGTCAATTCCTATGCTGTAG
>JBJEOU010000045.1:0-14380 GCA_051880875.1 Ruminococcus sp. | reverse complement strand
CTGTCATTCTGAGGGAGCAAAGCGACTGAAGAATCTGAAAGGAAAGCAGTAGTGCATAAAGTGACACTAACAGGTTATAGGAAAGTATGCTTTCTCTAACAAAGTAAGTGGTAAAGTATGGGGATTCCTCGACAAGCCGGTCATGACATAGTAGTGGCTCGGTATGCCAAGGCGAGTGGTGCAGAATGATTTGATATGAATTTTTCTTAAGTTGATTAAATTTAACTAAATAAGGAGTGAGATTATTGCCTGTATTACAAGAATACAAGTGCCCCTGCTGTGGAGGCAGTATAAACTTTGACAGCAGTATTCAGAAGATGAAGTGTCCATATTGCGACACTGAATTTGAAATGGAAACCTTAGAGGCATATGACAACGATTTGCAAAATGAACAAGCAGATGATATGAGCTGGGAAACCTCTGCCGGAAGCGACTGGCAGGAGGGAGAGACTGACGGTCTGAGAACATATGTATGTAAATCTTGTGGCGGCGAGATTGTGGGTGACGAAAACACAGGTGCAACATCCTGTCCGTATTGCGGAAATCCCGTTGTAATGATGGGTCAGTTCTCCGGTGCGTTAAAGCCCGACTATGTAATACCCTTTAAGCTGGACAAAAAGGCTGCAAAGGCGGCTCTCCAAAAGCATTATCAGGGTAAAAGGTTGCTGCCAAAGGTGTTTAAGGACCAAAACCATATTGACGAAATCAAGGGCGTTTATGTTCCTTTCTGGCTTTTTGACGCTGACGCAAACGCAAATATCCGCTACAAAGCAACCAGAGTCCGCACCTGGAGTGACAGTAACTACGACTACACCGAAACAAGCTATTTCTCCGTTATAAGAGGCGGTTCAATAGGCTTTCAGCGAGTTCCTGTGGACGGTTCATCAAAGATGGCAGACGATTTGATGGAGTCCATCGAGCCTTTTAACTTTTCCGATGCAGTTGACTTCCAAACAGCATATTTAGCAGGATATATGGCAGACAAGTACGATGTTGACGCAGAACAAAGCATCTCCCGTGCAAATGACAGAATCAAGAAAAGCACAGCAGACGCCTTTGCATCAACTGTTCAGGGTTACTCTACTGTTGTGCCTGAGGCTTCAAATGTATGCCTACATAACGGAAAGGCAAAGTATGCCCTTTATCCTGTGTGGCTCTTAAACACCACTTGGAAAGGCGAAAAATACACCTTTGCTATGAACGGACAGACTGGAAAGCTGGTGGGTGATTTGCCTACAGATAAATCAGCCTTCAGAAAATGGCTGTTCGGACTTTGGGGCATTGCAAGTGTAGTAGCCTTTGGATTAACCTACCTTTGGTGGCTGTTGTAAGGAGGACTGTGAGAAAATGAGAAGAAAATTACTAACAATACTGTTTGCTTGTGTTATTTGCTTTTCCGCAGTAATCTCTGTGTCTGCAGACGATAATAGCCTTAGTCTGATAAGGTTGGTGGATGAAGCAGATCTGCTTACAGACAGTCAGGAAGCTACTTTGTTGACACAGCTTGATAAGATTAGCGAAAAACATCAAATGGATGTTATGGTGGTTACAGTAGCAAGTCTTGAGGGTTATACCCCACAGGAATTCGCCGACAATATTTTCGACTATTGCGGTTATGGTATTGGCGACAACAATGACGGCTTGTTACTCCTTGTAAGCATTGAGGATAACGACTGGCATATCTCCACATCAGGATACGCTATTACTGCATTTACAGATGCAGGCATAGAGTATATGTCAGAGAAATTTGTACCTTACCTTAGCGATGGGGAATACGACAAGGCTTTCTCAACCTATGCACAGCTTTGTGATGAATTTATCACACAGGCTAAAACAGGCGAGCCTTATGACTCAGGCAATTTGCCAAAGGAACCCTTTAACATCGGTTTCAGTATCATAATTGCACTGGGTATCGGTCTTGTATTTGCCCTTATTGTGGTGTTCTCTATGAAGAGAAAGATGAAGTCCGTAAGGTTCCAGCCTGCGGCATCCGACTATGTTAAAAGCGGAAGTATGAATATTACAGAGTCAAGGGATTTGTTCCTGTATTCACATCTTGACAAGAGAGCAAGACCAAAGGATAACGATTCCGGTTCAAGCACACATACTTCTTCCTCCGGCTCAACTCACGGCGGAGGCGGCGGAAAGTTTTAGCCCATAAACAAAGAATTTCCCCCATGTTTCTGTAAAAGAGATATGGGGGATTTTTCCTGCATAAAATAAAAGCACCCATACCCAAAGTGAGTATAAGTGCATATAGATATTATTTTATTTGTTAAAGCAGGGAAA
Organism: Ruminococcus sp.; assembly: GCA_051880875.1. Taxonomy (GTDB): domain Bacteria; phylum Bacillota; class Clostridia; order Oscillospirales; family Acutalibacteraceae; genus Ruminococcoides. The sequence continues at coordinate 12,091 of JBJEOU010000045.1, read as the reverse complement.
ATCCTTTTTCGCAGATTTTGTAAATCTCATCATATTTTGCTTCAATCAAGGGTTGTATTTTTTTCGTCTGCTTTTTTACAAAGTACTGATGTAAAAAATAAGGCAAAATCCAGCCGATAATTCCCGGAATTGCAAGCAATACACAAAGCCAAATTATCGGAGGTTCAGCAGTAACTGCAAAGGTTGAGCCTGCCATAAAAGCAGTTCCGATTATTGCAACAGTCAGCGCCCAGACAGTGGCTATGGATTTTTTTGACTTTTCAAGTAAAGCAATTTCATTTGTGCAGGCTTCAAAATTGCGCTGGAGGCGTGTTAATTCCATTTTGTTGATAATCTTTCTGTCACGCTTAAGGCGGATTACATTCTGATTATACACATTTGAATAAGTTGCATTCTCATCGGGAATCCAGCCGAAGTTTTCATAGCAATCCAGATAGAAGGAAGCCTTTTCACGGCTTATATTAATTTCCTTATATTCATATCCTACAAAATTGTTGGGAGTTTCATTTATCTTACTCAAGTATTAGTCTCCTCTCCATTGAATTTTACCGGCAATCTGACTGTGAATACCGTACCTTTGCCGACTTCACTTTTCACTTCAATCACACCATCGGACAATTCAAGTATCCTTTGCACCAAGGCAAGACCTAAACCATTACCCTCTGTTGAATGGGATGTGTCGCCCTGATAGAATTTTTCAAAAATATGCTTCATCGTTTCTTCATCCATACCACAGCCTGTATCGGAAAGGGAAACGGTGATTTCTTTTTCATTGGAGGTTTGTGTGAGCGTAACCGTTCCTCCGCTTGGGGTGAATTTCATAGCGTTTGACAGCAGATTAGTCCATACAAGCTCCATAAGTCCGCAGTCTGCCTGAATGAACGCCCTGTCCTCAATCTCTGCAACAAATTCTATATTTTTCTTTTCCCACATTTCCTCAAACTGTAAGGCACATTCGCAAAGCTGAGCACACAAATCGTAGCTTTGAGGGACAGGCTTAATTGTTTGTTTCTCCAGTTTATTCAGCTTGAGCATATTGGTAATCAGATTTGAAAGGCGTTTTGTGGAGTGGAGAATTGTCCGTGTACATTCCCTGCGCTGTTCATCTGTCAGATTATCCTTATTAAGAAGCTCCGCATTGTTCTGTATAACAGCAAGGGGTGTTTTTATTTCGTGAGATACATTGGAGAAAAAGTCGGTCTTTAGCACCTCAATACTTCCAAGCTCCTCAACCATTCTATTGAAGTCCATAATCATAACGTCCAGATAGTCAAGATTATCCGGAGTATGGAAGGGAGGGACATATACCGAAAAATCTCCGTTTGCAACCTGCTTTGTAGCTGTACCAAGCTTCTGCACAGGCTCTTCGTAGGTAGCACGGATTTTTTTTCGTGTAAAAAGAGTAAGTCCTAATGCAACTGCACACCAGTACAACATAGGAATAACAGTCTGAACAAGCTCGCTCCAGTTGTTTTTGTTTGCAAGTATAATCAGCCCTGCGTGAATGCCTGACATCAGGAGAAGCGTGCAGAAGAAAACAACAAAAAGGGACGCAGGGAAACGGCTTTGCTTTACCTTTCCATCTCTATTGTCCTTTACCTTTCTCATTTCAGCACCGCCTTGTATCCAAGTCCCCTGACTGTTTTTATTTCAAAGCCGTCACAGGGTGAAAATTTATCCCTAAGCTTTGTAATATACACATCAACAGCACGCAGGCTTGTTTCTGACTCAATTCCCCAGAATTCATCCATAAGCTGTGCACGGGAAAAGGTCTTTTTCGGGTATGAGAGAAGTTTATAAAGAATATTGAATTCCCTTGTGGTAACGGGTATTTCTTCACCGTCAACTGTTGCGCTCATAGCGTCTGCGTCAAGCTCCAGATTACCCACCGTAATCTTTCTTTCCATTTCAATATTTGCCCGGCGCAGAAGTGCTCTTACACGCAAAATCAGTTCATCAAGCTCAATAGGCTTTACCATATAATCGTCGATGCCCAGCCGAAAACCCCTCTGCTTTGAGGGCAAATCGTCCTTTGCCGACATAAAGAGAATGGGAATATGCTTATTGACACGGCGTATGTTTTCCGCAAATTCAAAGCCGTCAACTTCAGGCATCATAATATCGGAAATTATCAGCTCATAAATATTTTTATACATCTCGTCGTAAGCGTCGTTTGCGTTAAGACAACCCTTTGCATTAAATCCGCTGTCGTTTAAATAAGTGCATACAACCTGATTCAGCCTTGCGTCGTCATCTACAACTAAAATATTAACCATATCATTTCCTCTTTCTGAGTTGTCTTGTTGATTTTACAATCATATAAACGGCTATTACAAGTATAATCAGACAGACGCATCCGCCTGTAGCTCCCGTCATAATCTGCCTGAAAAGAGGTGAATTCTCGCCCTTGCCGAATTGGGAAATCATTGCTGTTTCCAACGACAGCATAGACACAAGTGCCGCCGCAAGATTTACAGCCTTTGCCGCCGACATAACAGGGCTTTCGTATTTTCTGTACTTTACCACATTGATAATTGCCGTAATAGTAGTATAGAATGTGTACATAGCCATTATATAAATCAGGTATCCTGCATACTCAAAGCCCTGATTTTGACGTGTAACAAGGATTACAACACCTGTCAGCGCAATATTCATAAGCAATAGAATAACACCGCACATCCGATAACGCTTAAGCTCCGAAACAATCGCCTTGCCAAAGTGATTCTTATTTGCGTGTCGCAACAGCAGAAATCGCATAACTGCAAGGAGAGTATAATAAACTCCCAGAGTGCCAAACCAGACCGACTGATAATAAACTCCCGAAAACAGCTTTAAAATTGCATAAAGCAAATTGATTTCCAGTGATAAATACAGGGAAATGTGCATTTTAAAGTGAACATCAGTCAGGTAGCGGTGAGCGTACTTATTTTTGTGTATAACCGCCTTAACATTCTCTCCATTGCCTCGGATAAGTTTGACCACACGAATACAGAGAATGGCCATGGCATATGCGGAAAACACATAGGACACATAGGCAATGGGACTTTCTTTATTACCAAACGCAAAAGTATAAACCAACAAAGCCGCCGCAACAGGTACGCTTATAATCACAACGGCAATGTGTGGGAACAAAAGCCTGTTCAATATTTTTTTGAAGCATTCCATATACTCCACCTAAATCGTAAATAATGTGATTATTATATCATAGGAATGTTAAAGTTTTGTTTAAGTTTTGCTCTTTTTCAAAATTATTTATAAAAATCTCGACTTTTATTTTACTGTGTCTGTGTCAAATCGGATTGTCACATTAAGGGCAGTATCTACATCTGAGGCAGTACGGATTGCTGTTTCAAGCTCGTCTATTTTAAATTCGTGTGTAATCAACTTTTCAAGCTCCCACTTACCGCTTTTCATAATATCCATAACGGTGATAACATCCTCCGGCATATATCCCCCTGAACCAATCACGCTTTTTTGGGAATAGGTCAGGTGAAGCATATCAAGACTGCGGAGTGCCTTGTTAACAGCAACTGAAACGAATCGACTTTCAATCTTGCCTTTCTCCATAAATGAATCAAACACAGACTCTGCTCCGGCGGCGTCAATCCAAACATCAATATCTGACGTTTCGCCTTTTAGCGACGGTGCTGTTCCAAAATATTCTTTTCCGCAAGTAAAGAAATCCTCCCTACCCATATTGCAGACCTGAAATCCCAGCTCCTTTGCAATATTCAGACGAAATTGGGAGAAGTCACATATCATCACTTTTTCAAGACCGAAATGCTTCAGAGTAACAGCGGCGGCAATGCCGATAGTTCCGCAGCCAAATACAACAGCCGACTCATTCTCCTTTGGTGATGACCTTCTTGCGGCACGACAGCCTACCGTGAACGGTTCAATCAGACAGGCAAGTCTGTCGGGGATTGTATGGTCAACTGCATACAGAGAATGATTGCGTTTTGCGTTGGGAACCAAGATATATTCGGAAAATCCTCCGATAGTTCCGGCACGGTGGGTGTCATCCTTGGCATAAAGGGGATAGGGGTATACCCTTTCGCCCGGTGTAAATTCAGTTATATTTTTTCCCACCTCAACAATACGGGACACGGTTTCGTGACCAAACTCACCGCCGATGTCCACACGGTGTCCTGTGCCGGGTCCGTGATTAAACACCGCAACATCTGTTCCGCAGATACTGGAGTAAAGATTTTGTATGATTACATCATTGTCACCGCACCTGGGCATTGGCAATTCCCGTATTTCAATATTTTCCTTTCCTAAATATATAGCTGCTTTCATTTCGGACACCTCACAAATTTATTGTTTTTATTATAGCACAAAATTTGTTATTTTGTCTTTTGCTTTTTAGTTTTTAAAAGCGGATCAATTCATCCCATATGCTCCGCTTTTATACAAATAATTTATTTACTTTCCTTGGAAGCATTAATGCGTTCCTGTGCCGAGGCTATTCTTGCATTGGCTTCGGCAATCTTCTCGTCACGCTGTTTTTGCATCTTAGCTTTGTGAACTTCGGGTATGCTCATAGCCTTGGCTTCTTCCCATTGTGCCTTGGATTCTGCTTTCACAGCCTTAAAGTTAGCCTTGTCAACCTCGTGCTGAGCTTTTGCGCTTTCTTTCATATCCTGAAACGCTTTTTTTAGAAAATTTCCCATTGTAACATCTCCTTTTTAAAACTATTGGTTATCCATTATCTTATCGCTAAGCTTCATAATCTGTTCGGCATATTTCTTTTTGCGACTGTTAAGAATACCCTTGTAGAGGGGATAGTTGACGATTGCCATCAGCATTCCCACAACACCAATGACGACACCGGGAACCATAGCGTTACTTAGTCCAAGGGTTGCCCCGATATCGGTCATAACAAGGCTCATACCACTGCCCATAATAATAGCACTGATACTGCCGAATATATACCCGAATACATTTGCAGGACGCTTGACTTTAGCGTCAAGCTCCCTCAGGGCATCAAGCTGAGTATGTTTCTTTTCGGTGTACTGAGTGCGGATTTTCTGTACCAGATATTCCTGTTCGTTTTTATTCATAGTTTATAACCTCTCTTTTCAAATTTTGTGACTACATTATAAAGGTCTATTGTTTTCATAATGTTAAAAAAATGTTTGAGAATTATAAATAAAAAAACAGGTGTAGAAATTTTGAAAAATTAAAACGTGTGACAAGAAAAAGAGCCAATTCTATATTTCTATAAAACTGACTCTGCTGTAACAGTATTAAATTTTAAGATAGGGAAAAGGGTTGTAGGTTAATTTCGGCGGTCGAGTCACCGGAACTGAAAATACTGATAAAATCGGACTTTTGCTGTTACATGCTTATCAGATATAAAATTAAAGCGTTCCCTTAAGTTTTTGCTCAATTTCTTTGTCCGGCCAATACCCCCAGGACTCTGTGATTTTGCCCTTTTCCACCTTGAAGTTTTCCAGAGCCTCAAATGTGATATGCTTTCCTGTAGCCGGAATACCCATACAGGTGCCGGAGTGGATACCGTCATAGAGAATTCGAGTGGCAACCATACCGCCCTCTGCAAAAACATCCAGCACGCTTACTTTCAGATTTGAAAATTGGTCGGCAACAAGCTTCAAAATACCAACTGCGTCTGCGTTACTTCTTGCCGATGCCGGGCTGTGGTCGATGTAATTCTCTGCCATACAGGTCATAACATAGTCAAAGTTTTGGTTGGTATATCCGTCCTCAAAGAACTTCACTACAATGTCTTTTGGTGAGAGGTAATATACAAATTTGCAGATTTCACGCTCCTCACCTTGATAATTACCAATACCCTGGAACAGCTTGATAAAACCACAACGCTCCATAACCTTGGCGGATGCTTTGTTCTCCGCAAGGCAGATGCCTGTCATTTCTGTAATTCCGATTTGTTTCATAATTACTGGGAGGAAAGCGGTTACAGCTTCTGTGGCGTAACCCTGTTTTGTAAATCTCTCACCTATGTGGTAACCTACTTCCCATGTGCCGTCGTCAAATGGAACAGCCTGCACATATCCGATATATGTACCGTCTTTCAGCGTGACAGGATATACCAGCGGGCCGTTGCCTTTTTCATATACACCCATGAGAAATTCTACAGTTTCCGTAGCTTCTTCCACCGTTTCAAAAACTTCGTCGGGAACAAAACGGCGGTTGTCCTCGTCCAGCGACTCCTTATGTACGCTTTCAGCCATACTCATATCAAATTCAGTAATTGTCAGTCTTTCAGTTTCGATTTGCATATTTTTATTCTCCTTTTTTTCTTTAAAGTAATTAATTTCTATAAATCACAAGCTCACTCTTCATTCCGTTAAGCTCGATAACATTTTCTGAGTCCTGTGTGCTGAAATCCTCAGTCTTTTTTCCGTCCTTTTCATAGGAAATGCTTGTGCCGATACCCTTTTTAACAGCGGTAAATTCAGCGTTTTCGGGAACACAGATTCTTGAGGTAGCCGAAATCTGATTCACTTCAACAGAACCGCTCAGGGTGTTGCAAACAATATTCATATCAAGGTTGCAGTCAATTTCAAGAGTACCCACAAAGCCGTCAAGCATAACATTGTGTGTTTTTGTTTCAAGCTCCAGATTCTCACAGTTGAGATTCTTAAGTTCAATTCCGCCTGCATTTATGGAAGCTTCAATTCTGTGGATATACTGACTGGGGAGCTGAACAAAAATCATCACCTGCTCCTTTGCAATTGCCTCGGTCATACCGTTTTTACGGCTGATGTCAATGTCAATGTGATTTTTGTTGTCGTCAATCTTTACCTTAAAATCGCTTTGCAGGGTTGAGAGAGTGTTTGACGCAAGGCGGACACGGATTTTTTCACCCTCATAGCCTGACAGAACAATGGTGTTTGCACCGCCTAAGTTCATATCATAACGCTTTATGTTGTCAATGTCATACTCGGTTACGCTTTCATATAAATAGTCGTTCTGCTTTTTCTCAACCTTTTCGTTTGAGAGTAGTTCGTCAACGGAAACATTGAATATAGAAGATATGGCAAGCATATTTTCAATATCGGGAATCCCGGTATTGTTTTCCCACTTGGTAATAGCCTGTCTTGAAACTCCGATTTTTTCAGCCAGCTTTTCCTGTGACATACCCGACTGCTTACGCATTGATTTTATTTTTTCTCCAAATGTCATATTGATGACCTCCTTAATTTGTTGCCTAAATTATAGAAAACCTTGCTTTACAAAACAAGAAATTACGGTTTACATCGTTATATTTTTTCGCTACTTTCCGTAGCGTTTGGCTTGTTTACTGCATTTTCAGCAGAAAATCAATTTTCTCATAATATTATAATACCTTAAAATCCCATTTTTGCAAGCCATTCATTTATGTTGCTTTCTGTACCCTTTTTATGCCTTAGCTCCTCCTTGATTTTTCCGTCCTCAAGGTAAAAAATCCTGTCGGCTCTTGACGCTACCTTTGCGTCGTGGGTTACAAGGAGTATTGTAGTACCGCCAAAGTTTATCTTCTCCAAAATATCCATAACCTCTTTTGTAGAAGATGTGTCCAGCGCACCGGTAGGCTCATCACCGAACAGAATATGGGGGTTGTTTATCATTGCCCTGCAAATTGCGGCTCTCTGAAGCTGTCCTCCCGACACCTTTCGTATATCGTGGTCAGCAACTGAAAGAATACCCATTTTCTTCATCAGGGCTTCGGCATCAGCGACAATTTCTTTTCTAGACTTTTTACCCAGCTGAAAAGCAGGGAACACAATGTTGTCGGCAATGGAAAGATTTTTGATAAAGTTAGGCTTTTGAAATATAAATCCCATATGCTCGAGACGGAGTTTTTGCATTTCGTTATCGGAGAGTGCAGAAAGCTCACGGCTATCAAAGTGAATTTGTCCCTTTGTGGGTCTGTCCATACCGCTGACGGAATACAGCAGAGTTGATTTTCCGCATCCCGACTGCCCCATAACTGCAACAAATTCCCCTGCTTCTATCTGAAAACTGATGTCCTTAAGAACGCTGTTGCCCTCAAAGCTTTTGCATAGTCCCTTTACTTCAATTTTATTTGTTTTCATCTCAATTCACCCTCAATCGTTAAAATAGCTTTCAATTTTGATTTTTCTGATTCTTCTGCATATTACGCAGGTTACGGCTGTCAGGACAGCAAGGAGTAATACGGGGATTACAAAATATTGCAAGAATGAAACGCCTGCAAATTCAAGCTTCTTAAGTCCCACGCCCAGCATTTCAAACAGTACGCTTATCATATTATCGCCGAAAAGTTCCGCAAGCACTGTACCTGCAAGCGTGCCTAAGCCTCCTGCAATCAGCACAGGGTACAGCTCCTGCCGGCAAATTGCCGTAAACGGAATTCCCATTGACCTTTTCGCCGCCAGAGTACCGCCTTGTCGTGCAATCCTCAGCTTCATAAACAGGGTTACAATGAGAATGGTCAAGGCTATCCCAATGAAGAATACGGCATATGCAGACTCTTTAACCTGTGAGGACACTCCGCCCAGGGTTTGCCCCACAAATTCCTCCATATTCTCAATACTGTAACCGCCGGTGAGCTTAGCTCGCAGTATGTTAACTAACTGTTGTGAATCACCGCTTTGCGATATATTAATATAATAGGTATATTTTTCTGCCTGTTCTCCTGGGAAAGAGCAAACAGTCTTTGCAGTTTTTCCACCGCTTGTGACATCCTGATAAATTCCGCAGACGGTAAACTCCTGCTGTTCACCGTTTATTATGAGGATTACCGTATCGCCTTTTGACTTTTCCAAATCATCGGCTACAAGACAGGAAAGGGCAATTTCTGTTTCTGTTTCAGGCTTTTCTCCGTCAAGATACTTTAGGCCGTTTCCTGAGTACTCTCCGCTGTCAATGTGAATACCCACAACCTCACCGTCATTTTTGAGTGCCTGCAAGCGCACTCTTCGCAGGGCTTCAAGGCTTTCAATATTGCCCTGTTCAGATTCTGTCAGCAACATTTTTTCGGCAGTTGCTTTTCGTTCCTCCAAATCTCCACCCTGCTCTACCTCCAACAGCAAGTCGCATATGGGACTGCCCATATATGTGACAAATTGTCTGTTCTCCATTGTCTGTACGGTTCTGAGGGGAACTATGACCAAAAACGAAACTATCAAAAGCAGACCGAAGATAATTCCGTATCCCTTTCTGACCTCTTTTAGTGCTATAAGCAGATTTAAAGACATATGCTTTGACTTGCGCAAGCCGTCCTTAATTTTTCCTGCTTTTCCAAAGCCTTTCTCTGTTACAAGCAAGTCTGTTACCCTTGATTTTTGCAGGCGGCTGAGGATTTTCCTTGTAAACAGAAGTATAACTGCATAAACGGCAATACATACAATCACAGCTAAAATAAAGCTTTTAATATCAAGGGGCTGTTCTCCAAAGGTACGGCTGATATGCTCTGTAAGAAGTGCTGATGACAGCAACGCAAGTATATAGCCTGTTACACAGCCAGCCACCATAAGTATTCTGATTTTTCCAAGGTACAGCCTGCATATGCCCTTTTGGGGAATACCGATTGCTTTCATTGTACCGATTTCACGCATATCGTCCTCAAGCTGTGCAAGCACCACATAACGCAGGCAGACAACGGCAATGGCAATCAGCAGAACTCCTGCAAGTATAAACACCATAGCCATCATCAAATCGGTTAGTGCACTCAACAGAAAAATCATTGTATATGTGATAGCCTGACCGTTTTTCGGCAGATTTTTTTCACTCTGCTCATATGCGGTCTGATAATCGTCAGCAAGGGAGCTGTCTGTAAAATAGGCTTCAATAAGATATTCGGTTTCGCCCACATTTCCAAGCAAAGCATCAAAATCCTCATCACTTATGAGAAATCTTGTAGAGGAGCAGAGAGTTGAATTCATCTGTCCGTCATAGACATATGACGTTACCGTAAAGGTCTTTGAAACATCACCGCTTCTCAGCGTTATTTTGTCGCCCGGTGCAATATCAAATTCGTCAAGGAGAATAACGGGAACGCCGATTTCGCCTGTTTTAATCTCCGATTTATTTCTGTTTTCATCAAGGAGAACATCATACTTTTCGTTTTGATTTACAAGGCTTATGTCAAGCCTGCAATCGGAAAGGCTGAACTGTTTTTCTTTTTCGTCAGATACAGTAAGCACATCGCCGTTTACCGTAATCATAGTAACAGTCTGCCAATGCTCAAGCCCCTCATAGCTTTTATTAAACTCGTCAATATCCGATTGCACAAGCTCGCCCTTATGCATTTGCAGAAAGTGGGGAGGATTTGCCGTTTCATACATATCGGTAATTGATGTGAAGAGTTGAGTGAGCATTAAGGTGACGGTAACTGCAATAGTCACAGACAGGCTCATAAACAGGAACAAAATCAGGTTACTTACCGGATTTTTTCTAAAATCATTTTTTAAAAGTTTAAAATACATCAGGTTACTCCTTTCCTTATTGTAAACTGCGGATACTTTGGCTCCTGCCAATGGCAAATGCGGCAGGGATAATGCAGATACCGGACAAAACAAGCATAAAGCCTATTCCTCTGCCTGTTCCCGTTCCGATTAACGCACCAATGCTGTCTGCAAGTATACCGTTAGGGGAAAGAAGTGGCTCAAACACATAATCAGCCAGCACTCCGCTTAATGCATAGGCTAATACAGTACCTGTCTGGGACAGCAGGCTGATGATTCCCCATACTCTGCCCTGTACCTCATTGGGAATATTTTTTCTCACAAGCACATCGGCGCTTGTATTTATAAAGGGGAGAGCGAGGAAAAAGAGAAAAACACCTGCGCCTGTAACAAATATGCTTTTGTTCACTCCTGTAAGAGCAATAAATATTCCGCTGAAAATCCCTGCAACGCACAGGACGGTTGAGTAGTTCTTTTTAATGCCCAGTATGCCGATGAACACACTGCCCAAAAGCATTCCCACAGCACACAGCGATTCCATAATCCCCACTGTTTCTGCGTCGCTTACTGCAAGCACCATAGGGGAGGTAAGGGTCTGTAAAATTCCTACAAAAAAGCACACAAAGGACATCAGGATAATAAGTGTGCGTATACCCTTGTTTTTACTGATTTCCGCAAAGCCAAGCCTCATCTCTCTGACGATACTCTGCCTTTCGGTCTTGACAGCCTTGCCTACCGATTTTCTGACGATTGCAACTGTTGTAACGGTAATCAGAAATGTTCCAATATCAAGGAGCAGAATCAGACGAATATCAGCCACCGCAAGAAGTATTCCTGCAAGGGCAGGGGAAATCAGGAATTTTGCATTTCCTGCAATCTGTACCATACCGCTTGCCCTTCCGTATTCCTCCTCTGTGAGAAGTTCTGTAATGGTAGCCTTGAAGGACGGCTCAAGAAGAGCGACAAATACTGCGTTAAAGGTAACGCCTATAAATATAGGGAGCATACTGTCTGAACCGACTTGTATATTCCAAAGTACATAAGCAAGACCCAGTCCCGAAAACAAATCGCCGATAATCATTAAAAGCCGTCTGTCATATCTGTCTGCAAGCACTCCTCCCAGGGGACTTAACAGGATGGTGGGCAGATATGCAAGCAGAGTAATCAGCGACACATATGTGGCACTGCCTGTTGTCTGATATACATATACAGACAGGGCAAAAGCCGTCATACCGCTTCCGATACTTGATATGAGTTCGCCGGACCATATCATCAAAAATTTCTTCATTTCGTTTGCATCTCCTTTGCATTTGACGGTCACATTATAGGAAAACGCACCTTACAAAACAAGAAATTCCGGTTTACATTGAAGGATTTTTCCGCTACTTTAAGTAGCAAACCGCATTTTTTGCAGTTATATGCTGAAATAAATAGAAAAGCACAGCAATTAAAAAAGAGCCAACTTTATATCTCTATAAAATTGACTCTGTATTATAATTATTAAATTTTAGAATAGGGGAAAGATTTAAAGACTGTTTTCGAGGTTTTGAATATCCCAAACTGCCCGAAGGGCAATATCACTTGGCAAAGCCAAATATCACTGCGAAGCAATTAAACTTGCCGTAAGGCGAATATAACTGAAAAAGACGATTGTATAAACAATCGTCTTTTTCTTG
>JBJEOU010000044.1:0-3253 GCA_051880875.1 Ruminococcus sp. | reverse complement strand
ATGTTGTATGCTCCTCTGCGGTTTACGGCGGTACTTTCAACCTGTTTAACAAAACTCTCAGAGATTTGGGAATTGACTTTACTTTTATAAAACCCGACAGCACAGAGGAAGAAATTTCTTCTGCTTTTAAGGACAACACAAGAGCCTGCTTTATTGAGGCTGTCACAAACCCAAGCCTTGATGTTTCCGACATTGAGCTTTTTGCAAAGGTTGCCCATAAATGCGGTGTGCCCCTTATTGTTGACAACACCTTTGCAACTCCAATAAATCTCCGTCCTTTTGAGTGGGGCGCTGATATTGTAGTTCACTCCACATCAAAGTATATGGACGGCCACGCAGTAGCTTTGGGCGGTGTTGTTGTTGACAGCGGTAACTTTGACTGGAACAACGGAAAATTCCCAATGCTGACACAGCCTGACGACACATACCACGGTGTTGTATATACAGACCACTTCGGCAAGTGCGCATATATTGCAAAGGCAAGGGTTCACCTTATGAGGGACTTTGGCGCACAGGCGGCTCCCATGAACGCTTTTCTCCTTAACTTAGGACTGGAAACTCTGGCTCTCAGAATGGAGCGCCACTGTGCAAATGCACAAAAGGTGGCAGAGTTCCTTGAAAAGTCAGACAAGGTGGAGTGGGTTAACTACCCCGGACTAAAGTCCAGCAAGTACTACGACTTGGCTAAAAGGATGATGCCTAACGGCACCTGCGGAGTTATCTCCTTTGGTGTAAAGGGCGGCAGAGAAGAGGCATCAAAATTTATGGAGGGACTTTCCCTTGCAAAAATTGTAACCCATGTGGCTGACGCAAGAACCTGTGTCCTTCACCCTGCAAGCACAACCCACCGCCAGATGACCGACACCCAGCTTAAGGACTGCGGTGTTGAGCCGAATATGATTAGATTATCAGTAGGAATTGAGAACAGTGACGACATTATCCAGGATATTGAACAAGCACTTAAATCCCTGTGAAAAGGAAAGGCTTGAAAAGGAAAATAAAGAGTATAAGGAAACCTATGTTTCCGCCGTTTTGGTGTGTGCCGGCAACAGCACACGAATGGGACTGGAAAAGTCAAAGCAGTTTATAGAAATCCTTAACAGACCGGCAGTCTTTTACACACTTTCAGCCTTTGAAAATGCCCTTTCTGTAAACGAGGTTGTAATTGTGTGCAGAGAGTGTGACAAGTTGCAGTTTCAGAATATTGTGGCACAGTACAATTTTTCAAAGGTCACCTGCATTACAAACGGCGGTGAAACTCGGTCTGTAAGCGTGAAAAACGGCATTAAGGAAACTTCAAAAAAGGCAACCCATATTGCAGTCCACGACGGTGCAAGGTGCCTTATTACAACAGAAGAGATTGAAAAGGTGGTTCTGTCCGGCATATTGACAGGTGCCTCTGCACTTGGTGTTCCTGTTAAGGACACAATCAAGGTGGTAAACAGCGACAACACCATAAAGGACACTCCCGACAGGAGTACACTCAGGGCGATACAAACGCCACAGGTGTTTGACAAGGAAAAATATTTAAAATTCCTTGCAATGGCGGAGAGCGACGCAGTTGACTTCACCGACGACTGCAAGCTGTTTGAGTATTGCGGAGAAAAGGTCAATGTGGTGGAGGGACTTTACACCAACATAAAGCTGACCACACAGGACGACATTCTCATAGCAAAAAGTATTTTGGAAAGCAGGGGAGTTAATTGCGAGTAGGACACGGTTATGATGTGCATAAGCTGGTTGAGGGGCGAAAGCTGATTTTAGGCGGTGTGGAAATCCCCCATACTGTGGGACTTTTAGGCCACAGCGATGCGGATGTACTTCTTCACGCAATAATGGACAGCTTACTCGGCGCGTCTGCCCTTGGGGACATTGGCAAGCTGTTCCCCGATACTGACGAAAGATACAAGGGAGCCGACAGCCTTGCACTTTTGAGAGAGGTTGTAAGGGTGCTTGGGGAAAATGGCTACAAGATTGTGAACATCGACTCAACGGTGATTGCCCAGTCCCCAAAGCTAAAGGACTACATTGTAAGTATGAGGGAAAATATCGCCTCTGCCTGCAACATCCCTATTGATTGCGTAAGCGTTAAGGCAACAACAGAGGAGCACCTTGGTTTTACAGGACGAAAAGAGGGAATTTCCGCTCACAGCGTTTGTCTTATTGATTAAGAGTATATTCATAGCCTTTTGCCAAATAATATTGGCGGAGGATATTATGAGTAAGAAAAATAAAAAAATTGAAGAACCTGATATGGATTTAGAGTTCAGCACCTGTTCCTCATACGACTGCACAGGACTTATCCCCACCGAAACAAAATTAGATGATGTGGTGGAGAATTACGAGGAGCTGTACCCCTTTTTGCCCCCAACTGTGGAGCCGAAAGAGGAAAAGGATGAACAGAAATAAACACAATTTCATAAAAACAAAAGCACCGTGGAGAAGGAAAAATCTCCACGGTGTTTCCATATTCAGCACAGCATTTTTGTCCGTATTTTTTGCAGGATTTTCTTCTCCTGCCGGCTCACCTGTACCTGGGTCATATTAAGTGTTTTCCCCGTCTGGGTCTGGGTCATATGCTTGTAGTACCTTAGCTCAATCAGTCTGCTGTCCTGTTCACTTAAGTCCTTCAAAGCCTCTTTCAGAGAGATTTTCTCCGTGTATTCCTCCTCGCAGGAGTTTACCGTCAGGTCAATGCTTTCGTTTTCTTCCCCTGTCAGGGAGAGGGGAATCTGTCCTGCGGACAGCGCCTGGGCAACCTTTTCCGGCTCTGTGTCAAGTCTCTTTGCAATTTCCGGGATAGTCAAATCCTTTTCAATGTCGGTAAGGCCGGCGATTTTCAGGTACAATTCCTTAAGACTTCGGCTCACCTTCACCGTACCGCCCTCCCTGAAAAGCCGTTTGATTTCCCCAAGGATTACGGGAACAGCATAGGTGCTTAGCTTGTACCCAAGACTGCTGTCAAACCTGTCCACCGCCTTGATAAGACCCTCGCACCCAGCCATATAAAGGTCGTCGTAATCAATGCCCTTGCCCTTAAACTTTTTGCAACAGGAGTGCACAAGGCCAAGGTTTTCCTCAATGATTTGGTTACGGCTTTTCATATTTTGTCCGTATGATTTTTTTGTACAATGTTACGGTTGTGCCCTTGTCCTCTTTTGACTTCACCTTAACCTTGTCCATAAAGCTTTCCATAACGGCAAAGCCAAGGCCGGCTCTCTCTTCTCCGCCGGTGGTAAACAGGGGCTCCATC
>JBJEOU010000043.1:13586-14755 GCA_051880875.1 Ruminococcus sp. | reverse complement strand
CTGTAGCCGTCGGCTCCCGTTTCTTCCTTTAGCTCACGCTTGCAGTTTTCCAGGGGAGTTTCTCCCTTTTCCAGCTTTCCGGCAGGAATTTCAAGCATCACCTGTCGTGAGGGGTAGCGGAACTGACGAACCATCAAGACCTGATTATCCTTTGTGATTGGAACAACACAAACAGCACCGGGGTGCTTGTTGTACTCCCTTACTGCGGTGTTTCCGTCGGGAAGAAGTACCTCGTCCCGATAAATTTTTAAAAGACATCCGTCATAAACCTGTGTTGATTTTAGTGTTTTTTCTTCTAAATTCATAATATTACTCCGAGGTGTGAAAATGTTTAATTTTTATCCTTACACGGAAAACCGTGAAAAATTCTGCAAAACTCTGATGGATTCTTTTCCTTTTATAAAAAAAGAAACCATAGGGAAAAGCCTTGTGGGCAGAGACCTTGAGGCATTTACCGTTGGAAACAAAAGCAAAAGGATAATAATGGTGGGAGGCGTCCACGGGAGTGAATTCCTCACCATTAACCTGCTGTTTAATTTTTTGTGGGATTTGTGCCTTTCCTACCGTGACGGAAGGGATGTAGCCGGAATCAAGATGAAACGCTACCTGCAAAGGCGAGGGGTTACATTTGTGCCATGCCTGAATCCCGACGGTACGGACATAAACCTTTTGGGTTACACAAGCGCCAAAGGTTACGCAAGTCTGGTGGAATACATCTGCTCCCACACCTGCAACTGGCAGGCAAACGCAAGGGGTGTTGACATAAACCACAACTTCCCTGCAAACTGGGAGGTTATTCACCGCCGTGAGGAGGTTTTGGGCATATGCGCCCCCTCAAACACAAGGTACGGAGGGAAAAGTCCATCCTCCGAGCCTGAAACTATTTCAATTATGAACTACATAATAAACAACGATTTTGGAAGATGCTACGCATTTCACAGTCAGGGCAGGGAAATTTACTACGACTTCGGAGAACACACCCCAAAGGACAGTCCCACCATTGCAAGACTCCTTAGCAAAACCTCGGGATACACCCTTTCTGCACCGCCGGAGATTGCCGACGGAGGAGGTTTAAAGGACTGGTTTATACAGCGTTTTCACCGTCCGGGGTTTACCTTTGAAATAGGAATGGGGATAAATCCCCTGCCACTTTCGGATTTGGAGGAGGA
>JBJEOU010000043.1:0-13486 GCA_051880875.1 Ruminococcus sp. | reverse complement strand
ATTTTTCATCCCAAGTCCGGTGTGTTGATTTTGTTGTCGTCTCCAAAGTATATGTTGTACCAAACTAAGAACACATATACAGTCCAGACCTTACGGGAGTTGTCCTCTTTGCCGTTGTAGTGACCGTCAAGCCACTCTACAAGAATATCGGTGTTAAAGAATTTTTCTGCTGTTTCTGACTTAAAGGCGGTTTTTACTACATTGTAGTATTTCTCGTCCCTGAGCCATACCCTTGTTGGTACAGGGAATCCCAGCTTACGCTTTTGTGCTGTCTTTTCAGGCATTCTTCTGCGTGCCGCCTTGCGCATTGCGTACTTTGTATTTTCACCGTTTACACGGAGCTTTGTGGGGATTGTTCTTGCAACATTGAACACCTCTTTGTCAAGGAAAGGAACACGGAGTTCAAGGGAGTTTGCCATTGACATTCTGTCGGCTTTCAAGAGGATGTCCCCTGTCATCCACAGGTTGATGTCAAGATACTGCATTTTTGTTATATCGTCATAGTCCTTCACCCTGTCGTAATAGGGCTTGCACAGGTTCTGAGGGTCTGTGGCGATTTCCGGCTTTTTAAGGAGTGCCTGCTTTTGCTTTTTGTCGTACATAAAGGCATTGCCGATAAAGCGTTCTTCAAGACGCTTTCCGCCACGCATCAGGTAGGCTCTGCCCTTGATTTTCGGGAATTTTTCTGCCAATTTGCCTATTGCTCGGCGGAGCGGGAAAGGAACTATGCTGTAGGGCTTAAGTGAACGGGGCACATTGTAGCAGGTGTAACCGCCGAAAAGCTCGTCCGCGCCCTCGCCTGACAGCACAACCTTTACATACTGGCTTGCCAGATTTGAAACAAAGTAAAGGGCAATACAGCTTGGGTCGGCAAGTGGCTGGTCCATATAGTACTGAACCTTTGGCACAGTACCCCAGAATTCCTCACTGCCTATGAGCTTTGTGTGGTGCTCTACACCGATTTCCTTTGAAAGCTCCTGTGCCCAGGAAATTTCGTTGTACTTTTCGCCAAAGTCAAAGCCTACTGTAAAGGTTTTCTGGTCTGCAAAATATGTGGAAACATAGGAGGAGTCAACTCCGCTGGAAAGGAAGCATCCTACCTCAACATCTGCGATTTTGTGAGCCTTGATGGAGTCCTCAAAAACATCTGCAATTTTATCCACAGCTTGTTCTTCTGTTAGTGAATGGTCAGGCTCAAAGGTTGGCTCAAAGTATCTCTTGGTTGTGATTTTTCCGTCCTTGTACCACATATAGTGACCCGGGAGCAGGCAATACACATTTTTGAAGAAGGTTTCAGGTGGAACAACATACTGGAAAGAAAGGTATGAGTCAAGAGCCTTTTCGTTAAACTCCTTTTTAAAGTCGGGATGCTGTAAAATTGACTTGATTTCTGAACCGTAAACAAGGTTGCCGTCAATCATTGTATAGTGCATTGGCTTGATGCCAAAGAAATCACGGGCGATAAACAGAGAACCGTCCTTCTTGTTATAAATTGCAAAGCCGAACATACCCCTAAGCTTTGGGAGCATATCCTCGCCCCACTCTTCAAAGCCATGGATAAGCACCTCTGAATCGGTATCGGTGTAGAACTTGTGACCCGCCTTTTTCAGCTCCTCACGAAGGGTCTGGTAATTGTAAATTTCTCCGTTAAAGGTGATTACAAGGGACTTGTCCTCGTTGTAGATTGGCTGTGTACCTCCGTCAAGGTCAATGATTGACAGTCTGCGAAAGCCCATTGAAATATAGTCATCCTGGAAAAGTCCATCGGAATCAGGGCCACGATGGGTGATGACCTCTGTCATTCTTTTGATAGTATCATCTCTGTCAACAATCTGACCTGTAAAACCGCATATACCGCACATTTTAAATTCATCCTTTCCAAATAATTGGCTGATATTAGCTTTATATACCCTTTATAGTACCACAGAATTAGAATATCTGCAAGACAATACACCAGGATATTTACTTTTGTTCCAGTACATAAAAGAAAAGACATCCTTTCCTGTCCTCTGTTATTTACTAAGCAAGAATCGGTATGTCTTTTATGAAATATCTTTTTATATTGAATTATTTACTTAATCCTTGTACTTTTCTATAGCCTTGGGGTCACCCAAAGCCGCCGCTTTTCCATAGTAGCGGTTGCTCCTGTCGTTATTCTTTTTGAACCCGCACTTTCCTTTTTTTGCACACACTGCAACTGTTTTGTAAAAATTAATTAAATCATCGGTGAGGTCTTTTTCTGTCAGGTGGGACGCCCTTTTCAGGTAACCGTTAATTCTGCGGTAATTTTCCTTGGTCACACCCTGTGACATCATTTTTTTAGCCTTGTCATAATAATCCAGCCCTGTTTCTTCTACCATTCTGCTGTCAACACTCTTTGCTTTTTGCAGGTACAATTCCGCTGATAGAGGATCTTTTTTAAATCCCTCCATGCCATGCTTGCTGTTAAAGTAGCAATTTATGTAGAATTTTATCAATTTCGCCTTGCCCTTTTCAGGGTCGCATTCTGTAGCCTTTTTATAATAGTCCTCGGCTGAATCGGGGTTTATCTTCACCCGTTTTCCGTTACTGTACAAATCACCGTACTGAATATACAGAGTTGCAAGGTTTTTCTTGCCGTTTTCATTCCCAGTAGCTGAACTTTCCTTAAAGCATTTTTCAGCTGATTTTAGATTAAACTCAACACCGTCACCATTGTAGTATCTTACACCAAGCAGATTCAGAACAATTCCAAGGTTCTTCTGCCCTTCGGAACAACCGTTTTCCCTGCTTTTTCTGAAAAGCTCAACAGCAGTCTGATAGCTTTCTATATTATTTACATCAAAGGATTCTACTCCCTGACGGTTATAGTTCTGCCCGATGTTTGTATCATCCTCTGACAAATTTCCGCAATTTGTACAGGTAACCTGATTTTCCTGCATTTCTTCTTCGCAAAAGGGGCATTTTTCAAGTTCCATATTGGTTCTCCCGATTTTTTATTACAAGTATTACATTATTATATACCTTTTTTTGACTTTTGCAAATTTAAGTTTTAAAAAAGTGCAAAAAACAACCCCCGGAGTTAACCGAGGGTTGAAAAATTAAGATGTGAGATTATTTTTTAACTGTAACCTTAATTCTTGCGTACTTCTTGGAACCGTCCTTAGCAGTAGCTCTTACATATGTTGAGCCCTTCTTAACAGCGGTTACCTTGATTTTAGCGCCGGAATTAACTGTTGACTTGGATACCTTAGCAATCTTAGTGTTTTCTGACTTGATAGTCAAAGACTTATTGTTAGCATTTGACGGGGAAGCAGTAACCTTAACGTTTTTGCTTGCGCCCTTCTTAGCAAGTTTAATTGAGCTCTTGTTGAACTTAACACTTGTTACAGGCTGCTTAACTGTTACCTTAATTGCCTTCTTAAGTGTTGTGTTGTCGGAGCTTGTAGCATAAACTGTACATACACCCTTGCCACGGGCAACAATCTTACCTGCAGATGTTACTGTTGCAACTTTCTTGTTAGATGTTGTCCAAGCAACCTTCTTGTATGTGCTTGAGATGCTTGCAGGACCAACAGTAGCCTTTACTGTTGTGTACTTGCCAACATTAAGTGTAACACTTGACTTGCTTACTGTAAGAGTCTTAGCAACAGGCTTAACGTTAACTACACACTTTGCAACAAGACCAGTGTTGGAAACTGCCTTGATGATTGTCTGTCCGCTAGCTTTTGCTGTGAATGTTGCTGTTTCTGTGCAATAGAGCTTGCCTTCATCGTCATAAAGACCGATTGATGTGTTCTTAGTCTGTGAGCAAACACCTACACGTGAGTTGTTTACTGACCAAGTAACAGTCTTTTCTGTTGTATAGCCAGGCCAGATGCTTGCAACAATGTTAATCTTCTGACCTTCGTTGACTGTGATAGCAGCCTTATCAAGAGAAATCTTGGAAATCTCAATTACATCGCCCGGTTTAGTTTCCGGAACAGTTTCCTTTGTTGAGGATGGCCGTGTTGTTGATGTAGTTGTTGTAGCTGTTGTAGTGCTTGTAGTTGTTGTTGCAGTTGTTGTACTTGTAGTTGTTGTGGCTGTTGTAGTGCTTGTAGTTGTTGTAGTTGTTGGATTCTCAATTGCAATAGCTGAGATTACAATGTCACCTACTACTACTGCACTAAGTGTAACAGTGCCGTCGTTGTTATATACCGGTGTAATTGTCTGTGAGCCGTTGTTTGCAACTACTGTAGAAATCTTGTAGCCTGTGTTAGGAACAAGAATTGTTGTAAAGGTTGAGCCTTCCTTAACTGTTGTAGCAGAAGAGCTTGACTTTACATTTACAAGGTTGTTAATAACCTGATATTCCTTTGCAGGAGCAGTTGTAGTACTTGTTGTTGTAGTGCTTGTAGTTGTAGTTGCTGTTGTGCTACTTGTTGTTGTAGCAGATGTTGAAGAGCTTGTTGTAACAGGAACAGAAGAATACTGAACTTCCCATGTGAATGGTGTGTTCATCTGACCCTTAGTTGCATAGTCGGTTCCGTCAACACCTGTGAGGTAGTACATAACACCGTCAGCAAAGTACTGTCCGCCTGCTTCCTTGATGAGGAATGTAGCTGACATAAGAGCTGATTTTGTTGTGAAGTCATATGGATCGTTGAAGCTTGTTGCATTGTAGTAGATTTCACCGTAAATATCTGTGTTGTAGATAGCACTACCCTTTGTCTGAACAGGTGTGAATGAAACAAGCTCAAGACCATTTGGATTAATTGTCTTTGTACCGTATGTCATACGAGCATCGAAGTCTTCGCACTTCTTATCTGTCTGTACATAGTAAGTAACAGTTACCTTATCGCCAACGCTTACCTTCTGACCGTTAAATGTTGTGTCTGAAGGAACAGGAACTGTTGTAGAAGTGGTGGTCGTAGATGGCTTTGTTGTGGAAGTTGTTGTAGCACTTGTTGTAGATGTTGTTGCAGTTGTTGTGCTTGTTGTAGTTGTTGTAGTTGCAGGAACAACATCAGTTGATTCACTCCATGTGAATGGTGTTTCCATTACTCCGTTTGTTGCGTAGTAAGTTCCGTCAGAACCTGTCAGGATGTACATTACACTGTTTGCAAAGTAGTCTGCATTTCCTTCCTTAATGAGGAAAGTTGCAGTTGCAATTGTTCTACCTGCGTCAAAGTCATAAGGGTCGCTGAAGCTTGCACCGTTAACTCTGATTTCACCGGAGAGAGCTGTGTTTGACATTACGCTACCCTTTGTTTCGTAAACATCAAGGGAAGCAAGTTCAATTCCGCTTGCGTTACCCTTGTTTGCACCATAGTAGAAACGAACATCAAAGTCTTCGCACTTCTGGTCTGTCTTAACATAGCAGGAAACAGTTACCTTGTCGCCAACATTGACATTCTTACCGTTAAAGGTGGTGTTTGAAACAATAGGAGTTGTTGCTGTAGTTGCTGTTGTACTGCTTGTTGTAGCAGTTGTGGATGTTGTTGTTACAACAGGAGAATCGGCTACAACTTCTTCTGTAGTTGTAAATTCCTTGTTAGCAATTCCATCCAGAACAAATGGAGGATTAATAGAATTGCCGTTTTCGTCCTGTCCTGTCATAACTTCAAATTTATTGGCAACTGTATAAGTGCCGGCCTTTAATACCTTGAACTCTGCTGTCAAAAATACTTTCTGCTCTTTGAAGTCATATGGAGCCATAAAGTTACTGCCGGAGTAGTAAATGTAGTCTGCAACAGCTGTATTAATCATAACACCTGCTGATGCATTTGGGATTTTTGCAGATATGAGCTGCAATGCCTGTGAGTCATATGTTACCTCACCCTGGAAGTCCTCCAGAACTGTATCAACGCAAAGGTCAACAGTATAGGTAACATTTGTACCAACCTCGCAAGCCTTACCGTTTACAATGGCTGTCTCCGCTGCAGAAGCGTCAATAGCCAGACCGGTAACCCCAACAGACATAACCATAATAACTGTCAGTAAGATTGAAACTAATCTTTTCATTGGGTCTTTTTCCTTTCTCTTAATTAAAATGTTATTTTCATAAGCATAACCTCCGAAAAAATTCGGAGGTTTAACCACCTAAATTAAAGATTACTTCTTAACTGTAACCTTACATGTTGCAGACTTCTTAGAGCCGTCAGCTGCTGTAAACTTAACGTTTGCAGAACCCTTCTTTACGCCCTTAAGAGTTACTGACTTACCGGATGTAATGGAAGAACTCATAGCCTTAACAATCTTTTTATCAGAAGACTTAACTGTAATCTTCTTGTTGTAAACATTTGAAGGAGCAAGTGTTGCCTTAATCTTTACTGTCTTACCAGCCTTAGTAATAGAAGCCTTTGTCTTGCTAAGAGTAACTTTTGTAGCCTTCTGCTGCTTTACTGTAACCTTACACTTAGCTGACTTGCCGCTGCCGTCCTTAGCCTTAACTGTGATGTAAGCTGTACCCGGCTTAACGCCCTTTACAACGCCTGCAGATGTTACAGTTGCAACAGCCTTGTTGCTTGATGTGTAAGAAACAGCCTTGTTGCTTGCGTTTGATGGAGAAACAGTAACCTTAATCTTTGCTGTCTTACCATTGTAAACTGTTACAGGAGAAACCTTAATAGAGGTTACCTTCTGAAGAACTGTAACCTTGCAGGTTGCGCTGAAACCGCCGGCTGAAGCTGTGATTGTTGTTGTGCCTGCCTTTTTAGCTGTAACAACACCGTCTGCAACTGTTGCAACAGAAGTGTTGCTTGAAATCCACTGAACCTCAGTTGACATAGCAGCAAGTTCAGGAGTAACTGTTGCCTTAAGTGTGAGCTTTGAACCTGCGTTTACTGTGGCACTTGTTTTGTCAAGACTGATTGCTGTTACCGGATAAGGGTCAACAGTTACATCTGTCTTTTCTGTACAGCCCTTGTTTACGCCGTACTCATAGTAGTCAGTGCCGTCAACACCTGTGATGATGTACATATTGTTTGTGATTGTCTGTTCTCCACCTGCTACTACTTCAAAGTTAGCTGTGAAGAATACAGTGTCAGGAGTATCCAATGAAGCGGAAGCACCAAAAGCATAGTCATATGGATCCATATAGCTTGTACCGTTGTAGTAAGCTGTACCTGCTTCGTTGATGTTTGACATTACTCCCTTGCTTTCAGCCATGTTCAAATCAAGAATCTTAAGTCCTGATGAATATGACAGACTGCCCTGGAAGTCCTCAAACTTGCCCGGAGTATTAAGGTGATATGTAACTGTTACTGTGTTACCCACAGAACACTCTACACCGTTAACCTTTGCTACCTCTAAGGCTGATACTGTTGTTCCTGCAATAGTGATGATTGACATTGCCATCAATACTGCGAGAAATACTGATAAAGTCTTTTTCATAATTTCACATCCTAAAATATATTTCTCAGTAATACTATTATATAATATCTAATCGCAAAAATCTACCTCTATTTGCACAAAAAATGTTAACTTTTTATGTACGATTAGTGATTTTGCACTATACACAAGGTAAATATTTGTATATTATTCTGAAACCACATCTATGCCCAACACCTCAAGGCTTTCTTTGTCCACAGGTGAAGGACTTTCGCTCATAAGCTCGGAGGCATTCTGAACCTTAGGGAAGGCTGTTACATCACGCAGGCTTTCCGCACCGGAAAGGAGCATTGCGATACGGTCAAGACCGATTCCCATACCGCCGTGAGGGGGTGCGCCGTACTTATATGCCTCCACAAGGAATCCGAACTTTGCCTCAATCTCTTCTTCTGTAAGGTGAAGCGCCCTGAACATCTTTTGCTGTAGCTCATAGTCGGTGATTCTGATTGAACCTGAGGAAAGCTCCGTTCCGTTAAGGGTGAGGTCGTAAGCCTTTGCCACAACCTTGCCTTTGTCGGAGTCAAGATACTGCAGACATTCCTCCTTTGGCATTGTGAAGGGATGGTGCATAGCCACCCATTCTCCGCTTTCCTCGTCAAATTCAAAGAAAGGAAAGTCCACAATCCATACAAACTTAAATTCGTCGGGGATAATGTCAAGCTTTCTGGCAACATTAAGCCTTAATGCACCCAGGGTTGAAAGGACAACATAATTTTTATCGGCAACAAACAGTACAACATCGCCCTTTTTAGCACCTGTTCTCTCAATAATTCCCTTAAACTCTTCGTCGGTGAGGAATTTTTTAAAGGAACAGGACGGCTCCTCATCTACCCAGCGGATAAAGGCAAGACCCTTTGCGCCGATTCCCCTTACATATTCTGTCAGCTTGTCAATTTCTTTTCTTGTAAGGGTTTTAGCACCGTTTTCGGCTACAATGGCACGGACGCTTCCGCCGTTCTGTACTGCACCGGAAAAAACTCCAAAGCCACAGTCGGCAACAATATCGGAAACATCCTTGATTTCCATACCAAAGCGGACATCCGGCTTGTCGGAGCCAAATCGGTTCATTGCGTCAGCATATGTCATCTTTTCAAAAGGAGTTTCTAAGTCCCTGCCCAGGATTTCCTTAAACAGACGCTTAAACAAACCCTCGTTGATTTCCATAATCTCCTCCATAGAGGCAAAGGAAAGCTCCATATCAATCTGTGTAAACTCAGGCTGACGGTCGGCACGCAAGTCCTCGTCACGGAAACACCTTGCAAGCTGAATGTATCTGTCAAAGCCTGAAAGCATTAAAAGCTGTTTGTAAATCTGGGGCGACTGTGGCAATGCGTAAAAACTGCCCTTGTGTATTCTTGATGGTACAAGGTAGTCACGGGCACCCTCGGGGGTGGACTTTATAAGCATTGGTGTTTCAATCTCGATAAAACCGTTTTCGTAGAAATAATCCCTTGCCACCTTTGCGATTTTGGAACGCATAATAATGTTATCCTGCAAAGGCTTTCTCCTCAAATCAAGGTAACGGTACTTCAGCCTTACATCCTCGGCTGTTTTGCAGTCGTCCACAATTTCAAAGGGCGGAGTCTGCGCCTTTGAAAGCACCCTAAGCTCCTCAACAAGGATTTCCACATCACCTGTTAGGATTTCGGGATTCTTTGAGCTTCTCTCCTGCACCTTACCCCTTGCGCAAAGCACATACTCTGACCTTACGCCAAAGGCTTTGTCAAAGACGTCCCTTGGTGTTGTGTCGTCAAAAGCAAGCTGTACAATTCCTGTTCTGTCACGCAAATCAATAAAGATAAGCTGACCCAAGTCCCTTTGCTTTGCAGCCCAACCGCACACGACAACCTCTTGTCCTATGTTGCCGGCTCTAAAATCTCCGCAGTAATTGGTACGGCGGAGTTCTCCCATATATTCTGCCATAGTATTCTCCTGTTTTCCTATCTATTTATATGTGAATATTTTATCTCTTAGTGAAAGTGTGGTTAATTTAAGTAGTCTATTGCTGTTTTGCCCTTGTCGTCTTATGATGATAGTACCATATAAAAGGACTTATTCACTATTCACTATTACCTTATCACTACTTTACATCCCTGCAATCTTCTGTGTCTGGGCATTCATCATTATGCCCTCAAATTCCTTGGCAAAGCTTTCAAGGGAAACCGCTGTTTTGTCGCCGGTTTCCATATTCTTAACCTCTGCTTTGTTTTCGTCTATTTCATTATCGCCTATAACCAGGGAAAATTTTGCACCAATTTTGTCGGCAAACTTCATCTGCGGGCGAAGTCCTCTTCCCACAATGTCGCACTGTGCCGAAAATCCGGACTTTCTCACCTCTTCGGTCAGGGCAAAGGCTTTAAGGCTTGCCCTTTCACCCATAGAGGCTATGTACAAATCACAGGTGTCCGGCTTTGGAATTTCAACTCCGCTGCTCTCCATAAGAAGGAGCAATCTCTCGATTCCCATTGCACATCCCAGGGAAGGTGTGTGCTGACCGCCCAGCTCTTCTATAAGACCGTCGTATCTTCCTCCGCCACACACAGTACCCTGTGCACCGATGTTGTCGGAAACAAATTCAAAGACAGTCTTTGTGTAGTAGTCAAGACCTCTTACAATTGTGGGGTTAACCTCATATTTTACCCCTGCAATATCAAGGTAGGACTTGACCTTTTCAAAATGCTCTGCACATTCATCGCACAAAAAGTCAATCATCTTTGGGGAGTCCTTTGCAATTTCACTGCATACAGGACTTTTGCAGTCGATAATCCTCATAGGATTGCGCTCAAGTCTGCCAAGGCAGGTGTCGCACAGCTTGTCCTTGTACTGAGAAAAATATTCCCTCAGCTTTTCGTGATATTTACTTCGGCACTTGGGACATCCGATTGAGTTGATTTCAAGCCTTATTTTAGAAAGTCCCAAAACTTCAAAAAGTCCGTTAACCAGGGAGATAACCTCGGCGTCGGCACTTGGATTCTGAGTTCCGAACACCTCAATACCAAACTGATGAAACTCCCTCTGTCTGCCTGCCTGTGGCTTTTCGTAGCGGTAGCAGGTGGTGAGGTAATACTGCTTTGACGGAAGTCCGTCATTCTGAACAGAATGTTCAAGGAACGCCCTTGCCGCACCTGCTGTTCCCTCAGGGCGAAGTGTTATGCTTTCGTCACCCTTGGTGCTGAAGGTGTACATCTCCTTCTGAACAACATCTGTTGTTTCCCCCACACCTCTTGAAAAAAGGGAGGTCTGCTCAAAAACAGGAGTTCGCACCTCTTTGTAACCGTAGGCATTCGCCTGACGGCGCATAATGTCCTCCAGGAAAATCCAGCGGTAGCTGTCCTTGGGCATTATGTCCTCGGTTCCCTTTATCTTCTTAATAATATCTGCCATTTCTCTATTCCTTTCAATAGGTAAGTAAAGGGCAGCAAAAGCCGCCCATTAGTAATCAGTACAAATGATAATTGCTGTTATCTAATGCCTAATTAAAAACTATATTAGAT
The DNA here is from genome assembly GCA_051880875.1 of Ruminococcus sp. Classification (GTDB taxonomy): domain Bacteria; phylum Bacillota; class Clostridia; order Oscillospirales; family Acutalibacteraceae; genus Ruminococcoides. The sequence goes on along the minus strand of JBJEOU010000043.1, from coordinate 2,639 downwards.
TTTGGGAAGATTTTTCGTAAACCTTGTGAGATTGCACAGAAAGGCTGTTGCCTATAGAGGACAACTCACAAAGTATGGCGAAAAATGTGCCAAAAGATACTTAGGATTTAATCAGCTTTATTTAACAATATTTCTCCAGTCAAGGTCGCCTCTCTCAAGGCCGTGGATAAGCACCTCGGCTGTTGCAATGTTGGTGGCAACAGGAATGTTGTGCATATCGCAAAGGCGCAGAAGATTCATATCGTTTGGCTCCTTTGGCTTTGGATTGAGAGGATCACGGAAGAATAACAGCATATCCACTTCGTTGCAGGCAATTCTTGCGGCAATCTGCTGGTCGCCGCCCTGACTTCCTCCAAGGAAAGTCTGCACCTTCAATCCTGTGGACTCTTGCACAAGCTTACCTGTTGTTCCTGTGGCACAGATGGTGTTGCGACTCAAAATACCGCAATACGCAATGCAAAACTGAACCATAAGTTCTTTCTTTTCATCATGGGCAATAAGTGCAATATTCATAATAATTCCTCCATTAGTTAATTAACCATTTCTATATCTTCTTTGGGAATGCAAGGAGTGCATTTTTTCCCATTATTCTGTCTGCTATTCTGTCAAAAGCAACTGTGGACGATGAGGTGTTAAGGTTCGGCTTGCCCTGCTGTGACATAGTTACAAGCTGGTAGTCCTCGGGAACAATGCCGATAAGTCGGGTTTCGCATTTGTCGATAACCTCATCCAAATCCTTGTAAACATTCAGCTCTCTAAAAGATTTTTCGCTGAATTTATTAATAATGAGCCTTATGTCCTTAATATTATTCCGGAGCAAAAGGCTTCTTACATTCAGCGCACCTCTCACTCCCGTCGGCTCTGCATTGGTGACAATTATCGCCCTGTCGGCAGGGGCAACAGCGGTGATGAAACCACTTCCCACTCCTGCAGGGGCGTCAATTAATATGTAGTCGTAATCATTTTTTACAGTATCTGCAAACTGCTTCATAACAGCCGGGGCGATTTCGTCCTGTGTGTCAATAGGAGCCGGCATAAAATACAGACCCTCAACACCGGGGAATTTGTACAGGGCGTCCTCTGTAAAGCAATTGCCTGCAATCACATCGCTTGTGTCGTACACAAGGTTTTTGTCCAGACCCAGCATAAGGTCGGAACCCCTCATACCGCAGTCGCAGTCAATGAGCAAAACTTTATTATTCTTTTTGCACAGCGCCAGTGCAAGATTCACCGTCACCGTTGTTTTGCCTGTGCCGCCCTTACCGGACGCAAATACAATAGTCTGACTCATAATACACCTCATATACATTTTAACACAAAAGTTCTTCATAAACAAATCATAGAATGTAGAATAAATCACCTAAAATTTGGGCATATTGAATAAAAAATCAGCGTTTTCCGCTTTTTCGACAATATTCTCCCCCGGGCGCTTTTACATTTTATTATTTTTACTTCAAAAATAAATATGCCTTAAGTTGTTTACTTTTTGTCGGTATCTTTATCAATTACAAATCCCGTTGAGTCGGGCATTCCGTTTCCTCCTGTTTTTATGTTGGAGCTTGTGGTGATAAAACCGTCCTGGTCCAAGTTGCTTCTTCTGCTTTTGCCTTTATTTTCTCTCACATAAATTGTTGTTACCCATTGGCTGTTCTGCGTGTTGAAAACTTCCTCCTCCATGGGGGAAACAAGTCGCTTTTTCATATGTCTTCTTCTGTATCTTTTCAGAATGTTTACAATCAGCCAAAAAATCTGACCTGCCAAAAGTCCTGTACAAAAAACCATACCCAGATAGAGATAAATTCCTGCGTCCAGACTAAACCACAATAAATTCAGCTTTTGGCAAATTCCTGTCACGGTGAACAAAGAGCAGAGTACAACCTCAATCACTGTTGCTGCCTTTGGCTTATATACAAGGAGGATGATAAACAGTCCCATAGAAATAATGGAGCCGATATACTGATTTTCCAGCAAGAACGGACTTCTGCTTGCACTTGCCGTGGCTGAAATCAATACCTGCAGGGAGCAAGACACCGCAACAATGCTCCAGAAGTAGGTGAATATTACTTTGTACCAGATTCCCATTCTGTCCACCCCATTGTCAATAAAGGTGAGCATTTTGTTGACCTTTAGCAGAAACGGAGTACGGGTTTCACTATCTTTCATAAAATCGCCTTTTATTCTCATAAATATATTCTTATTGTATCATTTAAAAGTGATGTTGGCAATTTGTATTGATGAATTTTTGGTGAAGATTTCTTTTGATTTCTGCAAATAATAAAGGCACAGTCCCACAAAGCCTTGGTTCTGTACCCTTCATAGTGAAAAACGTGTATTGAATTACACAAAAAAAGACACCCCTGTTGGGGTGTCTAACCGAAGTGCTGTGTGGGACACAAGTGCCTCCAGCAATTTGGTGCTGGTGACCGGACTTGAACCGGTACGGATTATTAGTCCGAGGGATTTTAAGTCCCTTGTGTCTGCCTATTCCACCACACCAGCGAATTTTGGTGACCCGGACGGGAATTGAACCCGTGTTACCGCCGTGAAAGGGCGGTGTCTTAACCGCTTGACCACCGGGCCGTATTGGTAGCGGAAATAGGACTTGAACCTACGACACTTCGGGTATGAACCGAATGCTC
>JBJEOU010000042.1:7097-14908 GCA_051880875.1 Ruminococcus sp. | reverse complement strand
GCAGATTTCCTTGATTTTCTCCCTTAATATCTGGAAATCCCTGAAAGCCTCAGGTCTTTTTCGTGGGTCACGAAGAATTGCGGCGGGGTGGAGCATAGGCATCATCAGCACTCCGCCCTTTTCAAAGAAAAGTCCGTGCTCCTTTGTGATTTTTATGTCGGGTTTGATTATTTTTGCGGCGGCAATTCTGCCGAGGCAAACTATAATCTTTGGTTTCATCAGCTTGTACTGATTGCGAAGCCAAGGTGTGCAGGCGGCTTGCTCCTCAGGCTTTGGGTCACGGTTTTTGGGAGGACGGCATTTCACAATATTTGCTATGTAAATGTTCTTATCCCTTGACAAATCCACAGAGTAAAGCATTTTGTCCAGCAGTTGTCCTCCTCTGCCCACAAATGGCTCGCCCTGTAAATCCTCGTTTTCTCCGGGGCCTTCGCCGATAAACAGCACCTCGGCATTCCTGTTGCCCACTCCAAACACAACATTGTGTCGTGTCTGACAAAGCTCGCACTTATTACAGCTCAGACATTCTTTTTCTAAATCGTTCCAGTTATCAAACATTTTTATCTCCTAAAATTAATCTTTGTATTGAAAAATATATTGAAAAAACCGATAAATGGGTGTAATATGGAATATGGAAAATTTATTTTTATGATTGGTGGTATTGAAAATGAAAGTATTAGTTGAAACATCAGCCCACCATGTTCATGTGACTGATGAAACTTTGGAAACCCTTTTCGGCAAGGGCGCAACCCTGACAAATAAAAAGGATTTGTCACAGCCGGGTCAGTTTGCCTGTGTTGAAAAGGTAACTGTTGTGGGCCCTCGTGGCGAAATGAAGATGTCAATTCTGGGACCAACAAGGTCAAAGGACCAGGTTGAAATCTCCTTGACAGACGCCAGAAAGCTGGGTATTACCGCTCCTGTAAGGGAATCAGGATGTGTAGAGGGAACTCCCGGATGTAAGCTGGTTGGACCTTGCGGTGAATGTGAAATTTCAGAAGGCGTTATAGCTGCAAAAAGACATATTCACTTCACCCCTGAAAACGCCAAAGAATGTGGTGTTGAGGACAAGCAGATTGTTTCTGTAAAGGTTACAGGAACAAGCCGTTCACTTACATTTGACGACGTTGTAGTTCGTGTTTCCGAAAGCTACGCTCCTGCAATGCACATTGACACAGACGAGAGCAACGCCGCTATGGCATCAGGGGAGATTTACGGAGAAATTATTGTATAATATTCCCCAGAAAAGTAAATTGATTTATTATAAGGGACTGTCGCAAAGAGAATTGTGACAGTCCCTTTTTTGTGGAAATTTTATAATTCACTATATGTTCGGACTAAAGAGCTTAATTGCTCAGCCTTCAATCTGTGCAAGGAATCTTTGGATTGCTGTGCAGTCCTTGATATTAACTCTGCCGTCCTCATTAAAGTCAGCATTATAAAGTGCATCTCCGTCTAAATCAAATTCCTTGTTCAGAAATTTTTGAATGAATGTCACATCAGCCACATTCACTTCCTTGTCAAGATTTGCGTCTCCAATCAGGTTGCTCTGTTTTGTGGTGATAGCCTTAATAACAAGGTTTCCGCCCTCCTGGTCTTTCAGTATATCTGAGTAGAAGTCCATAACATCCACCAAAAGACCTTTGCAATATATGTAGCTTACTCCGGACTTTGCGTCGGTGTTAAAAATTCTTGTGTTTTTAACATTCAGCCATTCGCTTACACCAATACCGCACAGCTCCTCTGTGTCTGTTGCATCAATCCTGACACCGATTCCGGCTTTGCCTTTGTTAATAGGATAATCCTCAATGTCAACACATACATATCCGCTGTATGGCACAGTTCCACTTCCGATTTCCGTCCAAAGGGTGGTGTCCTCGGTGGGGTCCTGTGTGCTTTCGTCGTATGGAATATAGTAGAGGTTATATTTTGCGCCCACGCTTGTGGTTTCAAATACAACCTTGTCAATGCACTCCTCATCCCTGTCAAAGTCCAGAAGATTTATGAAAACATTGTTTTGTGAATTGATTTTGTATGCCGGGTCGCTGAGGTAAGTAAATTCGTATGTTGCGCCGTACTTTTCAACCTGATAGATATTGTTGTATTCCGCCTTGGATACAAAATCAGTTATGCAGTAGGAGGGGCCAAAGGCTTCGGAGAATACATAGTAATCCTCATAGGAAATCCAGAAATATCCTCCAAGGGAATTGTTGTAGCCCCAGCTGTTTTTGCACAGCCATGCACCGTCATTCTGTGGTGAATAATCCTTGTAATATGCCTCTGTAATTCCGTTTGCAATGTCCTCCTCTGTGGGCTGTGTCAAGATGGACTGAACACGGAAATTTTCCTTGCTGTAATTGTCGTCCCAGCCAACAACGCTGATGCTGTGTCCGGAAACTGAGCTTTGAGCGGTGGGGCAGTAGTGGCTTGTCTGGTCGTTTGAAAGGAACTTTGAAGAACTGTTGTAGTTTGCCGAAATAGCGCCGTAGTCCATAATGCACTTTTTGATTGTGTCCGGGTCATTGCCGTTTACGTACATAATTCCCGAAACACCGTACTTTACATCTTCCGGGTCGTCAAGATTTATGTTTTCTAAAGGTGTGGTAAAGGGAAACAGACTTTCCTTCACAGCACCCGACCAGCTTGCAAGGTAACCAAGTGCTATGTAGGGGTAACCGGGGCTTACATTGTATGTCCTTTGCCAGCCGTAACCGTCACTTCTGGTTGAACCCCAGGCGTCCATATGTGCAACGGAAAGCCATTGTGACTCATCTGTAGTGAGCTTTCCGTTTTTGATAAGCAGAGATTCAAGGGTAGCAAGACTTCCGAATGCCCAACAGCTTTCGGTGTTCTGCTGATTTCTCACAGGGGTGACATAGTTCATATCCTTGGAGCTGTACGACTGGGGGAGAGTACCCTCGTCCACATCAAGGGTGGTGGCTGTGTTTTCAAAGGGCAGGGCTGTGCTTGAAAGCCTAACATCAGCACCGGTCTGGTGTGGTTCAATGTTCGCCGCCGTAGCTGTGAATGTGCCAAAAACCGTTGTGGCAAGCACAACAGAAATCATTGCAGTTTTTAGAATTCTTTTCATATTAAACTCGCCTCATAACAGGATGATTTTGATATACAAAGTAATTATATCAAAACTTTTTACTTATGTAAAGAATATTAATCTACAAAAAACTAATAATAAGGCTAAAGGATTGTGAGTGAATATGGAGAGAAGAACAGACCTTGCGTTGGAGGCAAGGGAGCTTTTTGGAGAGGACATTAAGGGTGTTACCGTTGAGGAAGAGGACAGCAGTGACATACACATTACAAGGCTGAAAATCAAAAGCGACAGCGCCTGCCGTAAACTTAATAAAGAAAAGGGGACATATGTAACGCTGGAGCTTCCTCCCCTTACAGACTCCTTTCGTGACCCTGACGAAAGGCTTGAGGCTGTGGCACAGGAGATTCGCCATCTCCTGCCGGTGAACGGTCTGGTGCTTATTGCAGGACTTGGAAATACTGAAATAACCCCCGACGCTTTAGGCCCTAAAACTGCCTCAAAGATACTTGCCACCCGTCATATAAAGGGAGAGCTTGCCCGCTCCACAGGACTGGACAGCCTTCGCCCGGTGGCGGTGGTTGCAACAGGTGTTACAGGCAAAACAGGAATTGAAACAGGGGAGTACCTTTTGAGCATAATAAAAAAGATTAAACCAAACGCCGTCATTGCTGTGGACGCCCTTGCCTCACGCCGACTGTCACGACTGGGATGCACATTGCAAATCAGCAACACAGGGATTTCCCCCGGTGCAGGTGTGGGCAACAACAGGACAAGACTTACAAAGGAAACCCTGGGTATTCCCGTAATAGGCATAGGTGTGCCCACAGTTGTTGATGCCTCCACCCTTGCCCTTGATTTGTTCGACACAAATGACGCACAGCTTTCTCACAAGCTTAGAAGTATGGTAAACCCCAGCGGAAGGCAGATGGTTGTCACCCCAAAGGAAATTGACCTTTTGGTCAACCGTGCATCGGAGTTGATTGCACTTTCTATCAATTACGCTCTGCACCCCAATCTTTCCATTTCCGACCTTATGTCACTTATGTATTAACCAACATTCCGAGGGAGCAAAGCGACCGAGGAATCTGAAAGGATAGCAGTAGTGTATAAATCGACACTGTTAGGTTACAGGAAAGTATGATTTCCCTGATAAAATGAGTGGTATAGGAAGGGGATTCCTCGACAAGCTCGGAATGACAGTGTGGTGGCTCGGAATGATAGCGTTGAGGAATTCCTTATGTTGATGACATTGATTTATTGACAGAGCGTGAGGTAATACAAAGTATAAAATGTACAAACCCTGCATAGTATGAAAAGAGGTAAACCCTTATAAACGAGGTGGTACATTGGGCAGTAAGAGAGCATTAAGGGGTTTCAGCGTGTTTTTGGCAAGCGTGGCTATGGTGATAGGAGTTTTTTCAATAATCAACCGTGTAGGGGGATATGCCGGAAAGCCGTCAAGCAATGTTATGGCCCAGACAACGGTTGTGCAGACAACTGCCCCTACAGAAACTTCTTCCTCAACACAGCCCACAACGGTAGAAAAGGCAAGTGAAAAGCAGGAGGAAAGCATACCCCAGCCCACCACCCAGTCGGGAAAAAACTATCCTGTTATAGAAAAACAGTTTTTGCAGGATGGCATTACATACAAAAATATTTCGGTGAAAAACAGCACAGACTTCACCCTTGATGTTGAGGAGGAACTGAACTCGTCACTTGGTTTTGAAATTGACGATAACCACCGTGTACAGGTGCTTATATTCCACACCCATTGCTGTGAAAGCTACCTTCAGGATGATACAGGCTATTACCCTGCCGACTATTACCCACGCACCACAGACAACAGCAAGAATGTTACAAGTGTAGGGGATGAAATTGAAAAACAGCTTAAATCCGCAGGCATCGGGGTGATTCACGACAAGACAAAGCACGACTACCCCTCCTACAACGGAAGCTACGACAGAAGCCTTGAAACCATTGAGAAGTATATGGATAAGTACGAGAATATTAAGGTTGTGCTGGACATCCACCGTGACGCCCTTGGAGAAGGGGGAGAGGCAGGCAAGGTGAAGCCTGTTTTTGAGTACAAAGGACAAAAGACTGCCCAGATAATGATTATGACAGGCTACAACTACGAGGGCGGGGGATACTTCCCCTTTTGGGAGGAAAATCTCCGTTTTGCCCTGAAACTGCAAAAAACAGCAGAGGATATGTACCCCGGACTTACACGACCATTGGAATTTGGAGAATATACATATAACCTGAATGTATGCAACGGCTCCCTGCTTATAGAGGTGGGAACAGACGCAAACACCCTGGATGAAGCCAAGCGTGCCGGAAAAATGGTGGGAAAGGCACTTGCAAAGGTGTTGCAAAATAATTGATTTGTGATATAATTACCTCAAGGAACCACTGAATAAATCACAATTAAAATTTATTCGGTGTTTACTTAATACTGCGATATATATAAAATATCTGTATTGCAGTGACTAAATGCTTGAAGGTAATACTTATGAAGTCTTTATCACATTTGGGAAAAATAATATTAATAACTGCGTCTGCCGTTGTTTTGGTTGTATGCTCTCTTTCTTCTGCTTTTGCAGAGGAGGTTATTGTGACAGATCCGCCTGAAACTGTTGCCCCTGTCACGGAAGCACCTGTTACGGAGGCTCCTGTTACAGAAGCACCTGTAACCGAGGCACCTGTTACTGAGGTGCCGGAAACCTTGCCTCCTGAAACCTATGCGCCGGAAACAGAAGCACCTGTCACAGAGGCTCCCGAAACCGAGCCGGTATATACAGAACCCTATCAGGAAGAAACCGAAGCTACACAGGCGTGGACTGAGCCCCAGACATATAATGTAAACGAACTGCCCACTCTCCCCGACAGCACCGAGGTTGCCGAGGACTTGCCTACAGCCATCGGAGCTGACAGCGAAAGCGGAGGAGTTAGCCTTGTAGGCGGTATTGTGTGCTGGATTGGGGTTGGCGTTTCCCTTGCAGTTATCATCGCATTCCTCCTTTCCACAACAGGAAAGAACAAGGCAGGAATAGGCAGATACGAAAGCGGAAACAAAATCGGCGGTCACCACTACCAGAATAATGTGAGATACAAGTAATTGGATTGATTATGAAAATAGGAAATATTGAGATAAAAAATTCTGCTGCCCTTGCCCCTATGGCAGGGGTGGCAGATTGTGCGTTCAGGGAGCTTTGCGCATCCTTTGGTGCGTCCTACACCGTCACCGAGATGGTCAGCTCCAAGGGAATACATTTTAACAGCAAAAAGTCGGCTGAGCTTATGGAGCTTACCGACAAAGAAAGACCCTCGGGAATCCAGATTTTCGGCGATGAGCCGGACACTATGGCAGAGGCGGCTGTGTTTGCACAGCAGTTTAACCCCGACTTTATCGACATAAATATGGGTTGCCCTGCACCGAAAATCAGCGGTAACGGTTCGGGAGCCAGCCTTATGAAGACCCCCAAGCTGTGCGGAGAGATTGTGGCAAAGGTTGTCAAGGCGGTGAATGTGCCTGTAACGGTGAAAATGCGCAAGGGCTGGGACGACGACTCAGTAAACTGCGTTGAGGTAGCAAAAATTGTTGAATATAATGGTGCCTCGGCGGTTGCTGTCCACGGAAGAACAAGACAGCAGTATTACAAACCTCCCGTTGACTGGGATATTATCAGAGAAGTAAAGTCAAGCCTTAAAATCCCCGTAATAGGCAACGGTGATGTCACCAGCGGACAAGCCGCCAAAAAGCTGTATGAGCATACAGGGTGCGATATGGTTATGGTGGGCAGGGGTGCTTTGGGCAGACCGTGGATTTTTAAAGAAATCAATGAATACTTAAAAACAGGTTCTTTGCCCACACCTCCCTCAACAGAGGAAAAGCTGAACATTATGCTTAGTCAGATTGAGAGAATGTGTGAATTAAAGGGAGAATACTTGGGAATCCGCCAGAGCCGAAAGCATATTGTGTGGTATCTGAAAGGCTTTAAGGGTGCGGCATCCCTGAGAAATGAGGCAGGTCATGTCAGCAGTATGGAGGAAATCAAGTCCCTCATACAAAAAGTGTTGGATATGAATTACGGAAACAGTTGAAAAATCCCACAATATACCTTATAATGAAAAAGGAAATATAAAGAACAAGGAGTATGGATATGGAAATTTTACACTCAATAGATTTTGTAAATAAGTATGACCCCGAGGTTGGCTCTGCAATGCTGGAGGAGCAGGCTCGTCAAAGGAGAAACCTTGAGCTTATAGCATCTGAAAACATTGTTTCTCCTGCTGTTATGGCGGCTATGGGAAACCTGCTTACAAACAAGTATGCAGAGGGTTATCCCGGCAAGCGCTACTATGGCGGATGCTACTGTGTTGATAAGGTTGAGGAAATCGCAAGAAAGAGAGCTTGTGAGCTGTTCGGTGCAGACCACGCAAATGTTCAGCCACATTCAGGTGCACAGGCAAATATGGCTGTGTATTTTGCAATGCTCACACCCGGCGATACAGTTATGGGTATGAATCTTAATGAGGGCGGTCACCTCACCCACGGTTCACCTGTAAATATGAGCGGTAAATATTTTAACTTCGTTCCCTACGGTGTTGACCCTGTTACACACCGCATTGACTATGATAAGGTATTGGAAATTGCCAAGGAATGTAAGCCAAAGCTGATTGTTGCAGGTGCTTCTGCATATCCAAGAATCATTGATTTTGCAAAGTTCAGAGAAATTGCCGATGAGGTGGGAGCACT
>JBJEOU010000042.1:0-6997 GCA_051880875.1 Ruminococcus sp. | reverse complement strand
GTTTGCTTTGGGGAGGCACTAAAGCCTGAGTTCAAGGAATACGGCAAGCAGATTGTCAAGAACTGTCAGGCTCTTGCAGAGGGTCTTGTAAAGAGAGGAAACAAGCTTGTTTCCGGCGGAACGGACAACCATGTTCTCCTTATGGACTTGAGAGATACAGGGGTAACAGGCAAGGAGCTTGAGGCAAGACTTGACGACTGCTACATTACAGTAAACAAGAACACAATTCCAAACGAACCACTCAGCCCATTTGTAACCAGCGGTGTTCGTATAGGAACAGCGGCTGTTACAACCCGTGGACTTAAAGAGGAGGACTGCGACAAAATCGCCGAATGTATCACATTGGTACTTCAGGATTATGAGGGCAACAGGGACAAGGTTCGTGCCTGTGTTGAGGAAATCTGTAAAAAGTATCCTCTTTATGAAGACTAATTATAGTAACTTTTTGGGTGCCTTACGGCACCCAAATTTTTTAAACAAGATAAAAATGTAAAGTATATAACTATATAACGAAAGGAGAATTGTATGCAGCCTTTGGCAGACAGAATCAGACCGGATTCTCTTGATGACATTGTGGGTCAGCATCACCTTATCGGCAAGGGTAAGCCACTTCGCAAAATCATAGACAGCGGAGTAATACCCAACCTTATCTTTTACGGCCCCAGCGGTGTGGGCAAAACCACCCTTGCAACCTATATAGCTAAAAGGACAAATATGACCCTTAAAAAGCTGAACGGCACAACAGCCTCAACCGCCGACCTCAAGGAAATTTTCAAGGAGCTGGAGGGCTTTGGCGGTCTTGGGGGAATACTTTTATATTTAGACGAAATACAGTATTTCAACAAAAAGCAACAGCAGACCCTTTTGGAGTACATCGAAAACGGAAGAATCACCCTCATTGCCTCCACCACCGAAAATCCATATTTCTATGTATATAACGCAATTTTAAGCCGTAGTACGGTGTTTGAATTTAAGCCTGTGGAAAAGCAGGATGTGGAGAAAGCAGTCAACAGGGCATTTGACTTTTTGGCAAAGGAAAATAATGTTGAGGTTGCTTTGGAGGAAGATGTATCCCGTATTATTTCTATCGGTTGTGGGGGAGATGTGCGAAAGGCAATCAACGGTGCTGAGCTTTCTTTCCTTGCATCAGATACACAGGACGGCAAAAAAACAATCACAGCCGAAACAGCAAGGGAGCTTACCCAGAAAAGCTCAATGAGGTATGACAAGGACGGTGACGAGCACTATGACATTATGTCTGCATATCAGAAGAGTATGCGTGGAAGCGACACAGACGCCGCCCTGTACTACCTTGGCAGACTCCTTTCCGGGGGAGATTTGATTTCCGCCTGCAGAAGGCTCATGGTTTGCGTCTGTGAGGATGTGGGACTTGCCTATCCCAACATTATCCCCATTGTAAAAAGCTGTGTTGACATAGCTATGTCCGTTGGACTGCCCGAGGCGAGGATTCCCCTTGCAGATGCGGTAATACTGGTCTGCAATTCCCCAAAGTCAAATTCGGGAGAACAGGCGATTGACGCTGTTCTTGCTGACATCAAGTCGGGAAATGTGGGAAGTGTGCCAAGACAGCTCCAGAATATGCACTATGACGGTGAGGACAACAACAATAAGGGACAGCACTACCTGTATCCCCACGATTTTGAAAATCACTATGTGCCACAGCAGTATCTCCCTGATAATCTTGTTGGAAGGGAGTATTACAAATACGGTGACAACAAGAACGAGCAGGCATTCAAAACATACTGGGAAAAAATCAAGGGTAATAAATAATTCACAAATTGTCACATTGTATTTAAAGTGAGTTAACAACCTGTTCATAAGTTGGTGGAAATACACAACAATTTGACCTTAAAATTGTGTATTATTAAATTTTATTATTCTATAAAAGAAATATATTCACTCCCATTATTTGCTATAATCATAATGTAAGAAATTATATAATATTATATATTTTATTCTGGAGGAAAAAACAATGAAAACATTATGTAAGAGATCATTAGGAGTAATCCTAACACTATTACTAATGGTGGGAATGGTTTGTGTTGGCGGTTATTCCGTAATTGCTGCCGATACAGACAAGGAGAGCTCCGGCGGCACAGTTCATTCCGCAGCAGGCCATACCATTTACTTTATGAACAACAGTAATTGGTCAAAGGTAAACTGTTATATGTGGAATGAAGATCAAGGCAATGCAAACAATGCCAATTGGCCCGGCGAGGCTATGACAGACGAGGGTGACGGTGTTTGGTCATACGACATCAAGGGTGACTACAACATGGTTATCTTCAACGACGGCTCAAGCCAGACAGGTAACCTTGATTACCCTGGTGACTGTATGATTTATGACAACGGATTCAAGGAATACGACACCAATCCACTGAGAGTTACTTCCTTTGGTTCTGACCTTGCATCACCTCAGTACATCGGTTCTTCCGTTGTATTCACAGCTGAGGCAAAATCATCAGGTTCAGTAATTCAGTATCAGTTCTCAGTAAACGGTACAGTTACACAGAACTATTCAACAAACGGAACCTTCACATGGAATCCTGTTTCAACAGGTCAGTACACAATCAAGTTGGATGTTAAGGATGATATCGGCAACACCAACACAAAGGAACTGACATACGAAATCAAGGACCCAAGCACTGAAGAAAAGCCTGTATTCCTTTCTTCTTCACCTGCTTCCAAAACACAGGTTAAGACAGGCACAATGACAAATGTCAGCGTTAACGCTTCCGGCGGTAACACAGGAACAAAGCTTTTGTTCTACAAGTTTGTTGTTAAGGATCCTAACAACAACCAGATTAACACAGCTTATTACACACTTAACAAGAACTACAGCTTTACCCCAACAGTAGCAGGTAACTACACAGTTGAGGTTTCTGTACAGGCAAGTGATAACAAGACAATCACACAGAAGCTTACTTTTGAATCAACAGGTAATGTTACTACAACATCTTCAACATCAACCACAACAGCACCTGTACCTACAGGTTTGTTAGGCGATGTTAACGACGACGGAGTAGTTGATGTTTCTGACGCAACACTTATTCAGAAGTATGTTAACCACCTCTCTATGAACAATTTCTTAGTTGAAAGAGCAGACTACGATAAGAGCGGTAAGATTGACATCAGAGATGTAACAGCTATTCAGAAGGCTATACTTGGCTAATATAAAGGAGAAACTAAAATGACCAGATTTAAAAAATTAGTTGCGCTGATGATGGTTATTGCTTTGGCTGTTTCAACTTTTGCTGTTGGCACAGTGGTAGCTTCTGCCGCTGATAAGGAAGATACTGCTGTTGCAGCAGGCGAGAGCGAAAGCGGAGTAACCATCCACTATAAAAGCGAAGACGGAAGTGTTCCGTACATCTACTATTGGAACTCACTTCCAAAGAATATTGAAGTTGACTATCCCGGCGCTGCAATGGAAAGAGATACAGCTGAGGGTGATAACTGGTACACAGTAAAGTTTGCAGACCTTACAAAGATTAATGTGCAGTTTACTGATAAAAACGGCAAACAGCTCAGTAAGGAGCAGACAAGAAACACCGGTGAATGGTGGTTCTCTAAGAGCAGATGGTATCCTTACAATCCGGACACCCACACCGACCCTGTATCAGATGTTGATATGCGTGAGGATTCAATCTACTTTGTTATGACAACCCGTTTCTATAACGGTGACACAGGCAATGATGTTCACTGTTGGGATGACGGTCAGGCAGGCAACCCTGACAGCGACCCTGCATGGCGTGGTGACTTCAAGGGTCTTGCAGATAAGCTTGACTACATCAAGGCTCTGGGATTCTCAGCAATCTGGATTACTCCTGTTGTAACAAACGCTTCCGGATATGACTACCACGGCTACCATGCTATGGACTTCAGCACAGTTGATGCCCGTTACGAAAGTAGCGACTTCAAATTTGAAGACCTTATCCAGGCAGCACACGACAAGGGTATGAAGATTATCCAGGATGTTGTTTTCCAGCATACAGGTAACTTCGGTGAATCCTTCTTCTGCCCCCTTTTCACAAAGGATTTAGATGCAGACCTTTCAAATCTTGAGGAGTCAATGGTTCCAACAGATTATCTTCTTGATTCATATGGTCTTAATTCACCTGAGGAATACTGGGCACAGCAGCCTAGTGTTCAGTATCAGCAAAGACTTAACCTTATGAAGAACCTTGAGTACACAGGCGAAAACGGTAACTCAACAGGTACTCTTCCCGCCTCTAAAGACTATGAGTCTAACAAGGTTTCTCAGAGCGACAAGTATAACCCAAATAACTACTATCACACAGGTTACTTCCAGAGTTTGAACTGGGATGACTGGACATGTAAGTTCTGTCAGATTGCCGGCGACTGCGTAGACCTTAACACAGAAAATCCAGCAGTAGCAGAATATGTAGTTGATTGTTACAGCAATTATATAGCTATGGGCGTTGACGGTTTCCGTGTTGATACAGTTCGTCACATCCCAAGACTTGCTCTTAACCTTATGTTCAATGACCAGCTTTATGATAATGCTAAAGCTGTTGGAAAATCCAACTTTATGATGTTCGGCGAAATCTGTACTCGTTTTACAGATGTATGGTACAGAAGTCACGCTGAGGAGTCCTCTCCTTACTACACTTGGAAGGAATCTAACTCCAAGTGGGCAGATCAGTGGAGCTGGGGAACATCAGCTGAGGATGTAAACAACAATATGAATGTTGTATTTGACCACTATCTCGAAGAGGATGATGTTAGCGACGAGCCAACATCCGACAACGCATTCTTGAATGGTATCAATTACCATACACCTGACCGCTCAATGGCATCAGGTATGGAGGCTATCGACTTCCAGATGCACAGATTGTTTGGTAGTGCAAGCAATGCATTCGGTATTGCAAAGAGTGGCGACAAGTATTACAACGACGCTACATATAATGTAATGTATGTTGATTCACACGACTATGCACCGGAGCAACCACAGGAAAGCACTCGTTTCTCCGGCGGTACAACAGCTTGGGCAGAGGATTTAGACCTTATGTTCACATTCCGTGGTATACCATGTGTATATTATGGTTCAGAGGTTGAGTTCCAGAAGGGACAGGTAATCGACCTTGGTCCAAATATTCCTCTGGCACAGACAGGTCGTGCTTACTATGGTGACTATCTTGAGGGTGATGTTACAGCAACTGACTTCAGCGAATATACTGCTTCCGGTACTGTAGCAGATACGCTTAGCAGTCCGCTTTCAAAGCACCTTTCAAAGCTTAATGCCGTTCGTCGTGCTATCCCTGCTCTCCAGAAGGGTCAGTACACAACTTCTTCAACCTATGTAAGCGGTAATATGGCTTATGTAAGAAGATACACAGACGATAACACAGATTCACTTGCTTGCGTATCAATCAGCGGAAGTGCAACATTTAAGAATCTTCCAAACGGCCTTTACATTGACGCTATCACAGGCGACACAAAGACAGTTACAGACGGCACATTGTCTGTTTCCAGTCTTGGCCAGGGTAATATGAGAGTATATGTTTGCTGTGCAAACGGCTTCACAGGTATTGACGGAGCTATCGGCGAAACAAACCTCACATACCTCAAGTAATCAGTTATTAATAACTCAGAAGGACATCCCGATATGGGGTGTCCTTTTTGCATACTTAATGAGTTTTACAGTTTGTAAAATTGGCAGATATATGTTAAAATATAAGAATAGAATGTATTTTAACTCTATGTAAGTAAGGGTGAATTGGTATGAGTCTTGTTGAGTTTAAAAATGTTTATAAAAAATACGGAATGGGCGAAATTACTATCAACGCTGTTGATGACGCATCCTTTTCCATAGAAAGAGGAGAGTTTGCGGTTGTTGTAGGCTCTTCCGGAGCAGGAAAAACAACTGTGCTGAACATTTTAGGCGGAATGGACAGTTCAAGCCAAGGTCAGGTTGTTGTTGACGGAGAAAATATCAGCGAATTCAGCGATAAAAAGCTGGTGGAATACAGACGACACAGCATTGGCTTTGTTTTTCAGTTTTACAACCTTATACCCAACCTTACAGCAAGGGAAAATGTGGAAATGGCAACCCAGATTTGCAAGAATCCTATGAATGCAGATGAGGCGCTTAAAAGCGTTGGTTTATCCGACAGAATGGACAATTTCCCAAGCCAGCTTTCAGGCGGAGAACAGCAGAGGGTTTCCATTGCCCGTGCCCTTGCTAAAAGACCAAAGCTACTCCTTTGCGACGAGCCAACAGGCGCACTTGACTACAAAACAGGCAAGCAGATTTTAAAGCTTTTGCAGGACACCTGCAAAAAGGAAAATATGACGGTAATCCTCATTACACACAACTCTGCAATCTGCCCAATGGCGGACAGGGTTATCCGTATGAATAGCGGAAAAATTGTGGAAAACACCGTGAATAAAAATCCACAGGATGTATCCACTATTGAATGGTAAATCTATTGTGAAAGTGTAATCGTTATGAACAGAACATTTTTTAAGAATATACGCCGTGAAATCTGGGAAACCAAGGCAAGGTTTTTCTCAATAATGATGATTATCGCCTTGGGTGTGGGCTTTCTTGCCGGAGTAAAAAGCACAAGTCCCTCAATGATAAATATGGCTGAAAATTATTTTAGTGAAAACCGTCTTATGGATTTCAGCCTTATTTCTCCTTTTGGTTTTGATGAGAATGATATTAGCAGCGTTGCAGAAAATGAGGATGTAACTGATGTTATGCCTGTCTACTCCTGTGATGTATTCACACCCCTTGATGAGGGTGACGCAGTTGTTCGTATTTCTTCCCTGCCTTATTCCTACAAGAATAATTATGCCCTAAACACCCTTGATGTAGTTGAGGGCAGGCTACCCAAAAATGATAAAGAAATTGTACTGGACGCCGACACCCTAAAGGATATTTCTGTGGGTGATACCCTGAAAATCAAGAAAAAATCGGGGGATACAGACACAACAGACTATCTGAAAT
>JBJEOU010000041.1:0-15115 GCA_051880875.1 Ruminococcus sp. | reverse complement strand
AGGAACGACCCAAAGACTGCCTCAATTCCTTTTGACAAGAACCGTGACGGTTTTGTTATGGGCGAGGGCGGTGCCTGTATGATTCTTGAAGAATATGAGCATGCAAAAAATAGAGGCGCTAAGATTTACGCAGAAATCGCCGGCTACGGCAACACCTGTGACGCACACCACATCACAGCACCTGACGCAACAGCACAGGTTCCTGCTAATGCAATCAAGACAGCTATGAAAGAGGCAGGAGTAACAGGTGAAGAGGACTGGTACTGGAATGCCCACGGCACTTCAACACACCTTAACGATGTAACAGAAACAAAGGCTATCAAAATCGCCCTTGGTGAAAATGCCTACAATGTAAATGTTTCCTCCACAAAGTCAATGACAGGCCACCTCTTTGGCGCAACAGGCGCTCTTGAGGCTATCGTATGTACATTGGCACTTAAAAACGGAGTGATTCCTCCTACAATCGGATACAGCGAAAAGGACGAGGAATGTGACCTTAACTACACACCGGGCAAGGCTGTTAAGAGAGATGTTACAGTTGCGGCATCTACAAACCTTGGCTTTGGCGGTCACAACGCCTGTCTGATATTCAAGAAGTATAAGGAGGATTAATGATGGAAGTTTTTCGTCTTAAAAAGTATGACCTTGACGATGTAAAAAGGCTAATTGACCTTGCCAACGAGAATGACCTTGGCGTCCTTGAAATCGAAACAAAAAAGGGCAGAAGAATCCGCATAGAGAGAAATAAGCCGGCTTCTCCTGCTGTTACCTTTACAGCCGGTGCTAACCAGGAGCCTGTCAGCGTTCCTGCACCTGCACCTGCTCCTGTGGCAACCACAACCGTTGCCACTGCACAGGCTACAACTACAACTCAGGCTCCCGCCCCTGCACCACAGCCAAAGTCTGCCGACAAAACTATTGACGCACCAATGGTTGGTGTGTTCTATCAGGCTCCTTCACCTGACGCAGAGCCTTTTGTCAAGGTGGGTCAGTCCGTTAAGAAGGGCGACACCGTCTGCATTATTGAGGCTATGAAGCTGATGAACGAAATTCAGGCAGAGCAGGACGGAGTTATCACAGAGGTACTTGCCAAAAACGGCGATATTATCGAATTTGGCCAGCCTTTGTTTGCAATAAAATAATGGGAACATCGGATAAATAATGTGATTTAATCCGTGTTTCTTACCATTCCTGTTAAGTGATTTTTCACAAAACAGAAAGATTAGGGTGAAATTATGAATCAAAATGAGATTATGGAGATTATTCCCCACCGTGACAATATGCTTCTTGTAGAAGAGGCAGAATTAATTGACGAAAATACTTCCAAGGGAAGATACACCATAAAGGGTGACGAGTTCTTCCTAAAGGGTCATTTTCCCGGAAATCCTGTTGTTCCCGGAGTTATCCTCTGTGAAATGATGGGACAGGCAAGCTGTGTCCTCCTTGCAGATAAGGTCAAGGGTGGCACACCTTACTTTACAAAGCTTGACGGAGTTAAGTTCAAAAAGCCTGTAAAGCCGGGAGATACCTTTGAAACAGTTGCAACTGTAACAAGAATTCGTGAACCGTTTTACTTTATCAGCACCAAGGGATATGTTGACGGCAAGCTTCATGTTCAGGCTGAAATGTCCTTTGCTGTAAAATAAGCAGTAAAGTAATTTAAGCCATCCCAGTGTGTGATTGGCAATGTCGTCAACTAAAGAATATTTATACTCGGTGGTCTGCACCACTTTCCCTGTCATTCTGAAGGAGTGAAACATCATTCCCTGTCATTCTGAGGGAGTGAAACATCATTCCCTGTCATTCTGAGGGAGTGAAACGACCGAAGAATCTGAAAGGAAAGCAGTTGTGCCTAAATCGACACTAATAGGTAACATGAAAGTATGTTTTCCTAACAAAATGAGTGGTAGAGGAAGGGGATTCCTCGACAAGCTCGGAATGACATAGTGTTGCTCGGAATGACATGGTGTTGGCTCGGAATGACATAGTGGTGACTGGTCATGACAGTGTGAGAATTTTCCCTTAAGTTGATGACATTGGTGTGATTGGAGATTTTTAAGATGTTTTCTAAAATTTTAATTGCTAACCGTGGCGAAATTGCGGTGAGAATAATCAGAGCCTGTAGAGAAATGGGCATCAGCACAGTAGCAATTTACAGTCAGGCAGACAAGGACGCACTTCATGTTTCCCTGGCTGACGAGGCATACTGCGTAGGCCCTGCACAGGTTGGCGACAGCTACCTGAATATGCTGTCAATACTTACAATCGCCGTCAATTCCGGCGCTCAGGCTATCCACCCGGGCTACGGTCTATTGTCAGAGAACGCAAAATTTGCCTCCCTTTGTGAGGAGTGCAATATTGCCTTTATCGGCCCATCATCCCAGATGATTAGCGACCTTGGTGACAAGGACAAGGCTCGAAAGACAATGAAGGCGGCAGGTGTGCCTGTAACTCCCGGTACAGATGTTATTGAGGACGAAAATGAGGCTATGAAGGCGGCCGGTGAAATCGGCTACCCAATACTTATCAAGGCTCGTTCAGGCGGCGGCGGACGAGGTATCCGTCTTGTAGAAAGGGAGGAGGACTTCCTCAATTCCTTTAGAAGCGCCTCCAGCGAGGCGGCAAGCGCCTTTGGGGACAGCGGATGCTACATCGAAAAGTTTTTAAAGCCTGTTAAACATATTGAAATGCAGCTTTTGTGCGACAAGCACGGAAATGTTCTCTGCCTTGGAGAGAGAGAATGTTCCGTTCAGCGTAAGAACCAAAAGCTTATTGAAGAAAGCCCAAGTCCATCCCTGACTCCCGAAATCCGCAAGGAGATGATGGAGGCAGCTATTAAGGCGGCTAAGGCTGTTAACTACAACTCCGTTGGTACAGTTGAGTTCCTACTTGACAAGGACAAGAACTTCTACTTTATGGAGATGAACACCAGACTCCAGGTTGAGCACGGTGTCACAGAAATGGTAACAGGACTTGACCTTGTGCAGTGGCAGATTCGTGTTGCCGCAGGTACAAAGCTTAACAAAACACAGGACCAGGTTTTCTTCCACGGCCACGCCATTGAGTGCCGTATCAATGCGGAAAATCCCGACAAGGATTTCCGTCCTTCCTGTGGTAAAATTACACAGCTCCATATTCCCGGCGGTTCATTCGTAAGGTTCGACACCGCTATTTATCAGGACTATACAATTCCGCCTTTCTACGACAGTATGGTGGGTAAAATCATTGTCCAGGGCAGAAGCCGTGAGCTTGCCATAAGAAAGATGAAGATGGCACTTTCCGAGCTTTCCATCAGCGGAATTGACCACAACAGAGAGCTCCAGATTGAGATTCTCTCCGATAAGGAGTTTATTGACGGAAGCTACACCACAGACTTTATTGCCGATTTTGAAGAGAGAAGAAAAAAACAATAATTACTACTTGTAATTTATAATTATACCGGTGAATATCATTGGTTATGGAATGAGTGATTTTTATGGATTTATTCACATTTTTAAAGCCTAAAAATGAGCTTGAGGGCTCCGAACAGGCAGAGACAAACACTCCGTTTGTCCCTGATTCCCTGTGGGTAAAATGCCCCTCCTGCAACACTATGCTTCTGGCAAGCGACTTAAAGGAAAATCTGGGTGTCTGCACCAAGTGTAACCACCATTTTAGAATGACCGCAAGGGAGAGAATCACCCTTGTTGCCGACAAAGGCACATTTGAGGAATTTGACAAGGATATGGAGAGCAAAAACTTCCTTAAATTCCCCAAATATGACGAAAAGCTTGCCGGTGCTAAGAAGAAGAGCAGAGAAAAGGAAAGTGTTGTAACAGGCAAATGCGAAATTGACGGCAACACCGTTGTGCTTTGCGTTATGTCCCCTGACTTTATGATGGGCTCAATGGGTACCGTAACAGGGGAAAAGATTACAAGGGCATTTGAATATGCAACAGAAAATCGCCTTCCCGTTGTGGTTTTCACCGTATCAGGAGGAGCAAGAATGCAGGAGGGCATAATCTCCCTTATGCAGATGGCAAAGACCTCAGGCGCTGTTAAAAAGCACAGCGATGAGGGACTCCTTTATATAACCGTACTTACCGACCCAACAACAGGGGGTGTTACAGCCTCCTTTGCAATGGAGGGCGACATAATACTTTCCGAGCCAAACGCACTGGTTGCCTTCGCAGGACCTCGTGTTGTTGAGCAGACCACCCACACAAAGCTGCCAAAGGGCTTTCAAAGGGCAGAATTTGTCCTTGACAAAGGCTTTATCGACTCTGTTGTTAACAGAAAAGATTTGAAAAAAACTTTGGCAACTCTTCTTTCAATGCACAGCGGGGAGGTTAAGGAATAATGAGCGCATACGATAAGGTTCAAGCGGCAAGAGATGCAAAAAGGCTCACCGCTGTTGACTACATCAGCAGAATGTTCGGAAGCTCCTTTATCGAGCTTCACGGCGACAGAAGATTCGGCGACGACAAAGCTATTGTAGGGGGACTTGCAATGCTTTACGACCAGCCTGTTACCGTAATCGGAATTGAAAAGGGACGAACAACCAAGGAGCGTATGTCACGTAACTTCGGCTCTGCAAATCCCGAGGGTTACCGTAAGGCTCTCCGCCTTATGAAGCAGGCGGAAAAGTTCCACAGACCTGTTCTGTGCCTTGTTGACACCAGCGGTGCATACCCCGGTATCGGCGCTGAGGAAAGAGGTCAGGGACTTGCCATTGCAGAAAATATTATGGAAATGATGACCCTGAAAACCCCGATACTGTCTATCCTCATTGGAGAGGGCGGTTCAGGCGGAGCATTGGCGCTTGCTGTTGCCGACGAGGTTTGGATGCTGGAGGACAGCATCTATTCAGTTATTTCCCCCGAGGGCTGTGCCTCAATCCTTTGGAAGGACAGCACAAAAGCTCCCGAGGCATCCGAATGTCTTAAGCTCACCTCCCATAATCTATTTGACCTTGGGGTGGTGGAGAGAATTATCCGTGAGCCTGCCGACATTGACGACAGAAAAATGTTTGAGGGACTTAAGATGCTGATTTCCCGCACCTTTGAGAAAAATATGGATATTGATGTTGACACCCTTACACAGGAGAGGTACGAAAGATTCCGCAGGCTGGGAAATAATGTATAATTCCTTTAAATAATTAAAACTTCATATTAAAAAAACACAGGACTGTTGCAAAATCCTTTGCGCAGTCCTTTTTCTTGTCCTTATGGGGGAATAATCCCATAAAACAGGGAAAAGATATTGTAATAGTAAACAAAAGTTGATTGTTTCATTTATGAACATTTAACAAGAAAAATTAATATGCCCTTGAAGGCATTGACATAAAAAATTCTAAGTGATAGTATTAATGTGCGAGAGGGATTCCTGACACTTCCCTCAAGTAAAAATGTTAAATGTTAATACTGCTTTTGAAGTGATTTTTCCTTTAACAAGCAGGCAATGGAGCACGGCTTTTGTCGTGCTCTGTTGTTTTTTGGGATGAATTTTTACTATATATAAGAATGGATTGTCTGTTTTTTGTTAGATATTAGTATAAGATAAAACCTACGAAAAATGTCCATTTTTAAGCCTATGTGTGGCTGTGTGTTGACTATTTGATTTTTTTGTTGTATATTCAGCATAGCAAATAATTAGTGTAAAAACCTTAAGGAGTTCTGATTGTGGAATATAACGAAAATACATTTTCATCTGAAAATCCTGTTGAAAAGGAAAGCAGTTTTTTTGACGATGATCCTGCTGAAAATCCGAAAAAAACTACAAAAAAGAAGAAAAAACCATTCTTTAAAAGAACAGGAGGAATTGTCCTCATTGTAGTTCTTGTTGTGCTTATCGGCGGAGGAATAACCGCCTTTGCACTAAGGCACCAGATACTAAAGGCTGTCCTCGGCCCTGTGGACTATTACCTTTTTGAAGAGGGATATAACTTGTATGACTTAAGCGGTGAGGACATTGGTCTTTCCGGGGACTTCACAGTTGGCAAGGACTTTTCATCCATAGTTTCCTTTACCGGTGCGGATTCTGCCAAAATCGGTGTGGATATTCAGTACAGTCCGTCACAGGACAAGCTTAAGTCCAGCTTTGACCTACTGGGGATTCTTCTGTGCGACATTCAGAAGCAGGGCGACCTGGTTTCCACCTCAGTCAATAATCAGGACCCTGTGGTGACGGATATGTCAGGGAAAAGCAGTAATGGTGCAAACAGTAAATCCACCAAATCCCGGAATAACAAAAGCAAGACCACAACGGAAACAAAAGCTTCTGAGGAAAAGGAAGAGCTTGGCACATGGGATTTGCTCACATGGGCATACAGCTTTAGCAAGGACTGTCTTGCTTCCCCCCTTGAGGACGGATATGTTACAGAAGCAAAACAGGAGTACAGAGGTGTGGAGTGCGACACTACAACCTTTAAAATCACAGGAGATTCACTTTCGGAGATATACAAAAACATAGCAGACAGCCTTGAAAATGACGAGAGAACACAGATAGTCTTTGAAAAGGTTTACTCAGGCTACCTTGAGTTTTTGTGGGAAGAGGGCTTTGACAAGGAAAAGGCAGTTGAAACCTTTAGAGAAATGTCCCGAAATGCAAAAGAGGACAAGGCTATGGGCGTCAACTACACCGTTTATTATGACGGCTCATACATTATGAAAAGGGAATTTGAGAGGATGTCCCTGGCAACATATGAGGAAAACGACAAAACCTATGTGGAGCTGGATATTCCCAAAACTATAACAGGAATTTTTGAGTACACAGACACCGTGGATGTGTCAGATGTAAACATCAAAAAGGAAGATGCAGTTTCCGACAGCGGAAATACAGTGGTGCTTTCCGTAACCAAGGCACTCCTTGGCTATGCCTTTGAGCTTCTTGGCGTAGACAGCTGACAGAACGCAGTCACATAGGGGAATGTATCGGTTGCCCTGATATTTTGGGATTATTATTCTCCTATTGAATTTTATTGTATTATGTGGTATAATTATTTAATTATTTGAGGGAAATATAGAGGGAACATAAGGAATTGTGGTGATTTGAATGGGGAATAATCATTACAAAATTAAATATCACGCCCTGAGCGTAGTGGGCAACACCCGCACTCACAACGAGGACAACCTGTTTTGTGACGGCAACACCCGACCCTTTGAGGACGAGGAAACTTTCTCCCAATTCGGGGAGATACTCAGCACCGACAACAAAATGCTGGCTGTCTTTGACGGCATCGGCGGTGAAGAAAAGGGCGAGGTTGCCTCGTCAATTGCCTCTAATGCAACACAGGGTGTTGACTTCTCAGGTGACAATGTTGGGGAGAAAATTCTGGACTTTACCCGCAGTATCAACCAAAGGGTAAGGCAGTATGCTGTGGACAACGATATTGAAAGTATGGGCACAACCTTTGCAGGGGTTGTCTTTTCCGATTTGGGAATCCACATCGGCAATGTAGGGGACTCCAAGGTTTTCCGACTTCACAACGGAAAAATCCATCAGCTGTCCGTCGACCATGTGCTTCCAAAGGAGCTTGCCTTCAACAATGTCATCACCCAGTATATTGGTATGAAAGAGGAGAAAACTCCCCTGGAGCCTGCAATTTCTTTTCAGGAGTACATACCCGGCGACCGCTACATAATCTGCTCCGACGGACTTACGGAAAAGCTGAATGTGGATCAGGTGGGTGCATTGTGCCATGTTGCTGAAACTGTGTCAGACGCTACGGATATTCTGGTTTCTCAGGCGCTTTGTGCAGGTGGTAACGACAACATTACTGTAATCGTCTGCGAGCTGGAAAACAGCTGAGATTTCAGTTACAATATGGTAATAAACATTGATGAAATAAGCTCATTTTTGTATAATAAAACTGAGATATATTGAGATATAATTTTTTAATGTACTGTAAAGAGGTTAATTATGGATAACTATAATGATGTAAAAATCGGCATAAGAAGGCTGAATCTTGCCCTTGCCATAAGCGGAAAAAGCGATATAAAGGACGAGGACAGCTACAGCTACTGCTTTGGCGAATCAGGTGGATTTATCGGAGTTTTTGACGGATACGGCGAAATGGACACCGCCAATTACTCAAAGCTTGGTGGAAGAAGCGGAGGCTACATTGCCTCACGTCTTGCCGCCGAAAGCACCCTTAAAATGTTCCAGAACGGTAACTTTACCTTCAGCGAGATGGACAGCATAAAGCTTGGCTCTGACCTTAAAAAATATATTGAAAAGGTAAAAAAGAATTTCAGCACCGATTCCGACAGGGTGTTGCTCCCCACAACTGCAAGCATTGTAGCCTGCGATTTTTCCAAGCAGGACAACATAATGTTTGAGTACCTCTGGGCAGGCAACAGCAGGGGATATCTCCTTGATAAAACCGGTCTTTGCCAGATTACACAGGACGACCTTGTGGAGGAGGTAAACCCCATTAACCCTGAGGAAAAGCCAAGGGTAATCAACCTTATCAACGGAGAAACCGACTTTAAAATCAATATAAAAACAGTAAAGACAGACAGACCATCTGTTGTAGTAACTGCAACAGACGGTGCATACAGCTGTTTCTCCACACCAATGGAATTTGAGTATGCACTTCTTTACACCCTGAACAGGGCAAAGAGCATATCCCAGTGGGAGCATCTTCTCAAAAGGCTTATCAACGAGCTTGCTGAGGATGTGTTCACAGTTATGATTGCAGGCTTTGGATTTGACGACTTTAAGGATTTGAAGAGATATTTCTTTGAAAGAACTAAATCAATGTACAGCGAGTATATCGACCCAATATTCAAGGCAAGAGAAAATAATACCACTGATGAAATTGATGAAATGTGGAATAAATATAAGGAACAGTATTACAGATAATAGAGTGAGGTGAGAGGCTGTGTGGATTTGCCCAAAATGCTCCAGAGAAAACGGTAACTCATTTAACAGCTGTAAGGGCTGTGGTTATGTTATCTCTGAAAAGGAAAAGGCATACGCAATAGAAAACACCAAACAAAAAATTGAAAATTATAACAGCAAGCATTCTTCACAGGGGACTACATACGGTCACTCAGGCTACAATGGTCCTAAAATATCTTACGACAACGACGATGAATATCTGGAGAATTATTATTCTGACGATATGTTTGACGATGACGACTACGACAGAAAGCCTAAGCGCAAGGCTTTGAGGGCTGTTGTCACAATCATTGTCATTCTTGCTGTTCTTGCCGGCGGAGTGTTCGTCCTTAACTATACGGGGATAATCAATGTTTTCTCCTCCACCGACTTTAAGTACACCGAGGACAGCACAGGAATAACCATCACAGGCTATACCGGCAAGGACACAACTGTTGAAGTTCCCGATGTAATCGACGGCAACATTGTCACAGCCATAGGGGACAAGGCATTTGCCGAGAGCAACATAAAGTCTGTTACATTGCCAAACACAATCAAGTCCATTGGAGAAAGAGCCTTCTTTGGCTGTAAATATCTCCACCTTGTAAGTATGCAGGACGGCGTAAAGGACATCGGCTCCTATGCCTTTGCATCCTGCCAGGGATTTGCAGATGTATTTCTTCCCGAAAGCGTGGAAACTATCGGGGAAAGCATCCTCAAGGACAGCGGTACTGCATATATTGAGGGTGTTCCCGGCTCAAGCGCAATGAAGTACGCAATAGATAACGACATCAGCTTTACCCCTACATCAGCAGACGCAACACCCCTTACGGTAACACCTGTCAGGGTTAACGACAGACAGACCTATACAACCTCAAACGCAGGCTACGGTGCAGGATATGTTTTCAGCTTTATGCCATACGAAAACTCCACCTACAAAATTACTGTTGAGGCATCTATTGAGGGATACCTTGGCATCAACGATTTTGGCGTTATGGGTGATGTGCAAAGCGAAGAGGTGGAAAACAGCAAAAACCACCAGACCGTTATTGTTGTAAATCTTAAGAAAGAAAAGAAATACTACTTTGGCATTGAAAACCACGGTACTGAGGAAAATAAAAATATTGAGTTTGCCATGGAGATTGCCCCTGTTACCGATAAGCAGACAAAGGCAGAGGACGAGGCTAAAAAGCTTGTGGGACAAAACCACAGCTTTACAGCCTATACCGATTTGTTCTATGACCAGCACAGCGCAACAGGTCAGAGCCACTACCTTGAATGGAACACAAATTCCCAGAAGATTGTGGACTATTATGTAGAGGAAAACGGTACAATCTGGGTAGCAATAAATGCACCTGAGGGCAGTGGGGAAACCACCTATGACGAAGAGGGAAACCCTGTTGAAAGCAGTTCTATCTGGTGGCACAAGCTTGATGAATAAGGAGTAAATTATGTTTTGTAAAAAATGTGGTAAGGACATCGACATCAAAAATACAGTATGCCCTTTGTGCGGGGAAGAAACAGATTTCCTAAAGGGAATAGACGGCACAGAGGCGCCGGAGCATCTTGACGATTTTGAAAGGGAAATCAACAGCGCCTTTAACAAAAGGGTTTCTTCCAAGCCAAAGGAGGAATCCGACTATGAGGACATCTCTGCATATTCAACTCCCCCTGAGGAAAGGGAAATCAGAAGTCAGAGCAAGAGGGAGAGAAGCTCCCAACGCAGAAGAAGAGATACATATTCACCGGAGGATGAGGGTGACAACAGCCGTACATGGAAGCTCCTTGCCGGCGGATGCTGTGCAGTAATTGTGATTTGCCTGATAATCATTATGGCTGTTTCCTGCGGAGGAAGTGAAGAATCTGAACCTGTGGCTACAACTACTGTTCCTGTTGCCACAACAACACAGGCACCTACAACAGAAACCACAACTGTACCTACTACCGAAAAGTCAGTTGACGAATACCTTGAGTCAGCTGCTGTGAACGACTCAACCGCTGTTGAAACAGCACAGGGCTTCTACTCCAACCTGTATTCAGCCTGTGCACAGGGTGACTACGACACCTTTAAGTCATACTTCTCATCATCCTACACAGATGCAGAAATCAAGGCGATTTATGACGAGAATCAGGCAACCTGTGCGTCCTACACAGAGTTTATACCGGGCTACACCCAGACTGTTTCCTGCGAAAAATACATCTATGTATATATCGCCGCCACAACCGACACCACAACAGGCGACTATGTAGAGAATACCTTTGTGCTTTCCTCAGACGGCGGAGCATTCAAGCTGGATGATAAGTCCGACGGCGGAGCAGATTGGCTTTCAAAGGCACCGACAAAGATTTCATAAACTAAGGAATGTGATTTTGTGATTGTTTCAACAAAGGGAAGATATGCCCTGCGTGTAGTGATAGATTTGGCAATGCACAGCAACGGGGAGTATATTTCTTTAAAAGAAATATCAAACCGTTCTGCAATATCAATGAAGTATCTTGAAAGCATTGTATCAAGTCTTAACAAAGAGGGACTGCTTGACTCCCTTCGTGGCAAAAACGGAGGTTACCGTCTTAACCGTCCAGCAAGCCAGTACACGGTGGGTATGGTGCTTAAGGCAAGCGAGGGTTCACTCGCTCCCGTTGCCTGCGTCAACTGTCACGATATGAACTGTAGCGAGGCACAGGACTGCATAACTCTCCCAATGTGGAAAAAGCTTGACAATGTAATCGACAACTACCTTGAAAGCGTAACAATAGAGGATTTGTTAAGTCAGAATGTATAAGATAAAGTAATGGTCGGCATTTGTCGACCATTACTGTTAGTGAAGTGAAACATACCACTTCACCCTGTCATTTCACCCTCACCTTGTCATTCCGAGGGAGCATAGCGACCGAGGAATCTGAAAGGAAAGCAGTAGTGCATAATCGACACTATCAGGTTATATGAAATTACGGACTAAACAAAGGCTCCACCAGACGGGGGAGGGGGACCGCTTGCGGTGGAAGGAGGGAAAAAGTGTTCTCCTTTGCCCACTTTGTCTTTAGATAATAAAGTATGAGTAAGAACATATAAACGAACTCCCCTCAAACACAAGAAAGAAGAACACAACCCCGACAATACTATAACACAGGTGATACAATGGTAAATCAATTTTCTCGAACAGAATTATTAATAGGCGATGACGGAGTAGATAAACTGAAAAACAGCCGTGTCGCCGTTTTTGGTGTAGGTGGCGTAGGCGGTTATGTGGTTGAGGCTCTGGCACGTAGCGGAGTGGGTACTATCGACATTGTTGACAATGACGATGTGTCCCTGACCAATATCAACAGGCAGATTATCGCCCTCCATTCCACCGTGGGCAGACCAAAGGTGGATGTTATGGAGGAACGCATCAGGGATATTTCCCCCTCAACTGTGGTCAACAAGTACAATTGCTTTTTTCTTCCGGAAAATTCAGATAAATTTGATTTCAGACGGTACGACTATGTGGTGGATGCAATCGACACCGTAACAGGGAAAATAGAGCTTGCAGTCAAGTGCAAGGAGTTTAATGTACCCTTGATGTCCTCAATGGGTGCAGGCAACAAGCTTGACCCCACAGCCTTTAAGGTCACCGACATCTTCAAAACAAAGGTTGACCCCCTTGCAAGGGTTATGAGAAATGCCCTGAAAAAGAGGGGAATTAAAAAGCTAAAGGTGGTCTATTCAGAGGAAACACCTTTAACCCCCTTGCCGAGTGATGAGGAAACAAGCAAAAAGGTTGTCCCCGGCTCAACAGCATTTGTCCCCAGCGTTGCAGGACTGATAATCGCAGGGGAGGTCATCAAGGACATAACGGGCTTTAACAGGCTTTGATGAAATTTCTAAAGCATTTCAAATGTATAAATATATCCATATGTACACATAATTCCTATTGACAAGTTAGGAATTATGTGTTATTTTATTCCTAGTGATTTTATAGGAAATAGGAGAGTGATTTATGTGTTAGTTTATGCAGATAATGCGGCTACCACTAAAATAAGTGACTCTGCCCTTAAGGCTATGATGCCTTTGTTCAAAGAAGATTACGGCAATCCCAGTTCTCTTCATTCAATAGGTCAAAAGGCAAAAGAGTATTTAGAGAATGCCAGGGCAGACATTGCTGAGTGTATAAACGCAGAGCCATCCACAATTTACTTTACTTCCGGCGGAAGCGAGGCGGACAACCAGGCGCTACGTTCTGCGGCATATATGGGAAAAAAGAAGGGCAAAACCCACATAATTTCCAGCAAGTTTGAGCACCACGCAATTCTTCACACCCTTAACGCTTTGGAAAAGGAAGGCTTCACCGTAACACTTCTTGATGTTTACTCAAACGGTATAGTAAAGCCTGAGGATGTGAGAAATGCAATTACAGACGAAACCTGTCTTGTAACAATTATGACCGCCAACAACGAAATCGGCACAATCCAGCCAATCAAGGAAATCGGTGCAATTTGCCGTGAAAAGGGTGTGCTGTTCCACACAGACGCTGTTCAGGCGGCAGGGCACATCCCACTTGATGTTGAGGATATGAATGTTGATATGCTGTCAATCAGCGGTCATAAGTTCCACGGACCAAAGGGTGTGGGTGCTCTTTATGTCCGCAAGGGAATCCTTCTAACAAACATCATCTTCGGCGGCGCACAGGAGAGAAAGAAGAGGGCAGGCACCGAGAATGTTCCTGCTATTGTAGGTATGGCAACTGCATTAAAGGACGCTGTTGCTAATATGGATAAAACATCTGAATATGTAACACACCTTCGTGACAAAATGATTGCAGGACTAAAGGATATTCCAAAATCCCGCATAAACGGTGACTTACAGCATCACCTTCCGGGTACACTAAATATGTGCTTTGAGGGCATCGAGGGAGAGGGTATCCTCCTTTGGCTTGACCAGAAGGGTATAGAGGCATCTTCCGGCTCAGCCTGTACAAGCGGTAGCTTAGACCCGAGCCATGTTCTTCTTGCCATAGGTGTTCCTGTGGAGATTGCCCACGGAAGTCTTAGACTTTCAATCAGCGAATATAATACAGAAGAAGAAATTGACCATATCATAAAAACAGTACCACAGGTTGTTTCCTATCTGAGAGAAATGTCACCTGTCTGGGAAAAAATGATGAAGGAGGAAAAATAATGGCACTTTACAGCGACAAGGTTATGGACCATTTCACAAACCCACGAAATGTCGGCAAAATTGAGGATGCCGACGGAGTAGGCGAGGTTGGCAACGCCCAGTGTGGGGATATAATGAAAATATACATCAAGGTTGAAAACGACATCATCACAGATGTTAAGTTCAACACATTCGGCTGTGCATCAGCTATTGCGTCCTCATCAATGGCAACAGAGATGATTAAGGGTCAGCCAATCAGCAAGGCTCTTGAACTCTCCAACAAAGCAGTTGTTGAGGCACTTGACGGACTTCCACCGGTAAAAATTCACTGTTCCGTCCTTGCAGAAGAGGCAGTCAAGGCGGCTGTTAAGGATTATTACGACAAAAACGGCATCTTCTACGAGCCTGAGCTTTTAGCACCAAAGGGCTGCGGAGATTGCCACGGCTCCTGCGATACAAAGTAATCCAAAGCTGTTAATCTAAAAACAGCACACCCAAACTACTGTAATTTTGAGGAACCCCTCTTTGTCATTCTGAGGAGCGTAGCGACCGAAGAATCTTAACAGAAAGCAGTAGTGCCTATAACGACACTAATAGGTGAGATGAAATTCTGATGTAACAAAGGCTCCATCGGATGAGTATTCCCTTGCTAAGGGAAATGTCACGAAGTGACAAAGGGTTTGCCGTTTTCGCCAGAAAAAGCTGTCACGCTTGCGTGACTGAGGGAGCGAAAAGTAGTCAATATATCTTGCTTTGTCTTTAGATAACAAGGTGTGAGTTAGAACAAAAAATAAAAAATTCTTCTGTTGACACATTACCAAGTAATCAAGACAAATAATCAACAATCCTGCAATTCCGGACTGTGTTCTTCACAGTCCGTTTTTTGCATTTTTAACACTATATGATGTGTTTATTTGTGAATAGTTACGAACGAGCAATTTTTTGCAAAAAAAATTAAAAAAATCTAAAAAAAGTACTTGACTTTGTATCAAGTCTGTAATATAATAACTCTTGCACTGCTAAGGAATGCAAAACGAAAGTTAAGCCCCTTAAATAGTGCAACGGACCTTGAAAATTAAACAACGAACTAAAGAAACCCGAAGATGACTTTGAGTT
>JBJEOU010000040.1:5448-15152 GCA_051880875.1 Ruminococcus sp. | reverse complement strand
CAAGATATACGGGAGGAACACAATATGCATGTGGTTGTTATCGGTGCAGGCAAGATTGGAAAATTCTTGATTAGCAGTCTGAGAGAAGAAGGTCACGATGTTGTTGTAGTAGATATAGACGAACAAAGGGTTGACAGGATTGTTGAGGAACAGGATGTCAGCGGAATCTGCGGAAACGGTACGCATTGTGATGTGCTGACGGAGGCAAATATCCAGAACGCTTACCTTGTCATAGCCACTACCCTTTCTGACGAAATCAACATACTTTCCTGCCTTATAGCCAGAAAAATGGGTGCAAGGCATGCCATAGCCAGAGTTCGTGGGCCGGAATATGTTAACCAGATTGATTTTATGAAAAACGAGCTAAGAATTTCGATGATGGTTAACCCGGATATGAGCGTGGCCAAGGAAATATCCCGTATTTTAAAATTCCCTGCCGCCACAAATTACGAAACCTTTGCCAACGGCAGAATTGATATGCTGGAAATACAGGTCAAGGGCGACAATAACATAATTGATAAGCCTATTCACGAAATATCCGGAATATACGGCAATCAGTTTTTGATTTGTGCTGTCCGCCGTAACGAGGATGTGTTTATCCCAAACGGCAATTTTGTAATTCGTGAAAAGGACAGCATCTACATCTGTGGTTCCCACAAATCCATAGAAAATATCCTGAAGGGAATGAAAATTCTCAAGCACAGGATAAAAAATGTAATGATAATCGGCGGTTCACGCATTGCCCACTACCTTACTATGATACTTATGAAAATGGGTATGAATGTGACAATTATTGAGAAGAACAGCGACAGGTGCAAGTTCCTTGCTGACCATCTGCCTGACGCAAGAATTGTGCTGGGCAACTCCGCAGACCACAAGCTGTTGATAGAGGAGGGCATTGCAAGCAGTGACGCTGTGGTAAATGTCACCGACAGCGACGAGGGCAACTTCCTTGTTGCAATGTATGCCCAAAGCTTTAATGTGAAAAAGCTGGTTACAAAAATCAACGAGCCGGAGTTTTACCAGCTGTATAACAAAATTATGGGTGAAAGTGCCATATCTATGAGCCAGATTACCTCCTCCATAATTGTAAAATATATGAGGGCAAAGCTGAATGCAGAGGGAGAGGAAATCAAAAATCTGTATAAGCTGATGGATGGCAGAATAGAAGCGATTGAGTTTATTGCACAGGGAAACAAGGATTATATAGATGTTCCCATTAAGGATTTGAAGTTTAAAAAAGATATACTGATAGCCGCAATCAGCAGAAAAAGGAAGATTATCTTCCCCACCGGTGACGATACTATACAGGAAAAGGACTCTGTGATTGTTGTTACAAAGGGCAAGGCTATTCGTTCGTTAGAGGATATATTTGTATGAACTATCGTGCAGTTGTAAATATATTAGGCAAAATAATGTTCCTTGAGGGGGCGCTGATGACCCTCCCTCTCATTGTTGCCATAATATACGGAGAAACAAGTACATACATCTCATTTATCATTCCCATTTTTATTTTGATTGGTATAGGCCTGATTTTTGGACTTAAAAGGCCAAAGAACACTATGCTCCTTGCAAGAGAGGGACTTGTAATATGCGGTCTTGCGTGGATTTTAATGTCAATTTTCGGGTGCTTGCCCTTTGTTATTTCGGGAATGATACCCAACTATCTGGACGCCTTTTTTGAAACTGTGTCGGGCTTTACCACCACAGGCTCAACTATTATGACAAAAATCGAGGGCAATCCCCTGGGACTGCTGTTCTGGAGGAGCTTTACCCATTGGATTGGTGGTATGGGTGTTCTCACATTCTTAATGGCGGTTGTGCCCCAGGGTGACGGACAGTCAATGCACCTTATGCGTGCGGAGGTTCCCGGACCTAAGGCAGGCAAGATTGTCAGCAAAATGACGGACACCGTAAGGATTCTATATGTTCTGTACTTTGCCCTGACTGTGGCTGAAATTGTTTTTCTTATGTTTTCAGGCATTGGCTTTTACAACAGCGTTGTTACTTCCCTGGCAACAGCGGGAACAGGAGGATTTTCTGTAAAGGATGCATCCATTGCAGGCTACAACAGTCCATATGTTGAATATGTTGTGGCAACCTTTATGATGCTGTTCGGCATTAACTTCAACCTTTACTTCTTCCTGATAATGAGAAAGTTCGGCGCTGTGTTTAAGGATGAGGAGTTCAGAGCTTACATCTGTATAATCGTTTCAAGTGTGGTGTTGATTGCCGTAAATCTCCTCACCACCACTCAGGTTGCCTTTGAAAAGGCTTTCAGAGATTCCTTCTTCACAGTCACATCAATTATAAGTACCACGGGATTTGTGACGGCGGACTTTGAACAGTGGTCGGTATTTGCCAAGATAATTCTTGTACTTTTGATGTTTGTAGGCTCAATGGCAGGCTCAACGGGAGGCGGAATTAAAATCAGCCGAATTGTCATATACTTTAAGCAGATGATAAACGATTTAAAGCAGATGATTCGTCCCCGTCAGGTTATGAGCGTAAGAATGAACAAGAAAAGCGTCGACAACAGCGTGCTGAAGGGTATAAACACATATCTTGTCATATATGTTTTCATCATTATTACCAGCGTACTCCTTGTCAGTATAGAGGGGGAAAGCCTTGTCACAACCTTTACCTCTGTTGTTGCCTGTATTAACAACATAGGCCCCGGTATGGAGGATGTAGGAGCAACGGCAAACTTTGCCCATATGAGCGTTCTCAGCAAAATAGTCCTTAGCTTTGATATGCTCGCCGGCAGACTGGAAATTTTCCCTATGATGATTCTTTTTATACCTTCTCTGTGGAAAAGGCATTAAATAACAAAGGCTGTGAAATTGCTTTGTCAATCTCACAGCCTTGTTTTTATTCCTGTTATCTCCGGAAAATGAAAATGTTTTGTCTTTTTATTTGCTGGTATCTGTACCCAGAATCCTGTCTGTAACATCAATCAGTCTTTCTTCAAATTCGTGATCCTCACTGCAAACAGAAAGCTGATAACCCTCCACATTGTATTCCTTGAAGTAGTAGGGGTTATTGTTGATGTTCTGCTTTACCCTTATGTCACCGCCGTTTAGGTCAATATCCGTCCGTCGGAGGTTTCTGCCGATGCCTGTGCCGATACATTTTAGGAAAGCCTCTTTCAGCGTCCACAGTCGGGTAAAGGTTCTGTCAGGGTCGTAGCTCTGGTCTATCTGGATATTTTCTTCAAGGGTAAAGAACCTTGAGGCTATCTTTTTTCTGCCCCTTTGCATAAGCTCTATGTCAACCCCTACAGGCTCGTCAGATATTGAAAGCACAACATATTTTCCGCTGTGGCTTACATTAAAATGTGTTTCCAAAGCCTGCGGCTTTCCGCCAATGCCATAGGAGGTTATGTCCCCCACAAAGGTTTTTATCAGAAGTCCTGCCCCCAGGGAAAGCTTTTGGGGTGTGTTTTTCGGCAGTCTTAAAACCTTTTTCCTCCGTTCCTTGTCAACGGATTCCAGCTTTTCCTGGAAAAGCTCCCTGTTGTCAAGGGCATCTGTATTCAGAATATAAGTTTTAACCATAAAAAATAATCACGCCTTTGTGAGTTTTATTCTTCTGTTTCAGAATAGACAGACGGCTCCGTGTCGTACATACCGTTTGCCTTTTTGATGAGTATTGTCAGCAAAAATAAAATTTTGAAAAACAGAAATACAGCGCCGGCAATCATAACGCACCAACCCCACAGATGGTCGATGGTTCCTGAGCCGATAGTAAGCACCAGGGCAAAACCGATAACAACAAATTCCATAACCGACGCCGCCCGTGGAGCAAGGAGCAAAAGCACCAATAGTACCGCCCACAGTACAAAGTCAAGAACCTTTGCCATTGAGCCAAAAATCCATCCGCTTACCTGGTCAATGGGGATGAATGTAACTATAAAGGGAATTATTATTTTGAAAATTATGCCAAAGCTGTTTCCCATCTTTTTGCCTATAAAATCAAAGAATCTAACAAGTGTCATCCTTAACACCCTATCAAAATTAGTTATATTCAAATATTATCACATTACAGAGTGATTGTCGAGTTGTTTTTTGCGTTATCCTGTTCCAATTTTATCAAAAATAATTTCTTACTATTTCCACCTGCATAGCCTGTTAATTCGCCGTTTTTTCCAATGACACGATGACAGGGTATAACAATGGCTATTGGATTCTTGTTGTTCGCCATACCCACAGCCCTGTATGCTTTGGGATTTCCCACTTTTACTGCTATTTCTTTGTAGCTTTTCGTTTCTCCGTAGGGTATCTCCAAAAGCACCTGCCACACTTTTTTCTGAAAATCTGTACCCTTGGGGGAAATGGGGAGGTCAAAAGCCTTTCTTTTTCCGTCAAAATATTCCTCCAGTTGGTTAATTGCCTGAATAATCAAAGGAGAGGGTGAGCCTTCATTGTTTTTTTCTTTGTCCGCAAAGGATATTCTTGTAATTTCCTTCCCGTTGTCCTCAATTAATAATTTCCCCAGAGGGCTTTTGTATGTGTATGTCATAAATATCTCCGCAAAAGTCTTTTGTTCTTTTGAAAATTATATCATATTTGTCAAATCATTTGCAGTCGCCTTGATTATTGCTGTTGCAAAAGGTATAATGTTGTTTATACAGAGGAAGAGAAGTGTTATTATGAAGAAATATATGCGTGTAAGGGCGGATATAAACCTTGATGCAATACACCACAACCTGTCCCTTGCAAAAAGCAGGATTGGCAAGGATACACAGCTTATGGCTGTCATAAAAGCCGACGGATACGGCCACGGAGCAAATCAGATTGCAAAATACTGCGATGATGTTATTGACAGATACGCTGTCGCCATTCCCGAGGAGGGCATAGATTTAAGAAATGCAGGTTTTACAAAGCCTATAAACCTTTTGGGTTATACACATCCCACGCAGTATGAGGATGTAATAAATTACGATTTAATTCCTGCAATTTTCACCTTTGATATGGCAAAAAAACTTTCCGATACAGCCTTGTCTATGAACAGAACTGCAAAAATACACATCAAGCTGGATACAGGAATGAGCCGAATAGGTTTTGCTGACAATGACGAAAGTGCTGATATAATCAAAGAAATCAGCCTGTTGCCCAATATAGAGGTTGACGGAATGTTCACCCATTTTGCCAGAGCAGACGAAAAGGACAAGTCCTCAGCCAAAATACAGTTTAAAAGATTTACAGATTTTGTACAAAAACTTAAATCACGAGGTGTGGAAATTCCAAACTGCCATGTGAGCAATTCTGCTGCCATTATGGAGCTTTCGGATATGAATTTGCAGATTGTAAGGAGCGGAATTATCACCTACGGTCTTTATCCCAGTGAGGAGATGGACAAGGCAAGCTTTAAGATAATCCCTGCAATGGAGCTTAAGTCAGAGGTGTCCTTTGTAAAGACCTTAAAGGCCGGGACACCTGTTGGATACGGCGGTACATATGTTACAGATAAAGAAACTGTTGTTGCCACAGTGCCTGTGGGTTATGCCGACGGTTATCCCCGCTCCCTTAGCAACAAGGGCAGAGTGCTTATTAACGGACGCTTTGCACCTATTGTAGGCAGGGTTTGTATGGATCAGTTTATGGTTGATGTCACAGATATTGAGGCCGTAAAGCAGGGGGATGAGGTCACCCTTATGGGCAGGGACGGCAAGGAATTTATTAGCTGTGAGGAGGTTTCCTCTCTTGCAGGAAGCTTTAATTACGAATTTGTATGCGACATCAGCAAACGGGTTCCCAGAGTTTATTACAAGGACGGACAGATTGTGGAAGTTGTAAGCTATGTGGGAAAAAGTTAAGTAGACGAATGATAAATCACGAAAAATAATTTCACCAATGGGACTGTCATAACCGGTCCCATTTTTGTTTATGTATATTCATAAAAAATTTACATTGGAATATTATAGAAAAGATGAGTCCTATAATTCGTCAAAGTAAAGTATTTATCCCTGTTTTTAATACATTATTTGTCGAATTGTTCTATTGAAGAAAAAATTTGTTTGAAGTATAATGTTGTATATAGTGTGCTATACGGGAAACTGTATGTTTTTATACCGGTGTTCTTTATATGAAGTTGGATTTCTGACATCTTTAAACACCGCCTGTGTAAGTGAAAAGGGAAAAGTAAGGAAAATTTGAGGGGAGAATATGTACAAAAGGAGTTATCAAAGCTGGCGTAAACACTTTGACTTTTTGCTTTTGGATATTTTGTGCCTGCACATTGCCTATGTTTGTGCCTTTTGGATGATGGAGGGTTGGAGCAACCCCTATGGCGCAAGTCTGTACAGGATTTGTGTGTTGATAGCAACCTTGGTTGAGGTGCTTGTTGCTATTTTTTCCGAATCGTACAAGCACGTTTTGCGGCGAGGGTATTACAGGGAGTTTGTTGCAATACTAAAGCAATTTGCATTGTGTACTTTAATTTTCGTTTTATTGTTATTCTTTGTCCGAAACGAGGATCAGGTTGACAGACTGTTCCTGTTGGTTTGGCTGGGTATTGCCTCCGTCTTTACATACTGTGAGAGATGCTTTTGGAAGAAATTTATCAATAAAAAAGCAAATTCTTCCGGAAAAAGAGCAATGCTCATTGTTACAATAGGCAGTCAGATGGCGTCTGTTCTGGAGAATATCCGCAAGAATAATTACGAAAGATACAGAATTGTAGGCATTTCCGTTATTGACCAGGACTTAGAGGGTCAGCATATGGACGGAGTGAAAATTGTTGCCAACAGCGACGATATTTGCGAGTTTGTATGCAAAAACTGGGTTGACGAAGTGTTTATTGATTTAGGTGAGGATCATCCAATCCCTGACTTCTTGATTGAAGAATTTGAATCCATGGGTGTTGTTACCCATATAAGTCTTTTAAACAGCAAAAGCGTTCCGGGAAGAAAACAGTTTGTTGAGCGTGTTGCCGGCTACACCGTGCTTACAACCTCTATTAACTATGCAACTCCTGCAAAGCTTTTTATCAAGCGGTTTACTGATATCTGCGTTGGACTTTTTGGATGTATATTGACAGGACTGTTGTTCCTGATAGTTGCTCCTATGGTATATTCAAAATCTCCCGGACCTATATTTTTCTCCCAGGAGCGAGTAGGAGAAAACGGAAAGGTATTCAAAATTTATAAGTTCAGAAGTATGTATCTGGACGCAGAGGAAAGAAAAAAAGAACTGGAGTCACAAAACACCATTGACGGCGGACTTATGTTCAAAATGGAGGATGACCCTCGAATTATCGGATATAAGAAAATGCCGGACGGTTCTTTTAAAAAGGGAATCGGTCATTTCCTCAGGGGAACAAGCCTTGATGAATTTCCTCAGTTTTTAAATGTGCTTAAGGGGGATATGAGCCTTGTGGGCACCCGTCCTCCCACAGTTGACGAATGGCAAAGGTATGAGCTTCACCACAGAGCAAGACTTTCCACCAAGCCCGGCATCACAGGTATGTGGCAGGTAAGCGGAAGAAGTACAATTACCGACTTTGAGGAAATTGTCAATCTGGACAGGGAATACATACGCAACTGGTCGTTGGGAAATGATATAAAAATTCTCCTTAAAACGGTTAAAGTCGTTTTAAAGGGCGAGGGTTCAATGTAAATTTATTTTGGGAGTAGTGTTATGAAAGGAATCATCCTTGCCGGAGGCTCCGGTACAAGACTTTATCCGCTGACAAAGGTAACTTCTAAGCAGTTGTTGCCGATTTACGATAAGCCTATGATTTATTATCCTATGTCGGTGCTTATGAATGCGGGAATCCGTGATATTCTCATTATCTCAACACCGCAGGATACACCAAGGTTTAAGTCACTTTTAGGGGACGGTCATCAGTTTGGAGTAAACCTTTCCTACAAGGTTCAGCCATCTCCCGACGGACTGGCACAGGCTTTCATTATCGGGGAGGATTTTATCGGCGACGATACTGTTGCCATGGTTTTGGGCGACAACATTTTTGCAGGTTACGGCCTGAAAAACAGACTTTTGTCTGCCGTTGAGAACGCAGAGCAGGGCAAGGGAGCAACTGTGTTTGGCTACTATGTTGACGACCCGGAGCGTTTTGGCATTGTTGAGTTTGACAAAGACGGCAGGGCGGTATCCATTGAAGAAAAGCCTGAAAATCCAAAGAGTAACTACTGTGTTACAGGACTTTACTTTTACGATAACCGTGTTGTTGAGTATGCAAAGGGACTAAAGCCTTCTGCAAGAGGTGAACTGGAAATCACCGACCTTAACAGGATTTACCTTGATAACAAAGAGCTGAATGTTGAGCTTTTGGGTCAGGGCTTTACCTGGCTTGACACAGGAACCCACGAAAGCCTTGTGGAGGCAACAAACTTTGTTATGACTATTGAGGGTCATCAGCACCGCAAGATAGCCTGTCTTGAGGAGATAGCTTATCTCAACGGCTGGATTTCCAAGGAGGAAGTCCTTAAGGTGTACGAGGAGCTGAAAAAGAATCAGTACGGACAGTACCTCAAGGATGTCATTGACGGAAAATATATTGACGCTAAAAATTAAGTAAAGTGAGGAGCTTATTATGAATATAATTGTAACTGGCGGAGCAGGTTTTATCGGTTCAAACTTTGTGTTCCATATGCTGAAAAAATATCCCGATTACAGAATAATCTGTCTTGACAAGCTTACATATGCAGGTAATTTGTCAACATTGGCTCCTGTTATGGACAACCCGAACTTCCGTTTTGTAAAGGCGGACATCTGTGACAGAGAGGCTGTGTATAACCTTTTTGAAGAGGAAAAGCCTGATATGGTGGTTAACTTTGCGGCGGAAAGCCATGTTGACCGTTCCATTGAAAATCCCGATATTTTCTTAAAGACAAATATTATGGGTACAGCTGTGCTTATGGACGCCTGCCGTAAATACGGAATTACCCGTTACCATCAGGTTTCCACAGATGAGGTTTACGGAGATCTGCCCCTTGACAGACCAGACCTTTTCTTTACAGAGGAAACACCAATCCACACAAGCTCACCCTACAGCAGTTCTAAGGCAGGGGCAGATTTGCTTGTACTTGCTTATCACAGAACCTACGGTTTGCCTGTTACAATCAGCCGTTGCTCCAACAACTACGGACCTTACCACTTCCCGGAAAAGTTGATTCCGCTTATGATAGCAAATGCCCTTAACGACAAGCCTCTGCCTGTTTACGGAAAAGGTGAGAATGTTCGTGACTGGCTTTATGTTGAGGACCACTGCAAGGCTATTGACCTTATTATCCACAAGGGTAAGGTTGGCGAGGTTTACAATATCGGCGGTCACAACGAGATGAAGAACATTGATATTGTTAAGATAATCTGTAAGGAGCTTAACAAGCCGGAGAGCCTTATCACATATGTTACAGACCGTAAGGGTCACGATATGCGCTACGCTATTGACCCCACAAAAATTCACAACGAGCTTGGCTGGCTCCCTGAAACGATGTTTAAGGACGGCATCAAAAAGACAATCCAGTGGTACCTTGATAACCGTGAATGGTGGGAAACAATCATAAGCGGAGAGTACCAGAACTATTACGAAAAAATGTACGGTGACAGATAATGAAGGTTTTAGTTACAGGTGTTGCAGGACAGCTTGGTCACGATGTGATGAACGAGCTTAGTAAAAGGGGTTATGAGGGCGTAGGCTCTGACATAGCACCATCCTACAGCGGAAATGAGGACAATACA
>JBJEOU010000040.1:0-5348 GCA_051880875.1 Ruminococcus sp. | reverse complement strand
GGACTATGCACCTCTCAATGTTTACGGCAAGTCAAAGCTCCTTGGGGAACAGGCGGTAAGCTCTATTTTGGATAAATATTTTATTGTGAGAATAGCCTGGGTGTTTGGCACAAATGGGGGAAACTTTATTAAGACTATGCTCAACGTGGGCAAGAGATTTGATACCCTTAAGGTTGTAAGCGACCAGATAGGCACCCCAACATATACCTTGGACTTGTCAAGACTCCTTGTTGATATGATTGAAACAGACAAGTACGGATATTACCACGCAACAAATGAGGGTGGATATATCTCCTGGTACGACTTTGCCTGCGAAATTTTCCGTCAGGCGTCACAGTATGATTCCGCTTACAGCAAGGTAAAGGTTTTGCCTGTTACAACAGAGGAATACGGTGTTTCTAAGGCTGCTCGTCCATTTAACAGCAGACTTAGTAAGACAAAGCTAAATGAAAATGGTTTCGTTCCTTTGCCAACATGGCAGGACGCACTAAGCAGATATTTGAAGGAAATTGAGTTATAATTATTGTAGTAAGAAAAAAGAGGATTTTGTTATGGCACAGATTAAGGTTACAAAATGTCCTATTGAGGGTCTTTATATTATTGAACCGGCAGTACACGGCGACAGCCGAGGATATTTTATGGAAACATACAACAAGAAGGATATGGAAGAATACGGACTGAATATGGACTTTGTTCAGGACAATCAGAGTATGTCCACAAAGGGCGTG
Source organism: Ruminococcus sp. (assembly GCA_051880875.1). GTDB lineage: Bacteria > Bacillota > Clostridia > Oscillospirales > Acutalibacteraceae > Ruminococcoides. Next base: position 4,620 of record JBJEOU010000040.1, on the reverse strand, counting down.
CTGAGGGGACTTCACTTCCAGAAGGAATATCCACAGGGCAAGCTGGTTCGTGCTATCAAGGGCAGTGTATTTGATGTTGCAGTTGACCTTCGTTCAGGCAGCGAAACCTACGGAAAGTGGTTCGGTGTTGAGCTGACGGAAGAAAACAAAAAGCAGTTCTACATTTCCGAGGGCTTTGCCCACGGATTCCTTGTACTTTCTGAAACAGCGGAATTCTGCTACAAGGTAACTGACTTCTATCACCCCGGCGACGAGGGCGGACTTGCCTGGAACGACCCGGAAATCGGCATTGAGTGGCCAAGTCTTGTGGGAGAATACAAGGGAAATGCCGGCGCAGAGGGCTATACCCTTGAGGATGGAACTCCCCTTAACCTTAGCGACAAGGACGAGAAGTGGCTTGGGCTAAAGGATACCTTTAAGTTCTGATTTTATGATTATTTATTGCAGGAGGTATTTATATGGCAAAATCAAATTGCGATATGTGTGCTCATTATGTATATGATGAGGAGTTTGACTATTACACCTGCGACGTAAATTTGGATGAAGATGAGGCGGTCAGATTTATGCAGGGTAGCTTTGACGACTGCTCGTTTTTTGACCCCTACGACGAGTACAAGATAGTAAGAAAGCAAAATTAAGAAAATATTTTATAATACAGAAAGACTCCTGTGAAAATTCACAAGGGTCTTTTTTGCTGTTGAGAGGATCATTAATTTTTCCCAAACCGTAAATTGGGGGGAGATATTTTATCTGAACAATCCCCGTATTTATTTTTTATTGCAGTGAGAATTCAGAAATATGTTGTGTAATTTTGCACAAAGTTATTTTTTAAATGCCTATTTGTAATATGCACAAAATGGAAAATGGGTTGTAATGAAAATTAAATCGACAAAATATTTGTTTAATTTTAAAATATGTGATATAATTCTCTCGGTTGAAAAATATAATTAAATGATTAGGTTTGTAAATTCAGTTTTTCAACAGAGCTATATAGGCACCTAATCAGATTTGGAGGTAAAATATGATTTGTAAAAATTGCGGAAAAGAAATTGCGGATAACTCCCGTTTTTGCACACTCTGCGGTGCAAAGCAAGAGGAACAGAGTACACCGGTTGTAAATGAAGCACCCGTACAAAATGTAGCACCTGCTCAAAACGAGGCACCTGCACAAAATGTACCACCTGTTCAGAATGAAGTGCCTGTTCAGAACGGGGCACCTGTTTCAGGCAATGTTCCGCCACAGGGAACAGCGCCATTTGACAACACAACCCCTGCACAAACAGTAGTTGACCCGGTTGGTCAGCCTGCCGGTGCACCTTATCAGCCAACAGCACCGGGCGCAAAGAAGTTTGACTTCAAAAAGTTCCTTCCTATTATAATTGGCGCTGTGGTAGCAGTTGCAGTTGTTGTCGTTGCAGTTATTGCAGTTGTTAACATTGTATCAAACAGCGGTGTTAAGGGTGTAGTTAACCGTATGGAAGATGCTATAAATGATAAGGACACCGAGAAGTTAAAGGAATGTTATCCTGACTTTGTTTCAGAAGAAATGGATGTTGACGAGGACGGTTTAGAAAGTGCTCTCGGCATTATGGATGGATATGATGTCAAAGTTGATATGGAGGTTGTGGACGAAGAGGATATTACAGACGAGGACTATGATTACGACGACACAATGACTTGGGCTGAATATATCCAGGAGAATTACGCTGACAACTATGTTGATTATGACGACGAAGATGTTGACGCTGTTAAAAAGGTTACTGTAAAAATGTCTTTTGATTTTGACAACAGCCTTGCCGATTACCTTGCAGATGCCCTGACCGGTTCAGAACAGGAACAGGAACTCACCTGCGTTAAGGTTGACGGCGACTGGTATGTTTACGATTGATTATCTTTGTAATTAAAAATATTCATTAAAGGCTCCTTTGGGAGCCTTTTTTACTGCAAAAATATTCCGAATAACAGGGGAATTGTAACAATGCACATAAGCTGACTGACAAGGGCAAGGCTTCCCCCTAATTTGGGGTCTTTGCCATATGCCGAGGGGATAATGACGGTGTTAAGTCCCAGGGGCATTGCGTTGGCACACAGGGCAACGCTGATAATATCCTGGGGTGTGTTTAAAAGCTTCAGTATCAGTACAATCAAAAGGGGCATTACAAAAATTCTTGCAACTGCAATTATATAGACCTTGTAGTTCTTCAGCTGACTGACGATGGGATAACTGCCGATTACAAAGCCTGTGAGAATCATAGCCATAGGTGCCATTGCCTTGGATGTTCCATTTATAAGGGAGGGCAAAAAGTTAAGCTGTGCCGGAATATACCTTACCACATTGGTAAGTCCCATAACTGCACCTATTAAAAGAGAAATACATATGGGGTTCAGAAAGCTTTTAAAAGAAAAGCCTTTGTTGCCTTCGGTGGGGATAAGCCAGGCAACACCAAGGGAAAATGTGTACAGGTTCAAAGGAAGAATAAAGAGAAGATAGTCAAACAGTAGTTCAGGGGCAACGCCCTCAACAAATGCGATGCCTAAAAATGCAAAATTGCATACCGTAAAGGAGTAGCGGTAAATTCTTTGAATATAGGGGTCTTTATGAAAAAATCTGCCGAATATCAGCCCCACAACAATGCACCCAAGCAGAATTACAGAAGAATAAAGCATAATATGCCATTTGTTCAGAAAATTCTCCACGGTGCATTTGTCCATAAAGGTGTTGATGATTGTTGCCGGCATAAGTATATAGTTTAAAAGTCTGGATATTACTGTTGGAGTGTTCTCAGGCAAGAATTTTCCCCTGCAAAGAAAAAATCCCATAGCCATATATCCAAAGAGAATAAGTATCTGATTAATTGTGGTTAAAAGCATAAAAATACCCCTAAAGTATTGTTAGAAAACTTTTCTGTATTATACCTTTTTGTCGGGGTGGAGTGAAGGTGTTTCTTGACCTTGTGTTGGATTAATGATAGAATTGTCGTATAACACTAAGGAGACAGGTTTTGGATAAAGTAAAAAATAAAACTACCGAAAATATGAATAGCGAAGATATAAAAAGTGAAAAAACACCTCTCAGTATCATCAGAGTGATAGTTGGCGGGTCAATAGGTGTGTGTGTCCTTGTGCTTGCGTGGCTGTTTGTGTACTACACAGGCATTTTTGATGCGTCACCAAGTGGATATGAGGTTCAGATGAGGGGTAGCGGTATGGAAATTGTAAGCTATACCGGCGAAGAAAAAAATCTTACAATTCCCGAAACTATCAACGGTCACAATGTGGTTTACATAGGGGAAAAAGCCTTCTATAAAAACGAAAGCGTGGAAAAGCTTGTGTTGCCCTCAACTATAAAAGAGGTTGGAAAACAGGCGTTTGCCGAAACCAAGGTGCTTAAAGAGGTGGAATTCAAGTCGGAATATACTCAGTTTGGCGAGAGCATCTTTGAAAACTCCTCTATTGTTAAGGCGAAGCTTCCTACCAGACTGCAAAAAATCAGCGACCGTATGTTCAAGAATTGTAAAAAGGTCACCAGTATATCCTTTCCTGACGATTTAAAAAGCATAGGGGATGAGGCTTTTTTGGGATGTACAGCCCTTGAGGGGATGACAATAGGCGACGATATTTTTAAAATCGGCAAGGATGCCTTTGCTAATGAACGCACAGACTTTACCCTTAGCAGTATTATTGGCAGTGAAACAGAAAACTATGCCAGAGATAACGGCATTGAGTATGTTCCCTGCAACACCTACTATGAAGTTTATACTAAATATAATCTAAGCTATGGCAAAAACACCTTTAACACACGACAGGTGTCCGAGGGCAGAAGGGGAATACTGTCCTTTTTCCCAAGTGCAACGGGATACTACCGGATTACTCTTGAGGGCAAGGGCGTCAGCTTCTTCATTACAGATGCCATAAAGGATAATCAGGTTTGTTCCTCTATAAAGGGAGATGACAGCGACTTTATAGGTTACTATCAGCAGGGCAAGGAGTATTATTTTCCTGTTCGTTCCGACGGAGAGGCAGACTATGTGATTAATGTTCAGCGGGTAGATAAAGGCATTGCAACTATGTACCAAAAAGGAGAAAATCTCCTGAACGGAAACGGAAAGTGCAAACTTACAGGCGGTTCTTACCTCTATTCTAACCACAATACAGGTTCCGAAAATGTGGCACAGGTTAATTCCGACATTGTGTTGACAAAGGTTCTGGACTATTATGTTGAAGACAGCCGGCATATCTGGTATCAGATAAATGCCAATGTGGGAGGCTCGGGCAAGCGGGATCTGTGGTTCAGAAGTAAATAAAATTTTATAATATGATATTAAATGAAATCACCGGACAACCTAGAGTTGTCCGGTTTTTCCTTGCAATAAGCTGAAAATAGGGTCTTTTACGGCTAAAAGTTTAAAATAAATAAAAAATAATAAAAATAAAGTTTAATTAAACTAAAGACAAAAAATAAAAAATTCTAATTAAATTAAAGATATAGTAAAATAGCGTTTAGATTTAAAATAACTTCTGCTATACTTTAGTCACAGTCAAGAGAGACAAAACAAAAACAAACAGAAAGGAGGAAAAGATAATGGGAACATTCATTGTTCAATGGACAGAATGGTTTAA
>JBJEOU010000039.1:13893-15560 GCA_051880875.1 Ruminococcus sp. | reverse complement strand
AAAAAGGGCATTAAGTCACTTAGTGAAATCACAGGCTCAATAAAGCCTTGGTAAATTAATGTCGTCAATATTACACTCGTCTTATTAGTGGAATCATAATTTTATATGACATATGAGTGTCGATGTAATTCCTACTGCTGTCCGTCAAGATTCTTCGGTCGCTACTCTTCCTCAGAATGACAGTGCAGAGTAGATTTCACCTTCTTAGAATGACAGGGTAAGAGTGTCGTTCCGTAACGCCCCAACTCGTCATTCCGAACTACCCGTACTGTCATTCCGAACTACCCGTACTGTCATTCCGAACGCAGTTAGGAATCTCATTCCTCTTGATGTTTCCTTTAATTGATGACATTAATAGTATAAGTAACTGTAAAATCATCATAATAATATTGGTGATTTTATGTTAGTAATAAAAACAATAATACTCACATTTGTGTCAATCAGCGTTCTGTTTATCCTTGCAAAGCTGATGGGAAACAAGCAGATTTCCCAGCTTTCCACCTTTGACTATATCAACGGCATCACCATAGGCTCAATAGCGGCGGAGCTTGCCACATCGGATTGGAAGGATTTTGCAGAGCCACTTATCGCAATGATAATCTACGGTTTGGCGGCGGTGCTCATCTCCTACCTTTCCTTAACCACTATGCCCATAAGGCGGTTCTTTTCCGGCAAAACCACAGTCATCTATGACAACGGTAAATTTTATAAGGAAAACCTTAAAAAATGCAAGCTGGATGTGGGAGAATTTCTCACATTGCTGAGAGGTCAGGGGTACTTTAATATCAAAGAGATAGAAAGTGCATTTCTGGAAAGCAACGGAATGATAAGTGTTCTCCCAAAAAGCGACAAAAAGCCTATGACCCCCTACGATATGGGTATGAAGCCTACAAAGGCAAAGGCAGAGCCTATTGTTGTAATGGACGGTAAGACGCTTTACAAAAACCTTAAGCTGTGCGGTAAGGATGAACAGTGGCTTATGTCAAAGCTGAAGGACAACGGAGTTAAGCTTGAGGATGTGTTTATTGCACAGACCGACGGAGAGAACGAACTTTCTGTCTACGTGAATACCCACAAGGCAGACACAAACGACAGATTTCAGTAACGAAAGGAAAACCTATGGTTATTATGGCTGTGGATTTGGGGAAAGCAAGGACAGGCATTGCCCTTTGCGACAAAACGGAGCTTCTGGCGTCCCCACTTACGCAAATCAATGAATACAACAGGGAAAAGCTCCTTGACAAAATCTCTGACCTTGCAAGGGAAAAGAGGGCAGAGCTTTTGGTTGTGGGACTGCCCAAGAATATGGACGGAAGTGAGGGGGAGTCTGCACAGAACGCAAGGAGCTTTGCAGACGAGCTTGCTGAAAAAACAGGACTTCCTGTGGAAATGCAGGACGAACGAGGCACAACCATCACAGCCCATAATTACCTGAACGCCACCGACACAAGGGGAAAAAAGAGAAAGTCTGTGGTGGACGCTGTGGCGGCAACCATAATCCTTGAGGATTATCTCAACCGAAAACACAATTCAAAGTAAATATCTCCATCTCATGTCATTCTGAGGGAGCAAAACATCCCCCCCTGTCATTCCGAGGTCGCCCCATTCTGTCATTCCGAGGGAACGAAGTGACCGAGGAATCTGAAAGGATAGCAGTAGTGCCTAAA
>JBJEOU010000039.1:10174-13793 GCA_051880875.1 Ruminococcus sp. | reverse complement strand
AGAGAATTTAAGGAGGACAAGCATATGTCAACAAAAGCTAATTACAAAACTGAAGAAATTGGCGCCGGCAAGGTTGGTTTTTCAAAGACAAGATCTATCATTGAAACAGCTTTCTACGGCAACAATGTTATTCCGGTAAACACACTTAAGGAAGCATATAATCTTGCAAAGAACTCACCAGGAACAATCGTAACCGACCTCCCTGTTTACAGAGGAGAGGAGTTTGGTCTTGACAGAGACGCTAAGGTTCTTTTGATGAACGACGGTGCAGTAACAGGCCGTTACGCAGCAGCTCGCCGTATCAAGGGTGAACCGGGCGTTGACGACACAAAGCTTGACAAGGTTGTTATGGACGCTGTCTACAAGACAAGATTCAGAAAGATGTATCACGCAACAGTTTTCGTTGGTCTTGACCCTGAATTTATGGTTAAGGCTCACCTTCTCATTCCGGAGGGCGAAGAAAACCTTATGTATTCCTGGATGCTCAACTTCCAGTATATGTCTGACGAGTATGTAAAGATGTACAAGAACTCCAAGGCTGTGGGCGACGGCAAAGAGGCTGACATCTACATCTTCTCCGACCCACAGTGGGCACCAACAGAAAGCCCTGACGTTGATTACAGCTGTCTTAGCGACCCACTTACACTTTGCTACTTTGACACAGAGGCTAACTGTGCTGCTATCCTTGGTATGAAGTACTTTGGCGAGCACAAGAAGGGCACACTTACAATGGCTTGGGCTATTGCTAACAGAAACGGTTACGCATCCTGCCACGGCGGTCAGAAGGAATATCTCCTTGACGACGGCAAGAAGTTCGTTGCTTCCGTATACGGTCTTTCAGGCTCAGGTAAGTCAACACTTACACACGCTAAGCACGGCGGAAAGTATGAGATTAAGGTTCTCCACGATGACGCATTTATCATCAACACAGATACCTGTGCATCCATCGCACTTGAGCCAACATACTTTGACAAGACTGCCGACTATCCTGCAGGTTGTCCTGACAACAAGTATCTCCTTACTTGTCAGAACTGCGGTGCTACAATTGACGAGGACGGCAAGGTTCAGCTTGTAACTGAGGATATCCGTAACGGCAACGGCCGTGCTATCAAGTCCAAGCTCTGGTCACCAAACAGAGTTGACAAGATTGACGCTCCTGTTAACGCTATCTTCTGGATTATGAAGGACCCAACAATCCCACCTGTTGTTAAGCTAAAGGGCGCATCCCTTGCTTCTGTAATGGGCGCAACTCTTGCTACAAAGACTTCTACTGCTGAAAGAGTTAAGGCTGGTACAGACCTTAACGCACTCAGAATTGTTCCTTATGCTAACCCATTCAGAACATACCCACTTAAGAACGACTATGAGAAGTTCAAGAAGCTTGTTGAAGAGAAGAATGTAGACTGCTACATCATCAACACAGGCGACTTTATGGGTAAGAAGGTTAAGCCTGCCGATACACTTGGTATTCTCGAAACAATCGTTGAGGGCAAAGCAGAATTCAAGCCATGGGGTCCATTCTCCGACATTGAGATTATGGACTGGGACGGCTTTGAGGTTAATATGGATGACCCAGACTACAAGGCTGCTCTTAAGGACGCTATGCAGAACCGTGTAAACGCTGTTGAAGGCTTTGCAACAAAGAAGGAAGGCTACGACAAGCTTCCTGACGAGGCTCTCGAGGCTGTTAAGAAGGTTGTTTCCGAGCTGGAATAATCCTTTTTGATTGAAATTAATTTTAATAGTATTGGCGGTTGTCCTGTGACAACCGCCTTTCTGTTTTGGGGGATTTATTGTGAAAAAAATCTTGTCATTAATACTTTTAGTCCTGTTAATCTTTGCCGGATGCAGTGAGCCACAGGAAAATAAAGAAACCACAGCAACAACAGCACCTACAACCTCAACAACAGTACCCGTCAATCCCCAAATGACAAAAGAGCTTGACTTGGCACTTAGCAACGCAAATTTCAAGGGTGTTGCCTGCATTTACAGCAACGGAAATAAAATTTATGAGGGTTGCAAGGGTTATGCAGACTTGGATAACAAGGTGAAAAACAGTTCCCAAGCTACATACAGAATAGGCTCTCTGTCAAAACAGTTCACCGCCGTTTGTATTGGTATTCTCTATGAAAAGGGGGGAATTTCCCTTGACCAAAAGCTTTCGGATTTTTACCCCGACTGTAAATACGGAAATGATGTGACAATTAAGTCTTTACTAAATATGACAGCCGGAATCCCCGACTACTCCTGTTCAAGGGAAGAAAATATCCAGTATTCAAGTGACGACTTAGGCTTTGAGATTTCCCCTTCCTCTAAGGAAGATAACATAAAAAATATTGAGGAATTTATTTTAAAACAGACTCCCAAAAAGGCGGAAAAGGGAAGTTATGAGTACAGCAACAGCAACTACTTTCTCCTTGGCAGAATTATCGAAAAGGTGAGCAACACCGACTACGAAACCTTTGTTAAGGAGAATATTTTAGAGCCTTTAAATATGAAAAACACTTCCTTTGAACAAATTGATTTGACGTCAACAGGCTACTACAAGGGTGAAAATGAATTTGAAGTTTTACAGGAAGTTAATCAGCAGTGGACTCTCTATCCCGGGGCATTTTTCGGAAATGCAGATATGATTTCCTCTGCTGACGATTTGTTCAGGTGGTATTCTGCCCTAAAGAATAATGAGGTAATCACCCAAAGCACCTTTGACACCCTCACCAAAAACAGCGGTTCAGGCTTTGGTATGGGAATGATTACCGACAACTCCTTGGTCTACTTTATTAACGGCCACATAGGTGCATATACATCTTTTCTTGGCTTTTCAAAGACAGATGATTTTGCTGTGATAACCCTTAGCAACCACTTTAGTGATGATGTAAACTACAACAATATCGGTGTGAAGCTGGGGAACATTGCAATGGAATATCAAAAGTAAGTTTATTGAATTAACCCTGTTGACATATTTTTCACTTAAATTTATAATGAAAAAAGATAAAGCATTTTGGAGGTCATTATGGATTTTTTTACTGTGATTAAAGAGAGAAGAAGTGTTCGTAAATATAAAGAAAACACACCTGTTGAAAGGTCTGTTGTTGAGGAAATTCTAAGGGACGCACAGCTTGCCCCCTCCTGGAAAAATTCCCAGACTGCCCGTTACTATGTGGTTATGGGGGAAGAAAAGCTAAATAGGGTCAAGGATAATTGCCTTATGGAGTACAACCGGAAGAATTGCCGATTTGCCCCTGTGCTGATTGTTACAACATATGTGAAGAATGTTGCAGGCTTTGAAAATGACGGCACGCCAACAAATGAGCTTGGAAACGGCTGGGGTGCATATGACCTTGGACTGCAAAGCGAAAACCTTGTTCTGTCCGCAAGGGCAAGGGGACTTGACACCTTGGTAATGGGAATCCACAAGGCTGACAAGCTCCGTGAAGAGCTTTCAATACCTGAGGAGGAAGAGGTGGTTTCCGTAATTTCCTTGGGTTACAGGGACATTGAACCCACAATGCCAAAGAGGAAAGACCTTTCGGAAATAGCAAAGTTTTTCTAAAAGAATACTCACACTATGTCATTCAAAGGTAGCAAAACATTCTCTCCTTCCTGTCATTCTGAGGGA
>JBJEOU010000039.1:1343-10074 GCA_051880875.1 Ruminococcus sp. | reverse complement strand
CTGTCATTCTGAGGGAGCAAAGTGACCGAAGAATCTGAACGGATAGCAGTAGTGCATTAACCGACATTAATAGGTTATATAAAAGTATGATTTCTCTAACATAGTGGGTGGTATAGGTAGGGGATTCCTCGACAAGCTCGGAATGACAGAGTAGGATACTCGGAATGTTAGTGTAGTGGTTTGGTATGACACACCTACCTTTACGCAATTATAGTATTTTGTAAGACTGTCACTTATGTGGCAGTCTTTTTTTGCCTACAAAATAAAAAATATTTCAAAAAAATCCTTGTCAATGCAATTATTGCATTGATGAAAATAAATTTTATCCCTACAATTATTTATGTCCTCAAAAATAAAATTAGATAAAAATATCCTGCACGAGGACAAGAAAATTTATACAGAGAGGTTTTATGGAAAGCGAAATTATTGTTGCCCTCATAACATTTGCAGGCTCGGCAATAGGTACAATAGGAGGAATACTTGCCACCAACAGGCTGACATCCTACCGTATTGAACAGCTTGAAAAAAAGGTTGACAAGCACAACCGAGTTGTGGAGCGAATGTATGAGGCTGAAAAGAAAATTTCTGTAATTTCGGAAGAAATCAAGGTTGCAAATCATAGAATAGAAGATATAGAGCATTTAGGAGGTAAGTAGCTTGAAAAATTATAAGAAATGGCTCAAATGTGCAGGCATAAGGGCGATTAAGACAGTTGCCCAGACAGCTGTGTCAACAATCGGCGTGTCTGCGGTGCTCTCTGACGTCAACTGGCTTGCGGTGTGTTCTGCGTCACTCCTGGCAGGGATACTGTCCTTGCTTACATCTGTAAGCGGTCTGCCGGAAATCAAGGAGGATGACCAGAGTGGCCAGTAAGGGAATCGATGTCAGCAGATGGAATGGGGATGTAAATTACAAGGCAGTAAAGTCCGTTGGAATTGACTATGTTATTATTCAAAGCGGTTACGGAATGGAAACAAGTCAGAAGGACCCCTATTTTGAAACGAATTACAAAAAGGCTAAGGAAGCAGGGTTGAAAGTGGGTGTCTACCACTACAGCTATGCAAAAACTGTAGCCGAAGCAAAAAAAGAAGCTAAGGTGTGCCTTAGCATAATCAAGGGCAAAACCCTTGACTTGCCTGTGTATATTGATATGGAGGAGGATTCCCTTACATATCTGGGCAAATCAAATCTCACAAAAATTGCAGAGGAATTTTGCAGTATTATCAAAAATGCAGGCTTTTCTGCCGGAGTTTACGCCAATGCAAACTGGTTCAGAAATTTCCTTGACTATAACAGTCTGAAAAAGAATTATTCTGTCTGGCTTGCACAGTACAACACCACAAGGGACTTTGATTGTGACATCTGGCAGTACAGCGACAGCGGAAGAATCAAGGGAAATGCCTGTAACTTTGATATGAACTATGTTTACAAAACTCCCGAAGTGAAGGTAAAGCTGACCAAAAATTCAGGACTTTATCCCTACGCTTACAACGACCCTGTGGGTAAAACAAGCGTACCGTCCTTAACCCTTAAAAAGGGAGCGACAGTTATCTGGATAAGTGATGATAAGTACGGCTGGTCAAAGGTTAAGTACAAGGGCAAGGAGTATTTTGTTGTAAACAGTCACCTTGCACGAAAGGGCCTTTCATCTTATCCAAAGGAAACTTTGAAGAAGGACACAAAGGTTTATGTTGAAAAGAACGGCAGACTCACTAAGGCGAAAATCCTGAAAAAGGGAAAGAAAGTCAATGTCCTGTGTACTGTCCTCAAGGGCAGATACAAGGGTTATGATTACCTTGGCAAGGGAAAAAACAGATATTACAGAAAGTAAAAAGACAGCCTTGACTGTTTTATCAGTGGGAGGACCGCCCATATTTGGACGGCCCTCCTTTTTTACTGTTTACTCTCTTTTACTCTGGATTTCAGTGGCTTATTTTACGGAATTTTCGTAGCTTTCAATCATCTTTTTAACCATGTTACCGCCGATTTGACCAGCCTGACGAGCGGTAATGTCACCGTTGTAGCCGTCCTTAAGGGTTACGCCTACTTCTGATGCTGCTTCCATCTTAAGTCTGTTAAGTGCAGCCTTTGCCTGTGGTACATTAATCTGATTACTTGAGTTTGCCATATTAATTTCCTTTCTTTTCAGCACCTGCATCGGGGGGACCTCTTTATGATTCTGTATGCTACATTGCATAAATTTGTCCATTGGTGCAATACTACTGAATGTTTCTTTTATCTTTATATCAAGCAACGATTTCTCGTTGCAATAGTATTGTGTGGATTTAAACCGAGAATATTAAATGTAAAATCTGCTTTGATTTTTGTAAATTAATGGTCAAAAAAATAAAAAAGCGGACTGCAAAAGCAATCCGCCTGAACTATCTATATATTTTATAATTTTGCGTGATTTTTGATTGCCTCAAAGGTTTCGTCGCTGATTACATGCTCAATCTTGCAGGCGTCCGCTGCGGCAACCTCTTTGCTCACTCCCAGCTTTTCGAAATATGCCGTAAGTGTTGTGTGCCTGTCGTAGGTTTTTTCTGCAACCTCTTTGCCAAGGTCTGTGAGCCTCAGGTGTCCCTCCTTGTCGGATATGACATATCCGCCCTCCTTTAAAAGTCCCATGGCTCTGCTTACGCTTGGCTTGGAATATCCCATATATTCCCCCACATCAATGGCACGGACAAAGGGATTTTTTTTGCTTAGCACATATATTGTTTCAAGGTACATTTCGCCGGATTCCTTTAACTGCATAATGTAACCTCCCTGTGATTAGTTTCTCTGATGATTTTAACATATTATCTGCTTATATGCAAATTTAAAGTTTTAAATTAGATTTATTAAGTATTTAACTTGCAACAATCCAATGTATTTTGTACAATAACAATATAAAATATGAAATACAAATAGAAAAGGGGCGATATAATGAACCTGTGTGAAATTGTGGAAAAATTAAACAGCAATCACGATTTGACGGATGATGAATTTATTTTTCTTATTGAGAATAATAGTGATGAGTCGGACAATCTTCTCCAAAAATATGCACAGGAAATGTCCCAAAAATATTACGGAAAGAATATTTTTCTTCGAGGCCTGATTGAGTTTACAAATTTTTGTAAAAACGACTGCTACTACTGCGGTATCAGACGGAGTAACAAAAATGCCCACAGATACAGGCTGAGCAGTGAAGAAATACTTGCTTGCTGTGAAAAGGGATATAACCTTGGGTTCAGAACCTTTGTACTGCAAGGGGGAGAGGACGGATATTTTGACGACGATATGATATGCCGTATTGTATATGAAATACATAGCAAATACTCCGACTGTGCCATAACCCTTTCCTTGGGAGAAAAAAGCCGTGAAAGCTACAAAAGATTTTTTGACAGCGGTGCAGACAGGTATCTGCTCAGGCAGGAAACCTCCTCACAGGTACACTATGAATTTCTCCACCCAAAGGAGATGTCATTTCTCAACAGACAGCGGTGTCTTTATGACTTAAAGGACATTGGCTATCAGGTGGGGTGCGGATTTATGACAGGCTCCCCGAACCAAAGGGCGGAGGATTTGGTTAAGGATTTGCGTTTTATGCAACAGCTAAGGCCACAGATGATTGGCATAGGCCCATTTGTCCCTCACAGGGATACTCCCTTTGCAAATTATGAAAGGGGAAGTCTTGAGCTTACCCTCAAAATGCTGGGGATAATCCGTCTTATGTTCAGGGATGTTTTACTCCCGGCAACCACCTCCCTTGGAACAATCCACCCAAAGGGGAGGGAGATGGGAGTGCTTCACGGTGCAAATGTGGTAATGCCCAACCTTTCGCCCCTAACGGTGAGAAAAAAGTATATGCTCTATGACGGAAAAATTTGCACAGGGGATGAAACGGCAGAGTGCAGAATCTGCCTTGAAAGAAGGCTCCATAGCATAGGCTACAAGGTGGCTATGTCCAGGGGCGACCACCCTGATTTTTCAAAATAAACACTTCATAATTTTGTCATTTATTTTGAATTACCCTACAAATAAGGCATATGTCGCCACAAGCAAATTCGTAAATATGCACAAAAAATACTTTTTTTGTTATGTATAAAATCAATAGCCTTTCCGTATATTTTGATATATAATAGTGGTGGGTATATATGTTGAAATTCTGCGTTTTCCCTCTGTGCCCCACCGACGATATGTCACAATACGACAGTCATTTGGTGCTATTATATTAAATGATGTTTTATTAATGGATTTTTCCTATTAACTTTTTGTACTGGAGGAATAATATGAAGTTACCTAAAAAAGAAGTAGTGGCTATGCTTCTTGCAGGTGGACAAGGCTCTCGACTTGGAGTGTTGACCAAAAAGATAGCCAAGCCCGCTGTTCCTTTCGGCGGCAAATACAGGATAATTGACTTTCCGTTGTCAAACTGTACCAACTCGGGTATTGAGGCTGTGGGTGTTCTCACCCAGTATCAGCCATTGGTGCTTAATGAATACATAGGCAACGGACAACCTTGGGAGCTTGACGGTATGCATGCCGGAGTTACCTGCCTCAGCCCATATGAATCCAAAAAGGGTTCGGAATGGTACTCGGGCACAGCTAACGCTATCTATCAGAATATCAGCTTTGTTGACAGATATAACCCTGAATATGTGGTTATCCTGTCAGGCGACCATATCTACAAGATGGACTACGCCGATATGGTAAAATTCCACAAGGAGCACGACGCCGCCTGCACTATTGCAGTTATTGATGTTCCCCTTGACGAGGCATCTCGTTTTGGAATACTCAATACCAATGAGGACGGCTCAATCTATGAATTTGACGAAAAGCCAGAGCATCCAAAGAGCACAAATGCCTCTATGGGTATCTATGTGTTCAGCTGGCAAAAGCTGAGGAAGTACCTTATTGAGGACGCCGAAAACGAAAACAGCAGTAACGACTTCGGCAAGGATGTCCTCCCTGCAATGCTTAACGCAGGGGAGAGAATGTTTGCATATCCTTTTGAGGGCTACTGGAAGGATGTGGGAACTGTTGAGTCCCTGTGGAACGCAAATATGGATTTGCTTGACCCAAAGCTTTCCCTTGACTTAAGGGATATATATTCCAAAAATCCAATGCTGCCGCCTCACTATGTTACCGACGACGCAGATGTTAAAAACTCCAACATTTCCGATGGATGTATGGTACAGGGCGAGGTGCACAATTCCATCCTCTTTGCAGGTGTAACTGTTGAAAAGGGAGCAAGGGTTGACTACTCCATTATTATGCCTAATACTGTTATCAAGGCAGGTGCCGATGTGCGCTATTCCATTGTTTCCGAAAACACGGTAATCGGCAAAAATGCCCGTGTGGGCTGTAATCCGGAGGACGCCCAGGATAAGGACAACTGGGGTGTTGCCGTTATTGGTGATGACCTTAATATCGGCGATAATGTGGTTGTGCCGCCTAACGCTATGATTGGTGAAGATTTGGAGGCAGAGTAATGAGTAGAAGTAACAATGTTTTAGGACTAATCTTTGCTAATACAAACGGAAGCTGTATTAGCCAGTTAACAAACAAGAGGACAATGGCAAGCGTTCCCTTCGGGGGCAAGTACCGCCTGATTGACTTTCCTCTTTCAAATATGAGCAACGCAGGCATCAACAATGTTGGCATTATCGCCTCAACCCACTATTTCAGTCTTATGGACCATGTGGGCAACGGCTACGCATGGGATTTGTCCAAGAGAAAAAGCGGACTGACAGTTCTTCCTCCCTTTAGCGGAAAGAGCTTTGACAACGCCCTTGAAACTCTGGCAAACCTCCACGGCTACATAGAGCACGGAAGTGAGGAGGATGTTCTCATCTGCCATACAAATTGTGTTGCCAACATTGACTATCAGAAGATGTATTATCACCACAAAAAGAACGAGGCGGATATTACATTCTGCTACAAATATCAGGACATTGACAACAACAAATCCTTCCCGATGATTGCCGAGATTGACGACGACGGAAGAATCAACAAATTACAGATTAACCCTCCTGCAACAGGGGATTGCAACCTCATTACAGGCTCAATCCTTATCAAAAAGGATTTGCTTATGGCAATCGTCAGGGAGTGCGTAAGCACAAACAATGTTGATTACCGCAGACTGTTTTTGAACTTTGACCTTAAGAGGTTCCGTGTGTTTGCATATAAGCATCCGGGATTTTTGAGAACAATCTGTTCAATGCAGGACTATTACTCAATCAATATGGAGCTTATGAAGGCGGATGTAAGGGCAGACCTGTTTAATTCCGAGCGCCCTATTTACACAAAGGTGCGTGACGACCGCCCGTCAAGGTATGGCTTTGACTCTGTTGTGAAGGGAAGCCTTATTGCACAGGGATGTATTATCAACGGTGAGGTTGAAAACTGCATTATCTCCAAGGGTGTTTACATAGGACAGAATACAAAAGTTAAGAACTCCATCATTATGCAGGACAGCGTAATCGGTGACGACGCTACAATCAGCAATGTGGTAATTGACAAGGACTGCAACATTGCCGCCCGTCAACAGCTTATCGGTGCGCCCAACTACCCTGTTTACATAGAAAAGGGCTCAATTATTTCATAAAATCAATTTCCCGTAGTATTGTTTTTTGCGTAAATTGTGTTATACTTATGATAATAAGTTATTTTTGTAATAATCTTAATAGGAGGTAATTAAGATGAGAATATTATACTGTGCAAGTGAAGCCAATCCTTTTTGCGGCAGCGGTGGACTTGCCGATGTGGCAGGTAGCTTGCCACACACCCTTGTAAGAAAGGGTCAGGATTGCAGAATTGTTGTGCCAATGTACGGCTCAATTCCACACGAATTAAAGTGTCAGTTGCAGTACATTACAAATTTCTGGGTTCCTGTTGGCTGGAGAAGTCAGTACTGCGGTCTTTTCTGGGCAAGCTGGAACGGATGTACATACTATTTCCTTGATAATGAGTATTACTTCAACAGGGATAAGCTATATGGTTACTATGACGACGCCGAGAGATTTTCTTTCTTCTCCCGTGCTATTATGGAGATGCTCCCATACATAGACTTCCATCCCGACATTATCCATTGCAACGACTGGCAGACAGCACTTGTACCTGTTTACTACTATATGTTCTACAGCAAGAATCCTTGGTACTACAACATCAAGAGTGTATTCACAATTCACAACATCCAGTATCAGGGTATGTACGGCTGGGAGGTTAATACAGAGTGTGTAGGTATTCCTCCAACAGAAACAAAAATCCTTGAAATGGACGGAAAGCTGAATATGATGAAGGGCGCTATTGAATGCTCCACAAGGGTTACAACAGTTTCCCCATCCTATGCGGCTGAAATTAAGGACCCATGGTATTCCTACGGCCTTGACCCGTCACTTAAGAGAAATCACTGGAAGCTGTGCGGTATTCTCAACGGTATTGACTGTGCTTCCTACGACCCTGCAACAGACTGCCAGCTTTATGCAAACTACACCCGTGACGATATGTCCGGCAAGGGTATCTGTAAGCAGAAATTGCAGGAGAGATTAAATCTTCAGCAGAGCTGGGACACACCTATTGTTGCCATGGTTACAAGACTTGTTGGTCACAAGGGTCTTGACCTTGTGCGTGGCGGTATCCGTGACTTGCTGAACACACAGAAGATGCAGTTTGTTATCCTTGGCTCAGGTGACAAGGAATACGAGGACTTCTTCAATATGCTGGCTTGGGATTATCCAGGCAGAGTATCCTTCTGCCACGGCTTTGTTCCTGAGCTTGCAAGGAAGATTTATTCCGGTGCAGACATCTTCCTTATGCCTTCAAAGCAGGAGCCTTGCGGTTTGTCACAGATGATAGCACTGCGCTACGGCACTATTCCTGTTGTTCGTGAGGTTGGCGGACTTAAGGACTCTGTCTTTGATTCAGCCGATAACTACGGCAACGGCTTTACCTTTAAGCATTACGATATTGCTGATATGTGCAACGCTGTTAAGAGAGCACTTGCAGGCATTAACGACGACTGGGGATGGCACCAGCTTATGTGGCGTGCAATGATGAGCGACAATTCTTGGGACAAGAGTGCTCAGGACTACATCAATGTTTATAACGACACACTTAACTGGAGATAAAATTATTAAGACAACAGTCAAAGGGACTTCGTTTGAAGTCCCTTTTGTGTTGCAAACAAACCTGTTGTGTGATATTATTCTTGTGTAAGCTACTTAATGATTTACGGATTTTTTTCGTGTAGGAGGCAAATAATGAAGAAAAATAAAAAGATTTCAATAGTGGGCGTTGTGCTGTCGTCACTGGCATTTATCGCCGCTGTAATAGAGCTTGTCTTTTGTCTTATGAATACACCCCACCTTATTCTGATGCCGGTGTTGCTTATACTGTTGATGTTTGCCGTTCTGGTGGCAAATTTAGTCAACCTTATCCGCATACTGAAATATGACAAAAGACATATTAAGAATAATAAGACGGATGAAAATTAAAGAGGGATACGCTGTCAGGCAAATGGGGGAGCAATATATCGTTGTTGCCCTGGACAATGAAATTGATGAGTACAGCGGTATGATTACCCTGAATAACAGCGGATATTACATATGGAATAAGCTGAAAAATGACATTTCCTATGACGATTTGCTGTCTGACCTTACGGAGAAATATGACGCACCTGTAAAGGTTATAAAAGCCGATTTGGACGCCTTTTTGGAAAATGCCAAAAGGGTGAATATTCTTGAAT
>JBJEOU010000039.1:0-1243 GCA_051880875.1 Ruminococcus sp. | reverse complement strand
TAATATGGATTTTTATTTGCAGTACGGTGGCTACCTTTCAGAGCTTCTTTCAACCCTTATTAATGAGGAAACACCCCTGGCTCCCAACTTCGAGATTGACTGGGAAAAATTCTTTGACTTTTGCCGTCATCACAAGGTGGAGAATATGGTGTATCTCCAGCTGAAAAAACTGAACATTGTCCCCGAAAATACTCTGAAAAAGTTTGGCGGTGCCAATGCCCGTATGTGTGTGGCGGAGGCAAAGCAGGAGATTTTTTCACAGCAATTGTTTTCCGCTTTTGAAAGGGCAAAAATTTCCTATATGCCCCTAAAGGGCATTGTCATCAAAAAGCTGTACCCTGTGGAAAACTACCGCACAAGCAACGATGTTGATGTTCTTGTAAAGGACGAGGGCTTTCAAAATGCCGAAAGTGTCCTGAAAAAACTGGGATATACACCCGGGGAGGAAAGCAACAGGGACAACGACTATCACAGGGTTTATTCAAAGGGTGTGGTGCATATTGAACTCCACTCCCACTTAACCCCAAGGGATTCCCTGCAAAGGGAGTATTTTGATACAGCATTTGACAGGGCGGTTGCCTGTGAGGATAACCCTTACAGATTTTCTATGACTGAGGAGGATTTCTACATCTATAACCTCTATCACCTTTACAAGCACTTTGTAAAAGGGGGAGTAGGGGTGAGGTACTTCCTTGATGTTTATCTGATAAAGGAAAAGCTGAGCCTTGATATGTGCTATGTGGAAAATGAACTCCATAAAATCGGTCTTAAAGAATTTGAAAAGACCGTCACACAGCTTTCCGAAGTTTTCTTTAACCAAAAGCCAATGGATAACCGACTTGAAGAATTGGCAAGATTTGTGTACATCAGCGGTGCCCACGGTGCAACTCCATTTTATGTTGTGTCAAAGTTCAGCGGTGAGGGAACATCAAAGAATAATTCCCGTATTAACAAGATTAAGTTTTATTACGACTCTTGGTTCATCGGCAGAAAAGCTATGAGTGAGCGTTACCCCGTACTTAAAAAGTGGGGGATTTTGTTGCCCTTTTGCTATATCCACAAGGGAATATACACCCTGTTCTGCAAGCCACAGGCTATCAAGAGAGAGGCTGACAAAATGGTGAATGTGTATAACAAAAAAGCGGAAGAGTACGTTGAAAACATCAACCGATTGGCAGGGCTTTAAATTTTATTTTCAAAAGATTAACACAAATTCTTTCTTTCCTAATAATATGTAGTGTAA
>JBJEOU010000038.1:0-3521 GCA_051880875.1 Ruminococcus sp. | reverse complement strand
TAACAAAGGCTCGGTTGCCCGAGCCTTTTGCCTTTGTTTAAAAATTTATGAAATACTACTTCCTGCCGGTATGCTGTCGTCAACAAACAACACCTTTACATCATCGCCATGGCTTGCCGCCAGAATCATACCCTGGCTTTCAACACCGCACAGCTTTGCAGGTTTCAGGTTTGCAACTAAAATGATGTTCTTGCCCACAAGCTCCTCAGGCTTGTAATACTGGGAAATTCCCGATGCAACTGTTCTGTCCTTTTCTCCGTCAAAAATTGTGAGTTTCAGAAGCTTTTTGGACTTTTTCGCCGGCTCACATTCCTTGACCTTTGCAACTCTCAGCTCAACCTTTGCAAAGTCGTCAATTCCGATTTGTGCAAGACCTTCGATTTTAACAGGAGTTTCCTCTTTATCCTCCTTCTCTTGCTGAGCATAAATCTCTTTCAGAAGCTTTTCGGAATCAAGGCGGTTAAAGAGAGGTACAGCCTTGTTTACCTTAACTCCCGGTACAGTAGCACCAAAGGAAGAAAGTGTGTCATAGTCCTTCTCTTCACAGTTTAGCTGTTCCATAATTTTGTCGGAGGTTTCCGGCATAAATGGGGAGAGGAGTATTGCAATGTATCTTATGCCCTCAAGGAGGTTGTAAAGCACAGTGCCAAGACGGGACTTTTTGCTTTCGTCCTTTGCAAGTGCCCAAGGCATTGTTTCGTCAATATATTTGTTGCACCTCTTTGCAAGTGCCAGAATTGTGTCAAGAGCGTCAGCCACACGGTAGGTGGAAAGAAGCTCATCAACCTTTTTAACAGTTTCCGTGCAGGCTGTCTTGATTTCAAAGTCAAGAATTTCCTCTGTGTCGGGATTCTGGATAACACCGTCAAAGTACTTGTTGTTCATTGCAACGGTGCGGTTGACAAGGTTTCCAATTGTGTTTGCCAGGTCGGAATTATATCTTTCAAATACTGTTTCGTATGTTATTGAGCCGTCGGAAACATAGGGCATTTCGGAGAGAAGATAGTACCTTACTGCGTCAACGCCAATGAGCTTTACCAAATCATCTGCATAGATAACATTGCCCTTTGATTTGCTCATTTTGTCCTGGCCAAACAGTAGCCATGGGTGGCCGAACACCTGCTTTGGCAAAGGCTCGCCCAAAGCCATAAGCATAATCGGCCAGTAAATTGTGTGGAATCTGAGTATGTCCTTGCCTATGATATGCACGTCGGCAGGCCAGTACTTTCTGTATCTGTCGCTGTTTTCTCCACAGTCGTAGCCAAGTGCTGTGATATAGTTAGAAAGGGCGTCAATCCAGACATAAACAACATGCTTTGGGTCAAAGTCAACAGGAATACCCCACTTGAAGGAGCTTCTGCTTACGCACAAATCCTGAAGTCCCGGCTTTATGAAGTTGTTTACCATCTCTTTTTTACGGCTTTCGGGATAGATAAAGTCAGGGTTGCTTTCGATGTAGTCCTCAAGCTGTTTCTGGTACTTTGAAAGCTTGAAGAAGTATGCCTCCTCCTTTGCCTTCTTTACCTCTCTGCCACAGTCGGGGCATTTTCCGTCAACAAGCTGACTTTCTGTCCAGAAGCTTTCACAAGGTGTGCAGTAAAGTCCCTCATATTCACCCTTGTAAATGTCCCCTTGGTCGTACAGCTTTTTGAAAATCTTTTGAACAGCCTTTTCGTGGTAGTCGTCGGTTGTTCTTATAAAATGGTCGTAGGTGGTGTTGAGCAAATCGCAAACACCCTTGATTTCACCTGCAACCTTGTCAACATATTCCTTTGGGGTTACCCCTGCATCCCTTGCATAGTCCTCAATCTTTTGACCGTGCTCGTCAGTACCTGTGCAGAAAAATACATCGTAGCCCTGCATTCGCTTGTACCTCGCAATGGCATCAGACAAAACAATCTCGTAGCTGTTGCCGATATGTGGTTTTCTTGAGGTGTACGCAATGGCTGTTGTGATATAAAATTTCTCGCCGTCGCATTTTTTACACATAATACTCACTCCTTTTTAGTAATCAATAATAGTATATTAATATTCATTATAACAAAGCAATCATTAAAATGCAATTATTTGGGTTTATTTTTCCAAAGTCGTTCCATTTTTCGGCAATAGTTTTTTGTTGAAGAATAGAGTATTTGGTGGTATAATATCTGTGTATGTGTACAAAAAACAGAGCCGAAAATTTTTTAGCAACCGTTATCCAACAGTCGCATCTGTGGGAGGATAGAAGAAGCCTCGGCAAATGTCATAAAAAGCTATATGCTTTTTTGTAGCAATTCACAAGAAAATAAATTTCTTTGTGACAACACAATGAAACTTTGTGAATAAAAAATGACTTTTACACTTATGTTCTTGTAAAAAGTTTTCTTTCTGTTAAAATTATAGTGGAGTAAATCTGTAATTAATCTTAGAAAAAGGAGTTGACAAAATGGTTGAGGTTAAAAACCTTGTGAAGCAGTATGGCGACATCAAGGCGGTAAACAATGTTAGCTTTACCGTTAATGACGGAGAAATACTCGGCTTCCTCGGCCCTAACGGTGCAGGAAAAAGTACCACGATGAACATTATCACCGGCTACATATCCTCCACACAGGGCACAGTTACCATTAATGACGCAGAAATTCTGAAAAATCCAAAGGAGGCGAAGTCACAAATCGGCTATCTGCCCGAAATGCCTCCCCTTTATATGGATATGACCGTAAGGAAGTACCTTGAATTTATGTTTTCTATCAAAAAGGTAAAACTGCCTAAGAAGGAACATATTGACGAGGTTCTCTCGGTTACAAAGCTGAGCGACCATCAAAACAGAATTATCCGCAATCTGTCAAAGGGTTACCGCCAAAGGGTTGGTCTTGCACAGGCACTTTTGGGAAATCCTCCTGTGCTGATATTGGACGAGCCTACAGTTGGTCTTGACCCGTCACAGATAAGGGAATTCAGAGGACTGATTAAGGGCCTGGGAAAAAAGCACACGGTTATCTTTTCTTCCCACATTCTCTCGGAAATTTCCGCAATATGCGACAGGGTTATTGTAATCAGCGACGGTGAAATTGTTGCTGATACAAAGGTTAACGAGCTTTCCTCTGCAATAACAGGCAAATCAACCCTTACACTTGAGGTTGAGGGAAGCACTTCTGCTGTTACTTCTGCCCTTAATACCGTTGACGGTGTGCAGAAGGTCAGTGTGGAAAGGCAGAATTCCCAGGATTGCAATGTTTATAATGTTGAGCACGAAAGCGGAGTTGATATCCGCAGAGGTGTGTTTAATGTTATGGCTAAGAATAATCTGCCCATACTCTCTATGAACGAGGGAGGTATGAGCCTTGAGGAAGCATACCTGAGGCTTACATCAAAAAATACATTTAAGGGGGGCAAAAAATAATGACAGCGATACTTAAAAAAGAGCTTAGCTCATTCTTCACATCAGCTGTGGGATATGTTGTTCTGGCTGTTTATTACTTCTTTGCCGGACTGTTTTTCTACTATTACTGTTTATTATTGGACAGCAAGGATATGGCAACTCT
>JBJEOU010000037.1:0-3561 GCA_051880875.1 Ruminococcus sp. | reverse complement strand
TATTGCCTATTTTACGGTAACCTTAACCGACCTTACTCATACAGCATCCGGTGGATTAAATGATAAGGTCATCCAAATCCTTGAAATATGTATAAATCATAGATGTGTTATATTCGCAATGCTTAGCCAAGGTACGAATACCGGTGCCGTGAAGTCCTAACTGGGTAAAGCCGTTAAAGCACTTTTCCATAAACTGAGCCTTTTTAGCGTTCCATTGCTCCTCTGTATAATTTGCCACCTTTCAGTCCCTTTTATTCGAATCGTTCGTATTAAATAAAAGTACAACATATATTTGTTTGAAGTACAATATGTTTCCTTAACGTACGAACAAATAAAACACAAAAACAGCAAACTTCTCTTTTTTATATTCTTAAGCAAACGAAAAATCCCTTGGCGCTTATGTTGTTTCAGACTCCAGGATTTCCGGTGTAATTTCCTGTGGAATCGGGCAATGATACGGATGGTTCCCTGTTCTCTCTTTTAACTGTTCCCATGCACTTTCTATGATTTCGGGATTATTGCAAACATCGACAGCCGTTGCTGCGATAATCTGACCGGCATACAACATTCCCCTGTGGGCAAAATCACTCTTACCACAGGCGACAGCCTGCCAGCTGTGGGGAGCAGTTCCTACCGGCCAAGTGCTTGTGCCGCACTGTGAAACAGGACAAACCCAGCTCACATCTCCCACATCGGAGGAACCCGGAATCGGAATGCTTCCCGACTTGTTCCATTTTTTGGGATTTAAATCAAACACATTTTCAGGAATTTTGTCTTCAGGCATCTGGGTTTTGACGATTTCACGGGCAAATGAAATATCCTCTGCACCCTCAACAGGGTTTGGAATTTCCTGCATATTTTTGTACATTACCTCATCCAGCGCCGGAATCAGCACTGTGTTGCTGGTTCCTTTCAGGAATTTGATTTCAACCTGTGTATCGGTCATCATGGCTGCGCCTTTTGCTATATTATTGACACGCTCATAAAGATTAGAGAGTTCAGGTGCAAAGGGCGCTCTGATTTGATACAGTGCCGAAGCATAGGGCTGAACAATATTCGGCGAAATTCCTCCGGCGTCCGTTATGGCATAATGAATTCTTGCAGTTGACGGAATATGCTCTCTGAGGAATTGAACCCCTATATTCATCAACTCAAGGGCATCAAGTGCACTTCTTCCCGCCTCCGGTGCCGCCGCCGCATGGGACGCTTTACCGGTAAAGCTATAACGGATGGAGTCATTAGCCAAAACCGGTCCGGGAGGCATCATATTGCAATCGTTAGGATGCCAGCTTAATGCCAAATCAAGCTTATCAAAGCAGCCCTCACGTGCCATAAATGTTTTTCCGCTTCCGCCTTCCTCGGCCGGACATCCGAAAAACACCACGGTTCCGGTTTTCCCTTCCGTTTCCAAATAATGCTTAAAGCCCACAGCCCCCATTAGTGCACCCACACCAAGAAGATTATGACCGCAGCCATGTCCGTTTCCCTCTTTAGACAAAGGCTCCTTGACAGAAACACCTGCCTTTTGGCTCAACCCTGCAAGAGCGTCATACTCTCCCAGAAATCCAATCACAGGCTTTCCGCTTCCCCACTGGGCATGGAATCCCGTCTTAAGACCTGCATCTCCAACGGTTACTGAAAAGCCTTCATTTTCCAGAAAAGCAACATAATCCTTTACTGATTGCTTCTCTTTGAACCGAATTTCAGCATTTTCCCAGATTTTATCACTCAACTTATAAAAGTCCTCTGCTCTTTCCTCCAGATACTGAATCACCGACCGCTTATCCATTTGTAAATCTCCTCTCTTTGATTTGTTCATCGGTATATGTCATTCCCTGTTTTTCTCATATCGGCAAGGAATTTATGTTATTATTAACTCAGAACATTCATAAATATCTCTAAATATTACATTATCATAATTCTTTAGTCTCTACAATAGAATTTTTAAAAAATCTTTCTACAAAATTACAAAACAATTTTACAAAATAGCGTGACATCTGAATAATTTTATGTTATAATAATACAAATTAGCACTTTAAAGCATTAAAATATAAAGTGTTTTACTAAGGAAACACTGAATAAATCACGCTAACGTTATTTACACATATTGTGCAAATGATTTAATCAGTATTTTCCTACAAAACAAAATTCAGGAGGTTAAATCAATGGAAGAGAAGAAAATCCCATACAAAATTTATCTTGACGAAAAAGAGATTCCCACAAAATGGTATAATGTCAGAGCTGATATGAAAAACAAGCCTGCTCCCCTGCTCAATCCCGCAACACTTGAGCCGATGAAGGCTGAGGAGCTTTATCCGGTATTCTGTGAGGAGCTTGTTGCTCAGGAGCTTAACGACACCGACGCATACTTTGATATTCCCGAGGAAATTCAGAATTTTTACAAAATGTACCGTCCGTCACCCCTTATCAGAGCATATTTCCTTGAAAAAGCCCTGGACACACCTGCAAAGATATACTACAAATTTGAAGGCAACAATACCAGCGGAAGCCACAAGCTTAACAGCGCAATAGCTCAGGCATATTACGCTAAAAAGCAGGGGCTGAAGGGTGTTACCACCGAAACAGGCGCAGGTCAGTGGGGTACCGCACTTTCAATGGCTTGTTCTTACTTTGGTCTTGACTGTAAGGTATATATGGTTAAGGTATCCTATGAACAAAAGCCTTTCAGAAGAGAGGTTATGAGAACCTACGGAGCAAGCGTTACACCGTCGCCTTCAACATCCACAGCCGTTGGAAGAAAGATTTTAGAGGCGCATCCCGGTACAACAGGAAGCCTTGGATGTGCTATTTCCGAGGCTGTTGAGGTTGCAACCTCAACAGAGGGCTATCGCTATGTTTTGGGAAGCGTGTTAAATCAGGTGTTGCTTCACCAGTCGGTTATCGGTCTTGAGGCAAAGACTGCTATGGATAAATACGGAATCAAGCCCGATATTATCATCGGCTGTGCCGGAGGCGGCTCCAACCTGGGAGGACTTATCTCTCCGTTTATGGGAGAGAAGCTCAGGGGCGAGGCTGACTATCGCATTATTGCCGTTGAGCCTGCTTCCTGTCCCAGCTTCACAAGAGGTAAGTATGCTTATGACTTCTGCGACACCGGAATGGTTTGCCCTCTGGCTAAGATGTATACCCTGGGCAGCGGATTTATTCCTTCTGCTAACCACGCAGGCGGACTGCGTTATCACGGAATGAGCTCTACACTTTCCCAGCTCTATGATGACGGACTTATGGAGGCAACCTCGGTTGAGCAGACCTCAGTTTTTGCTGCTGCTGAACAGTTTGCAAGAGTTGAGGGTATTTTACCTGCTCCCGAAAGCAGCCACGCTATTAGAGTTGCTATTGACGAGGCATTAAAATGTAAGGAAACAGGAGAGGAAAAAACAATTCTGTTCGGTCTTACAGGCACAGGATACTTTGATATGGTAGCATATCAAAAGTATAATGACGGCGAGATGAGCGACTACATCCCAACCGACGAAGATCTTGAAAAGGGATTTGCCGGACTTCCAAAGGTTGATAAATAATTTTTCTAACCGATGCCGG
>JBJEOU010000036.1:0-3563 GCA_051880875.1 Ruminococcus sp. | reverse complement strand
AAAAAATAAATTGACTGCCACCGGGTAGTGGTGCTTTGCACCTGTGTGTATATCGTTAGGTCTTTGAAGATATACATCGCAGGTGCTTTTTGTTTGCAAAGTAAAAAATTCAAAATTCATTCGGAGGAAATATGAAAATTCGCAATCCCTTTAAGGGTCTTACAAAAACACAATGGATAATCTATCTGTTTTCATTAACTGTGGTTATAGTGACCTCCCTTTTGGGCGGTACACAGGGAATCCCCTCTGTTATTGCCTCGGCAATCGGAGTAACCTCTCTGATTTTTATGGCTAAGGGGGATGTTTTCGGGCCACTACTAATGGTTATTTTCAGCATTATGTACGGAGTTATATCCTATTCATACGCATATTACGGCGAGGTTATCACCTACCTTGGAATGACCGCACCAATTTCGGCGGTATCAGTTTTCACCTGGATAAAAAATCCTTATAAGGCAGGAAAGCCTGAGGTGAAGGTTGCAAAGCTGAAAAAAATCCATATCCTTAACCTCACCCTGCTGACCTGTGGTGTAACATTTGCGTTCTACTTTATACTCCTGTATTTCAACACCGCAAATATGTTTTTCAGCACCATTTCTATAGCCACCAGTTTTTTTGCCGTAGGACTGACTACACTACGAAGTCCCTATTATGCCATAGCCTACGGAATGAATGATGTTGTGCTGATTGTTCTTTGGTGCTTTGCATCTCTGGAGGACAGGTCATATATTTCAATGGTTGTGTGCTTTGTTATGTTCCTTATAAACGATATTTACGGCTTTGTCAACTGGAAAAGGATGGAAAAGAAACAAAAGAGAGTGTAAATAAAGAGGTATGGAAAAAGCTCGGCAAAACCGAGCTTTTTCTTTATAATCTATGCTGATTACATCTTAAATTTTACTGTGTACCACTTGTTGGTGTACTTCTTACCTGAAATTTTAGCGTAGGCATTTATCCTTGCGTAGTAGGTGTTTCCCTTTTTCAGTCCGGTGATTGTGGCGGTTGTTTTGCTCACCTTTACATTCTTTGCTTTTTTAAAGGTTTTGCTTGTTGCGTATTGCACTGTGTAACCGCTTGCACCGGCAAGTTTTTTCCAAGATAACTTTGCCTTTGTTCCTGTTTTCTTCACCTTTGATACTTCTTTTGAAGAAAAATTCTTCGGTGCGGAAACAATCTTTATCTTTGCACTTGCGGACTTATACAGTCTGTTTTCAGGTGCCTTTATTGTGATTACTGCACTGCCGCCGCTTTTTACTGTAACCTTACCTGTTGAGGAAACCACAGCAACATTCTTGTTACTGCTTGTGTAGGTAAGCTTTGTGTTTGCCTTAGCGTTCAGACTAAAGGACTTTCCGGCTGATGTAACATACTGGGACTTTACACCTGTTATCTTCTGAGTTTTTCTTGCGTCACCCAAAGATACAAACTTAAATCCGTTGTCAAGTGCGTACTCCTCGCCGGCAGTACCCAAATAGCCGTAAATTACAAAGTCCTCCACCTTATCATCGTGGGATGCACCATCGTAGTAAGCAAAGTAATAGCCAATAGCATAATCTCCTATTTTTGTTACGCTTTTTGGGATTGTAATTTTCTTAAGATTTTTACAGCTATAAAACGCTTTGTTACCAATTTCCTCAGCGGTGTTGGGAATTGTAAATGCGGTTAATCCTTCGCAATTATAAAAAGCTCCGCCTTCTATTTCCTTTATACCGTTGCTGTAAACTACTTTGGTTAATTTTTTACAACCGTTAAATGTAAAACCGTGAATTTCTTCAACAGTTCCGGGTATAGTGATTTCGGTTAAGTTTGTGCATTTTTCAAATGCATTAAAATCAATTTCCTTTACACTGTTGGGTATTTTTACAGTAACAAGATTGTCACTGCTTGCAAAAGCATACATATCAATTCTTTCTACATTGTCAGGGATTGTAAATTCGGTGTCAGGCTTTCCCAAAGCATACTGCATTAATTCCATCTGATACCAGTCTTCATACAGGTCACCGTTTATGGATGAATAGCAGATATTATTTTCATCAACTTCAATTTTTTCAAGCTTTTTGCAACCGGCAAATGCAGTAGCCCATATCATAGTAACATTTTTAGAAATGGATACCTGTGTAATGCTTTCACATTCACGAAACGCACCATGACCAATTTCTATAACGCTGTCGGGGATTGAAACCGCCTTAAGGTTCTTGCATTCATAAAAAGCCCAGTGGCAGATTACAGTAACGCCTTCCTCAATAACTACCTTTTCAATATTTTCCCTCCAGCTATACCAAGGAAGTTCCGTATATGCGTTGTATTGCTCCATAGAGCCGTTACCTGATATTTTCATTATATTAGAATCTTTTTCAAAAGACCAAGTACATTCCCCAATCGTTCCCGATAACAGGGATTCGTCAGTGGGAAGTACTCCCCCAACTGAAAGAGCAGTTTTTGACTTTGCACCTTGACTTGTTTCGTCTGCAAAGGCAGTCAGACCCGCAAAAGAAGAACATACCATCACTAATGACAAAACAATACTTACTAATTTTTTCTTTTTCATTTTATACCCCTCAAAATACTTATTAATTTTTATTTCTTTATTCCTTAAAAAATAAAAATTATATAATTAAAATATCTCAGAAGAATTTTACCACATATTTAAAAATATTTCAAGCAAGTCTGTTTCATCTAAAATATTTCCGTTTATTTTAACGAATAATGCTACTTGCAGAAAAACTCACATAGTGATTTTGCCATACAAAATATGCACCCTATACATTCAGCTACTTCAACAGATTTATGATAAACACTATAACGCCCAGAGCCGTCAGCACAACACCTGTGGCACGGTTAAGGGTTTTAGGTTCAGCTTTGTTTGCAAACTTAGCCGCTATTCTTGCCCACAGCAAAGTAAAAATAATGCAGAGAATAAGGCAGAGCATATCGGGCATTCCGCCAATGGCAAAGTGGCTTGCAGAGCCTGTAAAGGCTGTAAATGTCATAATAAACACGCTTGTTCCCACAGCCGTTTTCAGCTCATAACCCAGCACACTTGTCAGCACAAGGAGCATCATCATTCCTCCGCCGGCACCGATAAATCCGCAGATAAAGCCAACCAGAGTTCCCCACACCACAGACTGAATCATCCGCTTTTTGGGGCTGACGCTTTCCATAGCCTCTTTGGTGGTCATAACAGGCTTGACAATGAATTTTATGCCCAGCAAAAAGGTCATAACTACCGAAAATCCACCCATTGCCGTGTTGGGAATCAAAGAGGAGATGTAACTGCCCACCATTGTAAAAATCAGCACCGTTATCATCATAACAACACCGTTTTTTACATCAAGATTTTTATTTTTTCCGTATGTGTAGGCGCTTACCGCACTGGCAAGCACATCGCTTGCAAGGGCAATTCCCACAGCCTGATAGGCAGGCATTCCCAAAACCACAATAAGCATTGGACTGATAACCGCAGCAGCGCTCATTCCTGCAAAGCCTGTGCCCAGGCCTGCGCCCATTCCTGCAAAAAAGCAGGTGATAATTTTGATTAAAACTTCCATAGCTTTATGCCTCCA
>JBJEOU010000035.1:0-3573 GCA_051880875.1 Ruminococcus sp. | reverse complement strand
GAGCTTTACAATTTCTTTTTGCTTTTCAAGGGGATAGTCGCCGTATCCGGGACTGAAACGGTTTGTAAAGTAATGTCCCCTGTACCTCTTTGAAAGCTCAAGTTCAATTTTGTCCATAAACTGTTCAATGGCAACAGACGCCATAGCGTCAAGCACAACAGCCTGTGCCATATCGGTGATTTGCGCTTTACGAATCAGCTTATCCACATAAATGCCCAGGGTTGCCGCAATCAGCACAACCTTTTCGCTGTCCTTAATCACCTTTTTTATATCCTCTCCCCCAAGTACAGGGCTGTCCTTGGGAATTTCGGTAAAGGTATATACAGGACGGCAAATTGTGAGGATATCCTCCTCCGCCTTATCCATCAAGGCTTTTGTTATGTTGTCGGGATTTACGCCGTGACCTCCCATATAGCGGAGAGCTTCGGCTCTGTCAAGGGATGACAATGTTATCATAACAAGTTTCCAATCGCTTCAGTAATTTTTGTTGCAACATAAGGGTTGTTCATTGTGTAAAGGTGAATACCCTCAACTCCGTTTGCCATAAGGTCAACAATCTGTTCCACAGCATAGGCAATTCCGGCGTCCCTTAGTGCCTCGGGGTTATTTTCGTATCTCTGCATAATCTTTGCAAATTTAGCAGGCAGACTTGCACCGCACATTGACACCATTCGTTCAATCTGATTTTTGTTTGTAACAGGCATAATTCCTGCAGAAACAGGAACATCAATTCCGGCACATCTCACCATATCCATAAAGCTGTAAAATGCAGAATTGTCAAAGAAAAGCTGAGAGATAAGGTGTGTTGCGCCCTTTTCAACCTTTGTTTTAAGGTTGCGGATATCCTCAACCATTGAATTTGCTTCAAGGTGCATTTCGGGGTAGCAGGCTCCTGCAAGCTCAAAATCTCCCCTTTGCTGAATATACTCGCAAAGGTCGCTGGCATGTAAAAAGTCCTTTTTCGGCTCAATGTCCGGGACAATGTCGCCACGCAGGGCAAGGATATTTTCAATGCCCTTTTCCTTAAACTGCTGTAACTCTCTTTCCACAGATTCCCTGTCGTTATTCACACAGGTCAGGTGTGCCAAAGGCTCAACACCAAGGGATTTCACCTTTGAAGCAATAAGGGCGGTGTTGTTTGCCTCTGTTCCCCCTGCACCGTATGTAACGGAAATGTAGGCAGGCTTTAATGATGCAAGCTCGTCAAGAGCCTTGTAAACTGTTTCTACTGCGCTTGTCTTTTTGGGAGGAAAAACCTCAAATGAAAGAACTGTTTTTCCCTCTTTGTATAATGTACTTAGTTTCATAATCTACCAACTCTCTTCCAAATATCACCGCACAAACGGTATATATTAACTTTATATTTTATAATTCCTCAGTTGTTATTTTTTGTGCAAGGACGGAATTTTTGTATCGGCTGTCAAAGCTGACTTCTTTTATAATCCTAACACAGTCCGGTATGGGGATTTCTGTGTCCTCGCTGTCAACCTCACATTCCAGAAAGGCTCTGTCATCCCAGAATGGAAAAACATCCACCTCATACTTAAAGTCCTTGTACATAAAGGTATGCCTTACCTTGTTAATGGTATTATACCCCTTTTTTCTGTACTCCATAATTTTTTTGTACTCTTCCGGGGTAATTTCCTCCTCGTACTCCACACGGGTCAAATCAGAAATTTTCCTCTTGAAGGTTTTTGTGTAGGTGTATTTACCGTCTTTTCCCCTTTTGCGGATTCTGCCGAAGGCATTATGCTCCATATAGTCAGTATAGGTCTGCCATATTTCTGTGTAATCGTAGTCATCCATTTTGGAAAGTTCCTCAATGTTTGGGTACTCAATAAGCCACTTTCGCTCTATTTCCAAAGGCTCACCCACAGTTATTCCCCCTTTGGCACAACATATTGCCCTTAATATACTACTTCTTGTTACAATCTTTAAAGTGTATTATAACACATTTATCAAATCAATACCACATAAATTTATTTAGATTTTGCACAATATTTTAA
The DNA here is from genome assembly GCA_051880875.1 of Ruminococcus sp. GTDB lineage: Bacteria > Bacillota > Clostridia > Oscillospirales > Acutalibacteraceae > Ruminococcoides. The sequence goes on along the minus strand of JBJEOU010000035.1, from coordinate 1,567 downwards.
ATAGTGTTATTATGGTGACAGGTGATAAAATGTTTTTTAAAAAGCACAAAATAAAGACAATTTTGCTGTGCATATTTTCTGCATTGATTATCTTTTTTGCAGTTAATATTATATTCAGCAACTTCATATTGACCTACAGCCACTACACCATAGAAACCACAAAGATAAAAGGTCAGACAACCTTCGTTGCAATTTCCGACTCCGAGGGCAGAGTTTTCGGAGAGAAAAACAGCCGTCTGGCAGAGAAAGTAAAGGACGCCAACCCTGAATTTGTTTTGATACTTGGGGATATGGTGGACAACGACAACGGCGACTACTCAGGTGTTGTCGACCTGTGCAATACACTTGCAAAGGATTTTCCTGTCTATTACACACTTGGAAACCATGAAAAAGAGTTTTACAATAGCCACAACGGGCAGTATCTCAACGACCTGAAAAATGCCATAGACAGTACCGGTGCCATTATGCTGGTAAATGAGATGACCGACTTTACTACCAAAGACGGTGACAAAATTACCATTGCAGGACTGAAAGCATTTCCATTCTTTGAGTATTACGCACCTGACTACGACAACGACGAAAACAAGCTGTTTCAAGAATACCTCAGTCAGGAGGACGACAGCCACTTTTCCATACTGATGTGCCACTATCCGGAAACATATGTGTGGGGATTTGACGAGTACAACATTGACCTTATGGTAAGCGGTCACACCCACGGAGGAATTTTCAGAATCCCATTTGTAGGGGGAGTTTACGCTCCCGAGCAAGGCTTTATGCCCAAATATTCAAAGGGATATTACTCAAACGGAAAGGCAAGTATGATTATATCCGCAGGGCTTAACACCTCTCACAATATTCCAAGGCTCTTTAATCCCCTTGATGTTGCTGTAATCACCATTAAAGGAGAATAATTTTCAGCTCATTTTGTGTACTATCCGCAAAACCCCCTGCATATCATTAACTATCCTTAAAGGGAGGGTTAATATGTGAAAGGAATTGTGGAAGAACGAGCTGTTACATTGGGAACACATATTGCAGAAAGCGGTGATACTGTGCGCCAGACCGCCAAAAAATACGGAATAAGCAAAAGCACCGTCCACAAGGATGTCAGCTCAAGGCTGAAAAAGATAAATCCTTCTCTTTACACAGAGGTTAAGAAGGTGCTGGAAATCAACAAATGCGAACGCCATATAAGGGGCGGAATGGCTACAAAAAACAAATATCTTAGACTTAGACAACAAAAAAATCATAGTGAGTAAATATACATATCAATCTTTTAACCATTACAAAAGCCGATGAGTTGTGATTCTATCATCACAAACCCACCGGCTTTTCCTTTTTTATAGCAATATATTTATTTACTTAAAAACAGCATTTACAAGGTTGATGTGTTCAAAGGCTGAAAGGTGATTTCCCTTTCCCCTGAAATATTTTTCCTCAATAGCCTGTGTGTTCATCAGCTCATATATGAGAAATCTGTGTTTCTCCAAAAGAACTGTAATATCCACAACACTAAAGCAGGATTTCATAGGCTCTCCCCCTGCACAAGCCATCGCCACCATATTTT